>CAJOGF010000331.1:727-2006 GCA_905233995.1 uncultured Bacteroidales bacterium | reverse complement strand
ATAAAAATATTTTTCAAAACTCTTGACAAAAGGGTTTTGATGTTGTATCTTTGCCGTGATATTGAAATCAATTTATTCACACTAAAAAGAGACAACAAAATATGGGCATTAATAGTACCAATGAAAGCGAACAGGCGAACAAACAAAAACAAAAAATCATTTCCACAAACTGTATAAGGAGGAATCTTTCATCCAATAGACCTTCTTGTGAAAATGACACGGCAAAGATACATATTTTTCGCGAACCAGCAATAGAAAATTTAAAAACACTTGAAAAAAGTTATCAACAGAATGATCGGATACGAGGATTTCTTACCGATATTAAAAATGCATTAGGACTAAAACGACTAAATGGAGCAAGTGAATATGGAATCGTCAGAATACCCAAAAGTAACGGCGCTTTCCTTGAAGCGACAATATCTCCAACAAACCATCATGCTAATGCACAAACATACTTAGACAAAGACTGCAATTATGGGTATAATCTCAAAATTGCAGTCAAGTTCAAGCCGCACAAAGACGTTGTTTTGGACGAATACGAATACACTGGCAAGGAATTGCGTAAAGTGGACAATGCTTTGGCGTTAATCATCCGAAGCATCATCGGTTTCTTGGAGACGGGAGTGTACGAGGACTTGACGGGCGTGGCGGTGGTGCACCGGTCGCCATAATACAAAAAAACGTATTTTTGCCACCGATAATAGTGGTATGCTTACCACCACCAAAAAAAGTAACCTCATGAATAAATCAACAACAAAGAATACCGTATGTGGCCTGCTCTCCATTATCATCTTATTGGCAGGCTGTTCACCCCAACCGAACTCCTTAGACCGCAAAGTGTTCAAGGCCTACAGACAGTGTGAACGGCAAAGCAACTATGTAATCGACTTTGCGACGTTGCCCCTTTACGAGTGGGACACCATGTACTACTTCTCGGGCAAATGGGATTTGAAGGACATTTTGGACACGCTTGGTGTTCCTTTGAGCGCCATCAGCTATTCAGATGTCGGGCCAAAAGTGTTCTTTATGCGAGAAGGGCGCGCGGTCTATCAAACCGGCTGGTTCCCCTACCCGCCTGATCGCCGTCCCAAAAGTATCTACTTTGACACCCCGAACGACGAATTTGCCGTGGCCAAATCCGACGCAAAGTTCAAAATAGCAAAAGAAGGAGACCTTTACCGGCTTACGCCGTTGTTTTAGACACACAGTACTCATTTCCTGCGAAATCCCGACTCGAAAATTAACTATTCAAGACAGAATAGTTAACGTAATTTACACA
>CAJOGF010000331.1:0-713 GCA_905233995.1 uncultured Bacteroidales bacterium | reverse complement strand
ATAAAAATATTTTTCAAAACTCTTGACAAAAGGGTTTTGATGTTGTATCTTTGCCGTGATATTGAAATCAATTTATTCACACTAAAAAGAGACAACAAACAATGAACAAAGACATTAATCAATCGAAAACAAACGAAAGCAAAAAATCAAACAGACAAAAACAAAAAAGTCATTCTCGCAAACTTCTAAGGAGGAGTCTTTCATCCAATAAACCTTCTTGCAAGAATGACGCGGCAAAAATACAAATTAATCGCGAAACTGCAATACAAAAATTAACAGAACTTGAAAAAAATTATTCTGGCATCGATCAGATATATGGTTTTCTCACCAATGTAAAAAGGGCAATCGGCCTACAGCCCTCGAAAGGGGCAAGCGAATACGGGTACATCATCTTTCCACAAAAGAACAATGAGGTACTATCCGCCTCAATCTCATTGACGAATCATCATGGTGACGCAAGAACGTATGTTGAAAGGAATGCAAATTACGAATACAACTTAAAAATAGTTGTGAAGAGATCTAAAATCAAAGGGATATTCAGACCACATGACAATGTTGTTTTAGACGAATACGAATACACCGGCAAGGAATTGAGGAAAGTGGACAATGCTTTGGCGTTAATCATTCGAAGCATAATCGGTTTCTTGGAGACTGGCGTGTATGAGGATTTGACAGGGGTGGCGGTAGTGCACCGGTCGCCGTAAATGCAACAC
>CAJOGF010000330.1:1504-2038 GCA_905233995.1 uncultured Bacteroidales bacterium | reverse complement strand
ATTGATGCCGAGGACATTGGGATTTTCCCAGTCGGGTGTCTGTGCGTATGCAGCGACGCTCAGGACACAAGATCTAAGTTTTACACACTTCATACATCTACTTTTTTTTTGCAATTTCCCCAATAAACAATTACCTTTGCCAAAACAACAAAAAGCAATCATTATGGGCATCTATCTCAATCCAAACAATGAAGGCTTCAAAAGAACGCTGGCAGCCGATATATACGTTGATAAAACGATGTTAATCAGCGAATTAAACAAGTTTATCGACAAGGGTAACAAATATGTATGCGTTTCGCGTCCTCGGCGGTTTGGCAAGACCATCGCCACAAATATGTTGTGTGCCTACTATTCCAAGGGTTGCGATTCGAGGGAGATGTTCAAGGATTTGAAGATTTCCAAGGCGGACAATTTCGAGAAATATCTCAACAAACTGAATTTCATAGCAATAGACGTTGCAGGAGAGTATCAGAATGCGAAAGACAAGGTAAAAATGTTGGACAAGTTGACCTCCAAAGTCAAGAAAGAGTTTGT
>CAJOGF010000330.1:557-1432 GCA_905233995.1 uncultured Bacteroidales bacterium | reverse complement strand
ATCCTTCTTGACGAGTACGATTCGTTGGTGCGCATGGAGATTCCAAAAAATCTTTTTGATGAATACTTGATGTTCCTCAACGGACTTTTTAAGAGTAACACCCTGCGTCCTGTAATTTCGCTCGCCTATATCACTGGTATTCTGCCCGTGGTGCGTGACAAGGTGCAGAGCAAACTCAACAATTTCAACGAATACACAATTCTTGATGCCAAGGAACTTGCTGAATTTGTGGGCGTTACCGACGAGGAAGTCGTTGCCCTTTGCAATCAGTACGATATTAGCCACACCGAATGTAAAAACTGGTATCAGGGCTATCGTCAATACGAATTTGAGATTTACAATCCCGAATCGGTCGTCAAGTGCATCGAAAACCGCCGTTTTGAGGGTCATTGGAACAAAACATCGTCGTATTCGGTGATTGTTGATCGTCTGAAAGCCAATTTCGACGGCATGAAAGACGACGTTATCCGCATGGTTTCGGGCGAGAATATCAAGGTGGATGTTGGTATGTATCTCAATACTATGACTGATTTTGTGACCAAGGACGACGCTTTCACATATCTAATCCACGTCGGATATTTGGCTTACGATTTCAAGACAAAAACTTGCAGAATACCCAATAAGGAAGTGCGTCTGGAATGGCTCCGTGCTATTTCGGTAATGAAAGATTACAAGGTTACCGACCAGATAATCAAGGCGTCGGAAGAACTTTTGATTCAGACACTTGCCCTCAATGGCAATGCCGTTGCCGAGGCTCTCGACCTCAGCCATATCAATGTAACGTCCAACCGCAATTACAACAATGAGAACGCCCTTGCTTCGGCTGTTTATTTGGCTTTTATCGACGCGCTCAACTACTATACTTGCACCAAGGA
>CAJOGF010000330.1:0-522 GCA_905233995.1 uncultured Bacteroidales bacterium | reverse complement strand
AACTATCCGCCCATCATCGTGGAGCTAAAACAAAACTCCACGCCCTCAAACGCTTTGGAGCAAATCAAGAGCAAGGAATATTTTCACGCCTTCGACTACTACAACGGCAAAGTGCTTTTCGTCGGCATCAATTACGACAAAGACACCAAAAAACACGAGTGCAAGATTGAGGTGTGGGAGAAGTGAGAATGAAAATTCCGGTTCTCGTTGTCAAATAATCAAAAAACTTACAAGCAATTGCTCTCTATCCTTAATTCCTCGGTGTAACGATTGTTTACAGCGAAAAATAATACAACTTTATTTTTTCAGCCATAAGTTTGCGACGTTTAGATAGAAATTCTTCATAATCAGAGGCTTGCATATCCACTATTTCTGGTGGAATGCAATTGATTGCAAGATTATCTTTCAACATTTCAATGTCGGATATTCCGCCAAATAGGGTTTGAGAATTTTTGCAAGCGTTAAATGCTTTTTTGAAGTACACGCAAGGTGCATCATCTGATATATTTTTGTTGATTACTG
>CAJOGF010000329.1 GCA_905233995.1 uncultured Bacteroidales bacterium | reverse complement strand
CAGGATATGGTCGGCGAAAATCTTAATCGTTGACTCCGACTTGGCGCGATAGTCTCGGTGAACAATCATATTGAGGACAATCTCGCGAAGGGCGTCCAACGGATAGTCCCAACGCTGAATGTTTTGCGTCTGAGTATCTACGATAATGAGTGCCTTGTTGATGTGCTTGCGGATAAACTGCATCACCTCATCCACTTGCTCGATGATGTCGCTGTCAACAATGTAATCGTCCTTGATGACAATCTCCGAGGCGAAATGTCCCATCTGTATGGTTGTCAGGATGTTAATATCCTTGCAAAACATCAGATAACAGCCGTTGGAAATGTGGTTTTGGTCGTCAATGAGTTCGTACTTGCGCAAAAATTCCATCGGGTCGGTGATGTAGAACCTGTCGTTGCGCTTGGCAATCACCCGCATCACCTTCTTAACTTTTTCAATATCAATGTCAGAAAGCGTTTTGCCGGAGCACGGATAATAATCCCAACTCGAATTTTTGGTCTGCAAAATCGAATTGGAGATTTCAAACGCCGTCATTAGGTGGTTGCTGTTGGCCTGACGGACATAATAACGCCCTTTGGTTGAGACAGGTTTTACGGGGTACTCCTGAATGGAGAGTATCACAACTTGTTTGCCATCAACATCAATTACATCAATGTCGGGGATTATCGACGGCTCGGTCTTTTGCTTTATTTCATTGAGCCAAGTTTGCTGAGCCTCTTTGCCCAACGAGCATACCGACATACACCTTACCGCCCTTGGCATTTGCAAAGGCAACAAGGGCAATTATAACATCGTCGGTGAACGATTGCTTAAACTCTGTTTTTATGTCTTCCTGCGTGGGTAGCATAATGCGTTTTGTTTTGGGCAAAGATAAAGATTATTTTATAAAAATTGAAACAAATATTTGTATTAAAATCCAAAATAACTCCTTGAAAAATCTTAACAAGAATTTACCGAATATATTTGGCGGTGTATAAAAGGCAGTGTATATTTGCGAGTGATAAATCAATGTTGAACTTTAAAATAAAAAAGAAAATGGAAGAATTCAAAAGCAAATACGCAAATCCATTTGAAGGATTGACAAAAGATAAATTTCAGGGTAAATGTGCTGAAATTGCTAACGATTTGTTTAACAACTATTGCATCAAATGCAATGAGAAAGAATTCTATTTTGCAGAAATAGAGTTCTATTATTGGCAGAAAGGCGAATGGAATGAAAAATGGAATAAAGTTACATACGCCCGCGATGGTTATGAAGCAGGTGATTTGTTCTTCCATTTAAGCGGTATCGACATTTGTTTCAAGAGTTCGTATGCAGATGCAAAGTTTGGCGGCATCCTTATCAGGTCGATTATCGATAATGACAATAATGTTGTTTCTGGCCCGTTGAATTGCAAGGATGTAATTTTGAATGTATGCAGAGGCGGATGTATGCCTAAATTGTCTAAAACAGAAAACAGGGGAAACATCACTCCAAAGGAAACATATCGCTCATTGGGAGCAACGGATATGAAGGACAACATTGACGGCACTCTAAACTTATGTTTCTTCAACGAAGCACTGAGGGAACAATTGAATCCTGAAAAGCAGTGGTTCGACAAAACAAAGGCTGAAATAAAATCAAGACCAGGAAAAATTCTATGACAAAAACTAACCCCGCTCCCCTACTCGCCGACTCCGCCACCGACACCGTTTACTTCTCGAATTATCTCCCGAAGGAGTGTCCGAGTCTATATAAAAACCTCAAACAGATTTTGACGGACAATGGTGTGGATTTCAGAATGTTGAAATACACAGAAGATATTTGGTGCAGGGATTATATGCCGATTCAGACGGGCGACAATCGTTTTGTATCGTACAAATATTTTCCTAATTATCTGAACGATGCCGAAAACAGGCAATTCATCACAAACGTCAAAAAAGTTAGCAACATCGATTTCCTGAAATGGGGCGATAATGTCGTGGATTTGGACTTGATAATCGACGGCGGCAATGTCGTTAAGTGCGGCAACAAAATCGTTATGACCGAAAAAGTGTTCGTTGAAAATTGCAACGTATCTCACGACAAAGTAATACAGAGGCTCACAGATGCTTTTCAGTGCGAAATTGTTTTTATACCGTGGGACAGAGAAGAAATATATGGACATAGCGATGGCGTGGTTCATTATTTAGGTGGCAATCGTGTTTTGATGACCAATTATGAGCAATTTGACGCAGATATGGCAAAGAAGTTTCGGCAGGTTTTGGACGAGCATTTTGATGTTGTCAGCCTGAAATACGACGTCGAACACCTTGATAAAAATAGTTGGGCTTACATCAATTATTTGCAAATTGGGAAACTTGTACTCGTGCCACAGTTGGGCATCCCCGAAGATCAACAGGCGTTGCAACAGATTA
>CAJOGF010000328.1 GCA_905233995.1 uncultured Bacteroidales bacterium | reverse complement strand
TGTTTGTCTTGTTTATCTGTTGCTTCTATAGGCCATGACGTTGCCATGGTAGTACCATGTCTAAAACAACGCTGCAAAAATATAAAAAAAAGAAACACCAAGTTATTCTCATTTCACTTTTAGCCTTTTTGAGTTGAATATCTGTTGTTATAATTTGTGATTGTTTCACGGGGGAAAAATACAACATAAAATTATAGTTGTCAAGTGTTTCGTAATATTTTTTCCTGCTGATAATCAGGTTTATATGAAGAGATTTTAATTATTCGAATTTAATTAGTTAAATTATATTTTAGAGTATTTGCTATATTCTCGCATGGTTGAGGATTTTTTTGTACTTTTGCGGTCTTAATGTAAAGACATGGACTGTGACGAGAAAATGACCGACGATTACCAATCTGCAGTCGAATGCCCGAAAATTCATGGCGTGTTTAAGGCGATATTGGGGCTTGTTGCCGTTTCGATGGTGGCCAATATCGTTTTTCTTTTTTTATCATCCGAAAAAATTGACCTTCTCTATTCCCATTCGCCGTTTTACGCATTGGCATTGATCTTTTTCGGGGTCATTTTCCCGACTGTCATTGCTGCGATGGCTTTCAATTCTCTCCGTGACCGTCGCGGCGACACGCCGATTCTGCTCCAGACGTATATGCTCTATATGATGTTGGGCGCGTTAGCGCTATATCGGTCGGACATCCTAAATTGGAAATTATTGGCATACATTGCGGTTAGATTGTGGATGCGGTACGGTTTCAGTAGGGACGTTGCGCGCCACGTCTCTACTAATTCAATTCGTACTGAATATAGTCCAACCCGTACTTCTCGTATATGTTTTGTTTGTCATGCGTTTGGGGTCGATTATGCCATACGATTACTATGACGAAAACATGCTGTTAATTGATGAAAAAACGCTTCAGGAAAACGAATATTCGGACGGGTTGATTCGTCTTATCAAACCTTCCGGGTTGCAATATGGAACAATGGTTGTTGATGAAGAAGAAATCATAACGCTGTTCAATGAAGACTGCCAGTACTTTATCAAATCTGGGGTTGAGGCTGATGAGGTGAGAGAGTTCAATGATACTTGGCTTGAGGGGTTGGTTGACGGGGAGTATTCCAAACATCCTTACGAATTGATGTCGGACAGCGGCATTGGTGTGGAAGGCGACAAGAGAATCAGTGCGCATCGCAAAAGCTACGTTTACTATACAGAGCCGTATCGCACCATAGTGGACGTTGTGTTCCTCCGCGACTATCGGACCCCGAAATACTGTATCATTTACGGCGTTTACGAGGAGGGTACTGGCAGCCATACAGATTGTGGATGCGGTACGGTTTCAGTAGGGACGTTGCGCGCCACGTCTCTACTAATTCAATTCGTACTGAATATAGTCCAACCCGTACTTCTCGTATAGTTTCGCTTTGCTGTCACTGGTGATAAACGTTAACTGATCCTCGATGCATTGGGCTATTAAAAGTCGATCGAAAGGATCTTTGTGTATGGGTTCTCTTTCAAAAGTTTCTAATCGGATGATATGGTGTACATTAACGGGAAGAATACCAAGATTTTCCTCTTTGATATGATTGATAACGTTGCTAAGACTCCCAGGGATTCTGATTTGATTCTTAGCATTTTTGATTACCAATTCATGTAATGTTACTACGCTAACGTGTCCAATGTTGTTATAATCGAAAAAAAAGTCTAAAATTTCATTAGGGAGTTTATGACCTCCATTGAGATTGTGAAGAAGGAATTGAGTGTCAATTAGGTAGTTCATTTAATGGAATAATTCTGTAATCAAATGCGTCTTTTGAGATAAATATTTTTCCTTTGTAAAGCCCATACAGTTTTGCCATGGGACTTTTTCTTTTGTCCTTTTTCTTTCGCTTGGCGTACTCTTTCGCCCATTCGTCTAAGTCTATTCTCATGTCGTTTTTCGTTATTTTTTGAGATGAATACTTTGTTGTTATAATTTGTGATTGTTTCACGGAGCAAAGATACAACATAAAATCATAGTTGTCAAGTATTTTGTAAAATTTTTTTGCTGCTGATAATCAGCTTTATATGAAAATGTTTTAACAATTCGTGTTTAATTAGTTAAATTATTTGACGTGGTTTTCGCAGGGATTTCGCCGAAGGAAGAATTTTTTGTATTTTTGCCGATTATTATGGACTGTTTATGAAAAACACTTATACCAACAAAGTCGTTTGGATCACCGGAACCTCTTCCGGCATTGGGAAGGAGACCGCGTTCCGCTTTGCGGAAGCGGGGGCGCGACTGATCCTC
>CAJOGF010000327.1:1495-2521 GCA_905233995.1 uncultured Bacteroidales bacterium | reverse complement strand
AAATTGATTTGATTTTAAACAATAACACCGCCCAAATCCAATGCGTTGGAAATTGGGCAGTTATCAGATTCCTCCAAAAATATCGAGCCGAAATTTCGAATAGTGATCAATTGGCTCCAAATCAGACAGTTCTGTGTTTCAAGGTGCCTCTTAATTCCGGAAAGATTGCTAAGATCTATGCGGCGGTAACGGCTTCGATTCCGAAGAAGCCTGGTGATCCGTCAGTTGTTAGTGTCAAAGTTCCGGATATCCCGGGGAAAATGCCGGAAATGCCAAGTTCCGTCACGTCAGTTGCAGATACATCTGTTTTGATCTCAAAAATTCCGGTATTCGATTCATCTGATTCCAAAGTTGTCACAAAATCTGTTACTGAATCTTCTTCTGATAAAAACGATGTCGCAAATGAGGCAATTGACGAAAAAAAACAGACTACTACTGCTAATGACGATCGTTCGTCGGAACCAGCATCCGACAGCCCCGATGTGAAATCTGATGATACAGCCGAGAAGGAAAAAACTGAGGCTGTTAAAATTTTAAAATCAGATACGAAGGTCGAATCCGAGGAGGATTCGGTAGTTGAAGTTAGCGAAGAACCAATTGGATAATAACAATCGTATATCATTTGTTGATATTTTGTTTTAAAAAAAGCGATCATAGATACAATAAAACTCTTTGAGAAGATAGCCTGTGAAAATTTTTAAACATATAGCATTGATAGCAATATTAATTACAACGTGCAGTAGTGCAGAGTATTCCAGAGAAATGAGAGCGAAACCAGAAGGCATAGTTGAGTGAATTTCGGCTTTGGCAAATTATAGTAGTCGTGTGCCGATCAATTCATGTACAAACAAAGATTGCCAAGAACACATTCCAGATTTGCACAATTATTTTCTTAGGGAATTACAAAATGGCTTCATAAATGTATTAAAAGTCGTAATTTTCACTAGAGTTTCTTTGCAGAAAAAATCATTTGTCCCGAATGATATTGCTAAGGTTAAAAAATTATATGAAGGTGTAAAACAGGAT
>CAJOGF010000327.1:495-1399 GCA_905233995.1 uncultured Bacteroidales bacterium | reverse complement strand
GCCAATGTGGAAAAAGCATCCGATTTCTTTCAAAAATATCCTGATTTGATTCTACTAGCATATACGGCTCTTGGAAATAATTCAAATTTAACTGAACTGGTTGATTCATTGCTCAATATGTGGAACAAAATTGAACTCGGACAAAAGTTCATTGATAACACAGGTATGCAAAAGGAGTTTTGGGCCAGCTTTACAACTACGGTTTCAAAGTTAAATGATTTGATTGGAGGAGATTTTTTAACAATTTGATAAAAATTTCTTGAAAAACAAGGTTGACTGTGTCATCCGATACACAATAATGCCACGCTTTTAAAAGTTGATTGCACAAAATCGTCTGCGTGTAACTTGAGGAGTTGGACGTGGTACGGGCATAACCAGCAATCTTCTCGAATAAATGAATTCGCACGTGCCTCATTATGATTTAAAAATTTGTCTAAGCCTAAGACGTCCTCAGATTTTTGTAACTAATAAACCTGAACAACCTTTAACGCTATATGGAAACTTAGTTGATTGTGTGATACAATTATACGAGGTTAGGGGTTGTTAAGTTTTGATCCGTGAACGTAAATAGTTTAAAAGTTCTGTTTACTTCGTTGCAGGGAAGATATGCCAATGCATTGTTTCTAGAAGGGAAAAAGTGTGGATGCCTCGACGAAATTGCGGAAAACTTTTCAAAACTTGATGTGTTTTTCAAAAACAACCCGGCAGTTAAGAAACTCTTAACAGGACATAGCGTCAATCAAAAAGACCTTGATGCGGGTTGGATAGCTCTTGGACAATATCTTTCGTTTTGTCCTGTTTTCCTTAACTTTGTCCGGCAAATCGTTGAAAACAAGAGATTTACACTGATCAATAAAATCAAATATGTCTATAACGTTGCCTACGCAAAATACAAAAATAGCCG
>CAJOGF010000327.1:0-443 GCA_905233995.1 uncultured Bacteroidales bacterium | reverse complement strand
TTCTCAAAGCGTTTAAGGAAAAGGTTATAATAAAATATAAGATCAATGAGAAGATTCTTGCCGGGCTCAAAATATCATCAGAAGAGATGGTTGTTGATGCCTCAGCTTTTGCACAGATTAAGCAGTTGTCTCGTTTTTATAAGAGTTTGAAGATAGAAGGTAGATATGAAGATTAAAGCAGTTGAAATTTCAAGCATTTTGCAGGAGAAAATCTCTGAATTTTCTTCACATGTTGATGTTGCGGAAACGGGATATGTCCTTTCTGTTGGGGACGGAATTGCCAGAGTCTTTGGCCTTGAAAATGTCAAATCCGGAGAATGGGTCGATATCATATCTTCAGAAACAGGAGAAACAATAAGGGCAATTGCTACTAATTTGGAATCTGATAACGTCGGTGTAATCATCGTTGGAGATGACTCAAAAGTTAAAGAAAAAGACCTAGT
>CAJOGF010000326.1 GCA_905233995.1 uncultured Bacteroidales bacterium | reverse complement strand
GAGTAAACTAAACTTTACATTTTTACAGTCATAAAAAAATTACAAGGTAAAAAATATTTTTTTATCGAAAAAATTTTAGACTTTCGGAATTGAGGTAAAATATGGTTATAGTCAATTTTGCCCGCTGGAAATCATGTGCCACAGCAAAAACATTAGAAGAATATAACAAAATTACCATTGACTATGTAACCAAAATAATGTCAGATTTTCCCAAAAACAAATGGGAAAACTATTGGTCTAAAATTTCAATGGAAGTTATGCCCTTAAATAATATGGTGGCATATTTTCACAATAATTCTGATGGATTAAAAGAAGCGTTTAATATATCTCTGTTTTGTCGTAACCTTTTATTAAATTCAGATAAAATTATAGATAATTATATTAAAAATTCAACAGAGAAAACCTTAAACAATTATTATTCAGAATTATTGCATTTAAAACAAGAATACTTGTTTAAATCTTTCGATAGCATTCAAACGATTACCTTAAAATCCAAAATTGAAAACATAGAAGACAATATTTTGCATAATATCAACGATTTACATTCATTGCTAACAAACTCGTCCAAAACATGGAAAGATGTTAAAAATGCTCTTTCAGATAATGAATATGCTATTGAATACGGTCAGATGTTCGCACCGGCAAACAACGGCGGTACAGATACCACCTATTGTGCACTTGTTGTCGGCAAGAATTTTTCTGCTCCCCAAATTGCCCTTGCCGTTACCATCAAAACTATTGATTCCATTTTTATCAACAATGACGGTGATGCTCTTTTTTATACAGAACTTTACAAAAACCGAACAATGGCACTTTACAAAACATTGTTTGCAGAGGCGGAAAAATTTATGCCCAACGCCCGCACCATCTATTATTCTCCTTGTGGCAAGTTATCGCAACTGAATTTTGATTTGTTTATGGACGACAACGGTACCAAAAATACAAAATGGTTCGCGTGTCTTCCACTGCAAACATTCCGCAGGTAAAAGCCCTTGACCTCAAATCCGCCAAAACTTCAACCCTCTACGGCGGCATTGATTATAAAAATTCCGCCGAAAATTCTGACGTTGCAGTTCGCGGTGTTGATTTTAGAAACCTTCCCAATACAGGAAACGAGGTTAGGAATATTTCGAGAATTTTGACTGCCGCCAACATTAAGTCCGATACGCTTTGCGGTGAAAATGCCACGGAGCAATCTTTTAAACTTTTGAGTGGCAATTCGCCTGATATTCTGCACATTGCAACACACGGTTTTTATTTGGAAGATGATTCCAACAAGCCATTCGCCCAATCTGTCAACACCTATTCCCAGAAGGAATCTGCGATGGCTCTCTCCGGGCTTGCACTTTCCGGCGCGAATAATGCTTGGAAAGGCAATTTTGATTTGCCAAACGTTGAGGACGGAATTTTAACCGCTTACGAAATTTCTCAACTCGACCTCTCAAACACCAAACTCGTTGTCCTCTCTGCCTGCGAAACTGCGCGGGGAAGAATTTTCCCTGTGGACGGCGTTTTTGGATTGCAACGTGCTTTCAAACAGGCGGGTGCGGGTTCAATTTTGATGTCGCTGTGGAAAGTTGACGATGGTGTAACGGCGACATTTATGGAATATTTTTACAAATTTTTGTTTGAAACCAACGACCGCCACAAAGCATTGAAAATGGCACAGAATGAAGTCAGGAAACAATTCCCCGACCCGTATTATTGGGCAGCGTGGGTGATGTTGGACTAAATATCACCCTACACGAAATCCCCATTCAATACCTCAATTTCTACCTCGTGTTTTTTTGTGGTTTTGTCGTAGTTGATACCAAGTAGGATGATAGTTTTAGAAAAGTTTTGGAGTTTGCCGTGATAGTTTTTGGCTTTGATTTGAGCAATTGCGCCTAGGGCAGTTTTGTCGTACTTTAACTCTACAACCACGGCGAATTTTTGATTGGCACAAACACCATATCGGCAAAACCTTTGCCAGATGGAAACTCCCTGAAAATCTCGTATTGAGCCTGCGCCGAATAATATGCAAGACGGATGGCACACGCCAAAGAGTTCTCGTCGTTGAACTCAATAAACGATGTCGCCTCGTCGTGATACGAATCCAAAGCCTTTTCAATGTAATTCTTGTCGCCAGCAATTGTAGCCCGCAATAGTTGGTTAGAATTGCCAATGGCTTTCGATAAACTGCCCCAGCCACATACACGAATCGAGTTTTTAAACTCGTCGGCAACCTCGGTATTGGGTATTGAAACATCGCCAAACACAGGATCGTACGACAAGTAACCGAGATGCGCCAAAAGCGTAAGAACATCGTCACAAGTTTCGATATTTTTCATATCGTTACGGAAACTCGTTACGCTGATTGAAACTTTTTCTCCATTCAACATTCTAATTATTTTGTTCCCATTGCGCTATAAATACAGTTAACCGCTTCAAAAGAAGACTTATGTTCATATCCATATTTGTCGATACAATATCCT
>CAJOGF010000325.1:1030-2079 GCA_905233995.1 uncultured Bacteroidales bacterium | reverse complement strand
CAACTTTTGCGGCAAGTTTCAACAAGTCTTCAACAGTACTGACCGGCGCGGCAAGAATTTCGTCGCGGGTAAGGATTGTAACCTGCTGAGGTGTCTGCTTCTGTGAAAGCGGAACACGGTTTGACAACACTTTAATTTCTTGTAAATCGACGTTTTGAACGCTGTCGGTCTGAGCCGATGCCGCTGCTGAAAACACTGTCAGCACGGCGGTAATCATTGCATAAAATCTCATTTTTTTACTTGTTGTTTTTAATAAAAATCCGCCGCAAAGGTAAAAAGGATTTTTACAAATTGTATTAAGAAAATATTATTTTAAGATAAAAAAGTAATAAAAAAATATTCGGTTATTACAAAAAAGGAATTTTTATATACAAAATATGGAAATTAATCTACGAAATATAGAAATTTATAAAAGCATATTTTTATTTCAACAATATTTGCTTTTCCTTTCAAAAAAACATATCTTTGCGCAAAACACCCTTAGTTATGAGAATTTCTAAACTTTTACTTACGGCGGTATGTTTTTCGGCATTTTCATGCGCGGAAAAACAGCCGCAACAAAACGATTTTATTTCGGATTTGATGTCGAAAATGACCTTAAAAGAAAAACTCGGTCAGTTGAATCAACAAGTTGCCGGCGAAATCAACACAGGTTCACCTCAAAATACCGAGTGCGGAAAAGCAATCATGGACGGCGAAATCGGTTCGGTTTTTAACGTTATCGGCGTTGACAAAATCAAGGAACTTCAAACGGTTGCCGTTGAAAATTCACGACTAAAAATTCCGCTTTTAGTAGGCATGGACGTGGTTCACGGTTATCAGACGATTTTTCCGTTACCGCTCGGATTATCATGCACTTGGGACATCGAAAAAATAGAAAAGTCAGCCGCAATAGCCGCAAAAGAATCCGCCGCTAACGGTATCGCTTGGACGTTTTCGCCGATGGTAGACATCTCTCTTGATGCGCGTTGGGGTCGTCAGGCAGAAGGCGCAGGCGAAGACCCGTTTCTCGGTTCTGAAATCGCAAAAGCAATGGTCAGAGGCTATCA
>CAJOGF010000325.1:0-998 GCA_905233995.1 uncultured Bacteroidales bacterium | reverse complement strand
TCCTCGCCTGCGTAAAACATTTCGCTCTTTACGGTGCTGCCGAATCAGGTTTGGATTATAACACCGTGGATATGAGCCATTTGAGAATGTTCAACCAATATTTTGACCCATACAAAGCCGCCGTTGAAGCGGGCGTCGGCTCGGTTATGTCAAGTTTTAACATCGTTGACGGAATACCCGCAACCGCTAACAAATGGCTTTTAACGGACGTTTTGCGCAAACGTTGGGGCTTTCAAGGCATGGTCGTAACGGATTACGCGTCAATAGCCGAAATGCAAACACACGGCTTGGGCTTTTTGAAAGAAAACTCTGTCCGCGCCCTAAAAGCCGGAACCGATATGGACATGGTAACACGCGGATTTTTAAGCACTTTGGAGACAGCCCTCAACGAAGGACTTATCAGCGAAGAAGATATAAATAAAGCGTGCCGCAGAGTTTTGGAGGCAAAACAAAAGTTGGGACTTTTTGAAAATCCCTACAAATATTGCGACGGAAAAATCCCTGTCAGCGTTACATATTGTGCTGAACATAAGGCATTTGCAAAAGAATTAACGGAGGAAAGTTTTGTACTGTTAAAAAACGAAAACAACATTCTCCCCTTAAAAAAACAAGGCACAGTAGCGTTAATCGGTCCCTTGGTGGAAGCGCGTTCTGACATGGCAGGAACGTGGTCTGTCGCTCAGGATTTTTCCAAATATTCAACCCTGAAAGAGGCTTTTGAAAAATACTTAAACGGTTCTGCAACCGTTTTGACGGCTCAGGGCTGCAACCTTTTGGACAACGAAAAAACTCAAAACAGTATTCAGAAAGGTCACGGTACGGAACCTATTTTGCGCGTTGATGACGAAAAAGCGTTGAAAGAGGCTGTTGATATTGCTAAAAAATCAAACGTAATTATCTGTGCGTTAGGCGAATGTGCGTGGATGAGCGGTGAAGGAACATCGCGTTCGGATTTGGAATTGCCGAGACCTCAGAAAGCCTTGTTAAACGAACTTTTA
>CAJOGF010000324.1 GCA_905233995.1 uncultured Bacteroidales bacterium | reverse complement strand
TACGCGCCAAACGCCCATTTCGGAATCAATGCATTGTGCCGAGATTTCTTCTACATCGTCGCAGTAGAGAAAATCGTATTCGCGTTTCTCGAAACCGTTGCGGGTAAGGAAATCCTCGCTGATGTAGGTTTTGTCCTCGTATGCAGCGAGTTTGTTTGCTGTGTGTATTGCTTTTAAATGTTTCGCCCTCAATTCAGTTCCAAGGCGTTTTATTTTTATACGTAAATCAACTAACTCTTGTAACCATTCTGCAAGTTGCTGATGTTCTTTTCCGCACTCATCGCATTTGGAGGCGGCAACCTCTTTGGCGTGTGTTATTGCTTCTTCTAATGTCATAGTTTTATAATAGTTTAGTTAAACAATATTTGATTCCTTCTGCGGCTTTTTGTTCGTTTGTCATCAATATATATTTTTTTATTTCATTTATAATTTCTTTTCCTTTCTCACTTTCACATTCGTAATCCTCACCATATTCGTTTCCATCCTTGATGTCGCAACGCCCAGCGAACCAGCCTCCATCGTCGTAATATTTGACGCTTATTTTGTGTGTTGGAAATTGTCTTGCCAATGCCTTGTAAATAGGTATCGGTGCAGTCCACGCTGTATTAAAGAAGATTGCGCGAACTGTCGGATTTACATCTACATCAAAAGCGTTCCATTTCGTTCCCCATTTGGCAACAGCCCATTCGAGCGAGTTCCAATAACCGCAATCTGCATAGACATAAAGACGGTCTAATCCCTCTCTGAGCGTTTGCCGCAAGTCGTAACCCCATTCTTTAATCTTGTTTATAATTTCGTATTTTTTCTCTTTGCAACGCTGATAAGGATTGCCCCAATACTCAAATCCCAATTTACTTTGTTTAGATATTCCGTTGTATTTTGCTTTTAGAGCCAACATAGACGGTGACATTGGAATTAGTTTATTAAAGTCAAAATCATACTTCTCTGACTTCATAAAGTCGGCGACGGCTTATTAGATTTCTTACATAGTTTGCCATTTACTCCTCCTCTTTATAATGTTCGCAAATATGTTCTACGACATAATCTTCCTCATCAGTCAGGTATATGTCGTGTTTTTGACAGAAAAAATAACAGCTTGGCAATATTCCAGCAAATGCGCAAGTATAACAGCACTTCGCGTCGCTGGCTTTGAGTGTGCGATAATCAAAATCGCGGTTAATATTTTCCTTTTTGGGATAACTAATGTTTTTCATTTTATTTCTGATTTTTTTTCAACATTTCACATTTCCAATGTTGTCAACTGACAATCGAGCCTATCTCCACGATTGTCTTTTAGCCTCGTTATGAACGTGCCACCAATACTCGTCTCCAATGGAATTTAGTTTGGCTTTATTAGTCTTAGATGCCTCCTCCGCCTTAGATATTACATCATCACGGAAGTGCATCCTTTTTCTGAGGTCAACTCCAATTTCCTCTATTTTCCCTTTGTAGTTGACTTTTATATAAACCGTACCTAAATCCTTGTGTTCTCTGAACACGAATGTATCAGCATACCACATTGGATTTGCAACTTGCATTGTTTTTCCCATTATATTATTGTTGTAATGTTCGTTTGTCATAGTTAGTCCTCCTTTTTTTCAAACATTTCACATTTCCAATGCCGTCCACTGACATCGAGCAAGTTTTGCATTCGTGTTTTTCCATGGTTAAATCTCCTTGTTTAGAAGTTCGGGATTGTCGTTGATGTTGCCGATAACAACAATTGAATCATTGCTTCTGTTCCACGCCTTAGAAAAATAGGCAAGTGGTATTGTATTATTGGACAGTAATTTGAGTTTACCTGACGGTCTTTTGATATCGTCCTGATTCCAGATTACTTCGCCGGTGATTTTTCCAATTTTCTTCTTTCGGAAAAGGGCGGGGAAGTAGGTAGGCTGTCCGGCGCGGGAGTGCGTCTTGGGGAACGCCTGCGAGAGTGTTATTACGTAGGTTTTCATGGTTGTATTCTTTCGCCGATGGTGTCTCGGCAAAAAGATTTTGCCGTTTAAATGCATCGAGGTATTCTTCCGTGGTCTTGAAGAATACGCGGTACACAAATAGTTCATACTCGTCTGCAAACATCGCGCGGGGGTGCGTCTTAGACCATTCTCGCATTGCTCTGAGGGTCGCCCTCAAAAGTGCGGGATTCGCCTTGAAGTCGCCGATGCCTCTATCTGATCGCAGTTGACAACCTTGACAGCCGAGCCTCCGTTTGAAGTCAATTGTGCCGTCTTGGGTGTAGTAATGTGCGGCAAGCCGCACGTTACGGTCGGTGATGAAGTCTGCAACATCTTGCAGCGTCCAGTCGAAAATCGGCGCGAAAACGTGGACTTTTGAGGTTTTGTTGTAAACTCTGCAAAATTCAAAGGTCGTGTATCTTTTTTTTCTCGCCACCGATTCGTCGGCTCTCACTCCCCATGCGGCGGTGTTGAGGATTTTGTATTCTTTCGCCGATGGTGTCTCGGCAAAAAGATTTTGCCGTTTAAATGCATCGAGGTATTCTTCCGTGGTCTTGAAGAATACGCGGTACACAAATA
>CAJOGF010000323.1:1216-2048 GCA_905233995.1 uncultured Bacteroidales bacterium | reverse complement strand
AAAGAACAACTTAAACAAAATCAGAATAGTTGATGAGAAAACTCTCGCTTGACGAAATAAAAAAGTTTGAATTAGGCATTCTTGACGTTTTTTCAAAATTTTGCGACGAGAATAATCTCACGTATTATCTGGTGTATGGAACCCTTTTGGGGACCGTTCGCCACAAGGGATTTATTCCGTGGGACGACGACATTGATGTGATTATGCCCCGACAGGACTACGACAAACTGCAAGAACTTTTATCTCGTCAAAACAACTTTTTCTCTCCGCACATTGAACTAAAAACTCCAAAATCAAAAGGTCATCAATATCATTTTTGCAAGGTTGTTGACAATACCACGTATGTTCAGGAATTGTCAATGAATGAACGGTACAAAACTTCTATTTGGATTGATATTTTTGTGCTCGATAAAATCACAGAGAAACAGCCTGAGCAACAGCGTTTTATACAGCGATTGCTGAGAATGCGCAAGCATTATTTTTACACGATAGAACGCAAATACAATGGTACCCAACTCAACAAAAAAATAAAATTCTACTTCTATAAAGCTATCCTAAAGCCTATTTATTTTGTTTTAAATCAAAGACAACGCATTCTTCGCTATGCCACCAAATATTCCGATTCTGATTCAAATACGTGGTTTTTCTCGCTGAATGGCGATGCGCATAAAACGCTCATTTCAGGTGAGGATTTGCAGCAAACCGAACTGGAATTTGAAGGAAAATTCTATAAAACCTTCAAGAATTATGACAAACTTTTGACCCAACTATACGGCGATTACATGCAGTTACCGCCTGTTAATCAAAGAGTTGCACACGAAACGATGGCGTA
>CAJOGF010000323.1:0-1158 GCA_905233995.1 uncultured Bacteroidales bacterium | reverse complement strand
TTCAGTCGGCTTGTATGTCTAACCAAGCTAATGAAATAACTTTTTTTGCAATTAGCGAATGTTTTTCGGATGAAAATAAAGCAATTCTTACCGATTTGGTCGCCCATTTTCAAAACAAGAAAATTGAATTCATCGAAATAGATGTCGCCACGCTAAACGACTTTCCTGTTCGGAAGAAAGACCATATTTCAATTGCCGCTTATTATAGACTGTTGTTGCCATCTATTTTGCCACAACATCTCACCAAAGTGCTGTATTTCGATTGCGATATGCTTGTTGTTGATGATTTACAACCGCTCTACAACCTTGCTATTGAAGATTATTCAACAGCAGTCGTGGCGGATATGTTTTATAACGACGAAACCATAACAAATCGTTTACTTTACAATGTAACCGACCACTATTATAATTCTGGAATGCTCTTAATAAACCTCAAGTATTGGCGTGAACATTCCATTTCTCGCAAGTTGCTGGCTTTTATCACCGAACATAAAGATTTGTGTATCGCCCACGACCAGGATGCGTTGAATGCTGTGCTACACGGCACAATTCTCACTGCTCCGGCACGATACAATATTCAGCTGGACTTTTTGAAAAAGGATCCCTCGAATATGGTTATTGCCGACAAAGATGTGTTTGACGACGCGCTTGCATCAGGGCATAATCCGTGTGTTATTCATTTCACAGGCCCGTCGAAACCGTGGAAATACCAGTGTTTCAATCCGTATGGTCCACTTTGGGATTTTTTTCAAGGTCAAACTATCTGGAAAAATCAACCCAAGACGCACGAGTTCAAAGGTTGGAAGTTACTGAAATGGAAACGACATCAGTTGTCGGAACGGTTGAATCTTCGACCTAAACGTGTCGCGCAATATATTGATGTTCAACCAGAAATAGAACGGATAATCCGAAAATTACAATAACATTACTTATTGGTTTGTTTTTGAAAAACCACCTGTTGCGCCGCCTGAATCATACAACGGGCGTAATCGCGCATTTTCTCTGCTTTTTCTGATTGAAAAGTTATCGTATTCTCTTTATTTTCAGAATTATACGAATACAAGCTTTCGCCACCGTCGTTTCTGCATACGTAATAATTCACGGAATCCACGCAACAATATGCATCGTCGGAAGAGAAGAATATCATAGGACGTTTTT
>CAJOGF010000322.1:1344-2516 GCA_905233995.1 uncultured Bacteroidales bacterium | reverse complement strand
TGACCAATGCGCATAAAGGGGTAAACAACAGTTGGATGCAAAACACGAATTTCCAGTGTCCATGTTCCGCAAAAACCGTCATCGCCACGACCAGCAGTGTGGTGGTTTAATATAAAATTGCGTCCCAAACTTGATTTCCCGTCAATATAAGGAAACAAATTATATGTTTCTGTGTATTCAACGGTTGAAGCCAAATACCCAAGTTGAGGATTTAAAATCGCCCCAGTTTCTGGGATTTCAAATTCTATGGTTTCTTTTTCTTTTGTTGGCTCAATCAAGAATCGTGGGTTGCGGAAATCGTATTTTTCTGGACAGTCCCGGAAACGATGATAGTTCAGTTCGCTGGTAAACCAATCTTGCATAGAATATTCCTTGTTGGGGTTGTAGGGAATAAAAGGTCGCATGCCCTGTGGTATAGTGTTCTTATAAACTTTAAATTTTGGCGACAGGTGCAAATCATAACTGTTAGAACCAAGACATCTTTCATCAAAAGGTTTGATAATTATATTTGGTCTGCCGTATTCACCGGGGTTGTGGGGATTGTTCAATTTCATTTGTCTTAATATTTCTGGACCACTTAATTGCATAGTATACATCCTTGTATGTTGGTCTCTCTCATATGGCGATAGTATTATAATTATTTGATTTTTTCAAGGTTTTTGTTGTGTTTCTTAAAAGTTGTGCTATATTTTTGCGTATGACAAAAACTTATTCAGGATTTATAGCAATTATCGGTCCGACAAATGCCGGTAAATCAACTTTGATGAACCAGATTATGGGGCGCAAAGTATCTATTGTTTCGCACAAGGTGCAAACCACACGAACCCGGTTGCGTGCGATTAAAATGGTCGGCAATGCGCAACTGGTTTTTATTGACACGCCTGGTGTTTTTAAGCCATCCCGCAGATTAGACAGGGCGATGGTTGGCGCGGCTATGTCTGCACTGGATGATGCGGATGCGGTATTGTTGGTTATTGATGCACAAAAGGGCATCACACAAACTGTTCGTGATTTGATTGAAAAAATAAAAGCACATAAAAACCTGTTTGTTGCGCTGAACAAAGTGGATTCAATTGCAAAAACAACGCTTTTGCCGATGGTTGCTGAATTATCAAACATGGCAAATTTCAACGAGATATTTATGATTTCTGCACTGAAAAACGATGGCGTTG
>CAJOGF010000322.1:0-1180 GCA_905233995.1 uncultured Bacteroidales bacterium | reverse complement strand
AACAAGACGACGAAGGTGTTCTGGAAATATATCAAAAAATAGTTGTGCAAAATGCGGCACACAAAAAGATAGTTGTTGGTCGTGGTGGCGAACAATTAAAAACAATTGGGACTGCGGCGCGTCATGATATCCAAGACCAATGGGGCGTAAACGCGCGTTTACATCTGTTTGTTCGTGTCGAAGAAAATTGGGAAGATGTTGCAGAAAATTATACCGACCAAGGTTTAGAATTCAAATAAAAGAAAAAATATGAAAAAAAGAACACGGGATATTATTGAGCATAATCGTAAAGAATTCGCATTTCAGGATCCCATTGGCTTTGCCCGGCGAACAAGTGAAAGCGTACGCCGTTTGCTCCAACGTGAAATATGTGGTCGACGGTTCCTTTGCAAGGGATAGTAATATTTGCGTCGATAATTTTCATGGGCAATTGATTTTCGACGTCAATAAAAATTGCCTCTGCCAAGCGCGGTCTTTCGTCGTGACCGTCAGAAAGTGCAGAGGATTTTTGTTCCGACTCAGTATCCGGTTCCTCTTGAAGGTTTATCAAATTGTCGGTGGACTTTTTTGAGGTTATGAATTTGGAAATGGCGGCTCCCAGAGCTACCGCTTGCATTGGCTCATCGGATTTTATGACGGGACATTTGCAAAATTCTTCCAGAGCCGTTTCAATTGGCAAATATCGCGACATGCCGCCAGTCAAGAAAACGCAATCAATCGCGCGTTCGTTGAGATCTTTCAGCTTTTTCAAAATTTGATGGACAGGGCGAAAAACATTTTTATCGCGGAGTTTGTAGGTAAGGTCGCGAGTCGGATGACGGTAGCTGTCGTCAAAAAAAATTTTTGTAAACTCAACGTACTCTTTGTAAGTTAAATCAAGCTCGACATTTTCAATATCGCCGACGAATTTGGGCAAGGAGGCAAATATCGTGTCACGAACTTCTTCCGGCGCAAAGCCGATATTCAACTGGTCGCTGTAGTCTTTTTTGTATTGCTCGCAAAAGGGCAGAACCTTAGCAACCAGATCTTCCTTCTGTGTGCTGACAAGGTCGGCATTGATGTTATAACGCTTGAAAAGTTTATTAAGCAGTCCTATCGCCGCTTGCTCGTCGAAGGATAGCGTGAACGTTGCCGGCGTATCCCCTGCCGACATTTCGGTCCTTATGATATATACGGAGCA
>CAJOGF010000321.1:1281-2376 GCA_905233995.1 uncultured Bacteroidales bacterium | reverse complement strand
AGGGTTTTTGAACGGTAAAACTCGTTGGAAAGAAGTGTAGGATTTTCGGTTGAGTTTTTTCCAAAATTGTGATTTTTTATCAACTTTGGAAAAAACTCAGATTACGAAAACCAATTATTGGAACAAGTCATCCATCGTTAAAATCGAAACAAAAGTTGAGGAATAACGGCCTTCATTAAGACCGTAAGTGGTTAGCAATGTGAGCCATAAGGCTTTCTTTGTTTTTGTTTCATTGCGGAAAGCCGCTATCCTGTTTTGCAGTTTTTTGGCCTCATCGTTATCAAGGCGAAAATCCGCCTCGCTGTATTTGATTTCAAACAGATTGATGATGCCATCGGCGCGGTCAAGAATCATGTCGATTTGCGCTTTTGGTGTACTTTTCTGGCTTCGCCATGAATAAAATTGGGTCGAAATCCTATCAATGTGGAGTGCTTGCTTGATTTGTTGTACATGGGTCAGGCACACCCGCTCAAAACTCAATCCCAACCATGTGTTGACCTCGGAAGTGCCGATATGGTTGCTCCAATAGCCCGTCTCAGCCTCGGCACGCGACACGAAGGTAAGGTAGAAAAGTGAGTAAAAATCAACAAGTTGATAGATGGCGGAATTCTTTTTCGTGGTTTTGTTGTGGATGGGATACTTGCGAAGAATGTCGCAATTGACGAGGTCTTCAAGTTTCCCGCTGAGCGAGCCGCTTGAATCCTGGCCCAAAGCCTTCCTCAATTCGTCGCGCGACATTCCTGCCTTGGCTTTTGCCAGAGCATTGACGATGGTCATATACGATTCCGGCGACTTGAACAAAGTGGAATACAGCCGTTTGTATTCCCTGCGAAGTTCTTCTTCGTCGCCAAAAAACAGTCGGTCGATGTTGGCGGCGAAACTCTCGCCACGATGAAGCAGGCTCAAATAATAGGGTACGCCGCCCAAGGCCATGTATGCCTGCATGACGGTTAGGCGGTCCCACTTGAATTGCCGACTCTTGAGGTATAACTCTGTCTCTTTCAGCGTAAACGGGTGCAAATGCAATTCGTGCGTGATGCGGTCGTGGAGGCCGCCTTTGTCGTTGACGATGTTGCGTATCATCCACGAGTTGGC
>CAJOGF010000321.1:0-1226 GCA_905233995.1 uncultured Bacteroidales bacterium | reverse complement strand
CCCGACCGTTGCGTGTCCATCGAAGGCAATTCATCGAGGAACACGATGCAACGGCGTTTCAGCGTGACTTTCTTTTTCAGATAAAGTTTCAGAATCCTGAAAGCCTCCATCCATGTCTTGGGTTTTTCGGGCAGTTTGCCGCTATATTCCTGCATGGCGTCAATGAAAGCCTCCATCTGCTCCTCCTTGGTGCCGTTGAGTACGCCCGTCATGGCAAAAGCCATTTTTCCATTGAACAGTTGGTTGACGAGATAAGTCTTGCCGACCCTTCGGCGACCATAAATAGCAACAAATTCAGGACGCTCGGAACTGGTATATTCCTTCAGCAATTTTATCTCTTGTTCACGACCGATTAATTTGTCCATAACATCTTATTTTCTAACGTGATGCAAAGAAAATAAATTCTAATGAAACCGCAATGAGTTTTTTCCAAAATCGTGAAATTTTGTCAATTTTGGAAAAAACTCGTTCCAAAAAGTGTAATGAAAATCTGTTTTTCCCTTGAAAAAATGTAAAAATCTTGAATTATTCGTTGGAAAAAGTGTAAAGAAACCGCTAAAATTCGTTCCAAAAGGTGTAACAAAAAAAATGCAAATCATTTAAAATCAATAGTTTACTTTTTTTACACAAAATAATGGCAAAAAAAATGTGCAATCATCACGGTTTTCTACCAAAAACGCCGGAATTTTTGAAGTTCGCCGTTTTGTTGTAAAGTATTATGTAACGCTTAAACAATAAGCGTGTAATGAAAAACTCGTTGGAGAAAATATGACATAAACAAGCGGCTGCCACGATGCTTCGACAGGCTCAGCAACCTTGTGACAGCCCTACACTGCCCCGCCCGGGCTGTAGGGCTGTCGTACCACGGCAGCCGCATTATTCATTCGTGCTTTGAAAACGCTGATATTCAGGTCTTTTGAATTGAAATTTCGGAAGAACAAAAGACTATTGAAACAAGGGCACTAACCAGTTTTGAACAAAGTTTTGCGCTATTGGATGGTTTGGGTCAAGCACATGTTTGGTAATCGACAAACCTATCGGACAACCAGGTTCTTCTTGCCATGCCAAATAGGTATGTATTTTGGCCTTGGAATGGTGTATCAATGGATACAAGTTGTTTCCTGCCTCTTCAATTCGTTGTAATTCATCTTCTGCTTCCATCAAAAGAGCATCATCAGTGGAAGCCAATGAGAGAGCAAAATCCTCCACCATTCCCAAGTGAATAT
>CAJOGF010000320.1 GCA_905233995.1 uncultured Bacteroidales bacterium | reverse complement strand
ACGAAAAATGCAGGAGTACGACTTGTCTTGCTTGGTACTCCGCTCTACAAAACTTATCTTGATGACCTTAATCCTGCGGTTTTGAATGAGATTGAAAGTTTTGTAGCGGATTTACAGCGAGATTTTTCCAATGTTGAGTTTTTTGATTTCACGGCGGATAAGGATTTTCTGCCGGAAGATTTCGACGATGCCAGTCATTTAATGGATTCTGGTGCAGAAAAATTTTCAAAGAAGTTAAAATTGGTAGTAGAAAAGAACTAATTTTCTAACCAAAAAGCCGTCCAAAAAATGACGGCTTTTTGTTAAGGTAAAAATAAACATTTTGTTTTTCGTTTTTTTCCATCACTTCATATTCCGCCAATTCCCAACCTTTGAAGACCAAGATTATTGGATGCAATGTCCAATTGCCGTCTTGGGCTTCGGTGGTTAAGTGTTTGGCGTTGATGTAGTTGGGTAACTGAACTCGCGCCTGTTCCAAGAGTGCTTTTACTTCGGCGGGGGTGGATGAATGTTTGCAATATTTGAGTTCGATGATGTAGCCGTGCGGAGTACCGATGCGCGGTTTTAGGTAAAGGTCGCTGTATCCGTGATCCAATTCCTGTTCGGTGTAGGGCGTGTAATAATTGAGGTTTACGCCAAACTGACAGAGGAAAAATCCCTTAACAAATGCCTCGCCGTACTTGTTGAAATCGTTGTTTTTGGTGGCGTCTTTCATACAACTTGCAATGTAGCGAAAAAACTTTTCGTGCTCGCCTTTCCACGCAAGCGAGTAGCCAAGGTCTGACATAATGTTGTCGTCAGTTTTCCAAGATACAAAGGTGGCGTAATTGCGCTGCATATACCTAAAATATTGTTGGCGGACGGTAGAATTTGGGATAATCAGTTTTGTCCTGCCTGCCTGATGGTCGCCAACCGACAGCAATCCCATATAAAACAACGAGGTTTTCGTAGCGATCAAGGTCGTTGAGTGCAAATTCGGGCTTGATGATTCCGTAAATATATCCGTCGTTGTTAATGCGCTGAATTAGAGATGTTTTCTCGCCAAATTGCTTTTCAAAACGGATGAGTTTGGTCATCTTGTTGTAGTCGGATGAAATGTTGGAATCCACCATATTTTCGATAATCTTGCCGTTCTTTTTGATGTATTCTCTGATAAAATACAACGCCATATCAGAGTTGTACATACGGTCGTCATCAACAGAATCCTCGCTGAAACAGTTGTTGTCGTACCACGGCTTTGTGATTTCTATCAATTCGTCAACGGTATGATTGAAAACTCCCGTTGCATCGCGGTAATATTCAAGCATTTGGCGAAATTCTGTTTCGGTAAAACCAGCAAGAGAATTAAACTGACTGTCGGCAGAAATGTTCATTCCAATATTGTAGCCGCTTGTTACGTCGCTGAGTGTGAGCGGAGTAACGCCCGAAATCATAATGCGCGAAACCGCCGCGTCGTTGTCATTAGTACAGGCTTTTAAATTGTTGAAAAACAGACGAAAAAAGCCGTCGCCGTGGGTGAGATTTTTGTAATTGATTTCACTATCGGCAAGCATCGTGTTGGCAAAATTGTCGTACTCATCGATGATGACATAGATTTGCAGTCCTGCAAGTTGGGCAAATCCCAAAAGCACTGAAAATGCCGTATTGGATTCTGTTTGGCTTGATATTTTGTCGATTGTTCCTTCGGGCAGCAAGTTTTTATATTTGAGGGTAAATTTGAAGAGCGTGTCAAGCACAAGGGCGTTGAACGAATCATTCACCTTTTTTTCGTCGGGATCCACTTTTGAGAAATCAAACCTGAGAATCAGATACTTGTTGCGCTCCTCGGTGGGATTGTCGCCGATATATAAGCCGCCGAAAAGTTCATCAAAACTGTCTTTCATCGCCACATCGTAATATGCCGCCAACATATTAAGCATCAGGCTCTTGCCAAACCTTCTCGGCCGCAAGAACATTTGATACTTAAACTCTTCGAGTTTTGGGATAAACATTGTCTTATCCACATAATATCTGTTTTCTCTGCGGATTGTCGCAAAGTCGCTCATACCGTAAGGCAGGAGTCTGATTTTATTTTTTTGCGTTGGCTGCATAGCGATTGACGTTTTTTAGTTCCAAGGGCAAAGATACATTTTTTTTCGATAATATTATATCTTTTTACACTTTTTATCTTTGCCCGTTATCCGTCA
>CAJOGF010000319.1 GCA_905233995.1 uncultured Bacteroidales bacterium | reverse complement strand
GTCGAATTGTGCGATTTTCTTAAGCTTGACATTGCCGAGACGGTTGCGGTTGGTGACGCCGATAACGACAGGGAAATTTTGCAGACGGCCGGTCTTGGTGTGGCGATGGGTAATGCTTCCGACGAAATTAAAAAGCTTGCCGACTTTGTGACGCTAGACAATGACAGTGACGGCGTTGCGGCAGTGATTGAAAAATTTTTCTGATGACAGACGCGGCGATTAACGGGCAAAAATAATTCCGTCCTCTTCAACGACGACGGGATTTTTTTATTGACACTTGACAATAAGCATGTGGGGGGAGGGGTATACTAAAGGGGCAAATTTTGAAAGTCGGCAACGTTAGCAGTGACAAATGCGTTGCCGGTAGCTCAAGACAATTCATTAATGTTGGGAGAGGTGAAAATGTCGGAGTATGTTACTTTAAAAGCGCAGTTCAGTTTCCGAAACAAGAACGTTTGCCAAAAATTTTATACCATATGTGAAAATTGCAAAAAACAAACAAGCGGGCGAGTGTGCAGAGATGTCAATATGAATTTAACTACGGCGTGCTGTTTGACGGCACCCGTTACCATGATCAAAAAGCCTACGAAAGCAAAGGCTTTTCTTGACAAAGTTTGTGGCGGTAATTGCGGTGAACTGATTGTACAGTATTGTGACAGCAACTCTAACTCCGTCGGCGGCAGCGATGCCTTGATTATCAAAAAACGCGACGGTATGTTTTGGGCAATTTCAAATTCGGCCATGAGCAGCATTTTATTACAATACGACGGAACTATCCAAAAATATGAAGATGCCAAAAAGAAGGCCGGATTTTTTGAATCGATGAAAGCCGGCGCACTAGGCAGCAGAGTAAGTTCACTTGGTGGAAGGTCTTTCGATGATTTGGATCGTAAAATTTTGAAAATCAGATTGGATTGCAATACGGTCGAAGAAAAAATTAGGGGCATAGAAGAATTTTTCACTGCTCACAATACGAAGTTCAGATTCAAAGAGATTGGCGTTTCAAATTACGGTTGTTTTGCCAATGTTTTTGAGGCGGACGATTTCATCAGGAAAAAGGACAATCCGCTTTATGTGGAAGTTGTCGACGAAAATATTTATAAACTTCCGCCGATTGCGTTGACTTCTTTTTATTTGACGGTCACTTTTAAATACAATCCGGATTTTTATAAAGAGGTTAAAGCGTTCGTTACAAGCAGATTTATTGAGAATCGCCAAGAGTGTCTCGAAGTTTTAAAACGTTTGGATTCTTCCCGCGCCGTATGCACAAAATGATCCGGATGTTCAAAAAGCGTTTTCACTCGTCGAAAAAGATTTATTCAATGCGCTGTCCGCCGGTGTCAGAAATATTATTGAGGATTTTAAACAACTCACCGTTTCGGGGGCGGCGTTCAATTCAAGCGACAAAAAAAACATTTCCGACGCTGTTAAAGGTGTGCAATTTATAAGGACTATGATAAAGGAAGTTCGTCAAAAACTTAACGTAAGGAAAATTGCTGAACCGGAGATGAATTCCAATCTGCTTGAAGAGATCAACATTGGCTTGAGGGAAGCTCAAGAGCTGAACGAGGATATAAATCTGTTCAAAAGTGATTTTGTCAAAATGGCAACGTTTTCTGACAGACAAGGCAAAATTTTACTCATTAAAGACACCTGTAATCTGTTGCAACCTGTCGGCGGAGTGATAACCGGTATTTTGGACGTTATGCGAGCAATCAAGGAAACTTTTGGTTTGAAATAAAAAATTTTTTGTTGAGGTGGTTTTCATATGGCGGCAATAATTTTTAACAGTGACTATGGCGGCAACACGGTTGGTCGCGTCGATGACAACGGGACAGTTTTTGATAACGAATATGGCGGCAGAATTGTCGGGCGAGTGGACAACAACGGAGTAATTTTTGATAGTGACTACGGCGGTAATGCTATCGGACGTGTTGAACTTCCTGCCGGTTCGCTTTGGTCATTGAGATTAAAAGCAGGTGCTGCGTATCTTTTGCTTTTCAGATAAGAAAGGTTTTTTGCTTATTAAAAATTTTTTTACGGCGATAATATTTATTCGGTTTGTGACGTCAACATGGTACATTGTCGACTTAATCGACATCAAAGGCAAAAACTTGGGCGTGAACTGCTAAAAAAATCCCGCCTTCACGGGTTGAGAATATTTCTGCCGCCACTGTTCAGCAGACGAGCGGCTATTTTTTTGCCTAAACCGC
>CAJOGF010000318.1 GCA_905233995.1 uncultured Bacteroidales bacterium | reverse complement strand
TCTTTTTTATGGCATATTGTTTGTCATTTATGTTGACAGTATTATCTTGTTCTATTATACTTTTGTAGTCATCCTCTGAAATAGAAAAATTAATACTGCATTTAGAAAAAAAATCCTTTTCTTTTTCTTCTGAAATACCAAATACTTCACCAATTGTCTTTTTGCAGGAGGTGGCTATTTTAGACAATAATTCATCTAAATATTCTTTTTTAAGAAGGATTGGTGATGATGTATTTAGATTTTTTTTTACGATGTCAAAAGATTTTAACTTGTACATTTCTTTGTTTGAGAATGCAGCATAGATAATATATGCCAAATATGTCTTGCCGGTCGAGTTAGGCCCGCAAAACACCGTCAGTTTTTTAGATGTATCAAATTCGGCCTTTTTGATGACGCCGAGGTTTTTTACAGTGATTATCATTTGTTTTCTTGTTTCAAAGTTTGACGGGTACAAAGATAAAAAGGATTATTTGAACCGTCAAAATATTTTTATATATTTTTTCAAAAAAATATTTTCAAACGATTCCTGTCGGAATCGCATAAAAAAAACGATATTCCGGCAGGTATCGTTTATTATGGTTGCGAAAATTGATGGATTGCGAAAGCGTTGAAATACGTAAAATGAATCATTGTAGGAATTAGCGTCTGCAATAATCCTTAAACTGTTCCATTGTGAGTGCCACGCCTACCGCAGCATTGCGGTCCAAACCATAAACAAACGGTCGGGGCAAAGGTTTGTATTCTGATAGTTTTAGGCAGATACGGATGGGCTTTTCAAATCCTTTATACTGAGGTTCTTTGCCTGATTTGGTTAGTTCGGCGAGTTGTGACTGCAACATCTCTTTCATATCAACAATTTTTACGGATTCCACACGGTAAAATCCTTTTACTTCGTGATTGGCAACAGGTGCAAAATATTTGATTTTTTGAAAGTTGACACCTGAAAGAAGCGTGTTGTATCCCGAAATAAATTTGTTTGCCTGCCCATTGATAATAAGTTGAGAGTCAAGATTAACCCGAGGGTCAATACTTGAAAGAAAATACGAACCCTTAATTACAGGCTCGTCGCTATATTCCAATCCCTTTTGCGGAATCGAGGTTTGTAATAATGTTTCAGATGCATTGCCATCGTCTAACCATTGCTTAATCTGATTGTAAAGCACATCTTCCGACGATGCGGGGTCGAGGAGCAAATCGTTGAAATCACCGTCTTGATTGTATAGAGAATGCCAATGTCCGCCGGGTTTCTGTTCTCCGCCTCGTCAACGCTGCGTTGATAGTACGAGCCTTGAAATTGTTGTTTCGACAGGTTGCCCGGATAAAGGACGTAGCCGCCAATTACCTCGCGTTTTAGTTTTTCGTCGTTGGATTTGTTGTAATAAATGGCGTCGCGGTAACGGTGCATTTGGTTGATGGCATCCACGGGCGGCACTTCAACGCCATTTGAAGGTGGAATTGTGGTATCGCGAAGACGGTATTTGGCATCAAAAAGATAGGTATATTGTATGCCGCCTTCGGTTTTGCAAAGCCGCAATACAATGTCGGGACGCTGCTCGGTAGTTTTGGAAGTGGTGTCGGCAATGTCGGTGTTTTGGCTTGCGGGCGATTCGTCGCTAACGTGCTCCTCGTCGTCGGTGGTGGCGTTGTACATCAGCGAAACCATTTGCAGTTCGGGGCGGATGTTGTCAAAAAATGTGATTTCCGACTTGCTGCCTTGCAAAAGTGTTTTCACAAAATCTCCTTCTGTTTTGCTGCCCTTGGATTTCATTGCCGCCTTGCCTCGCAAAATATGCTGAACAATGTTTTTCACCTTTATAAAGCACCATATTTCATAAAGTTCCGAAATATCCTTGACTTCGAGTTGCATTACGCCTTCCTGCAAGTCGTAGCCGCATTGAAGGATAATCCAATATTCGTAAACGTCGCGGTAGCCCGCAGCCTGTTTCATCACCAACGAATCCTGAGTAAAGCCCTTGAACGTGCCAATGCCACGGAAAAATGGGTCGCTGTTGAGGGCGTAAAGGCTGTCGTTCATTGCGCTTATCTGATTGAGGAGGTCAATATTGTCGGCTTTCAAAATTTTACGCACATTTTGATGCACACGCTTAAATCTGTCGTAAATATTCCG
>CAJOGF010000317.1:1313-2442 GCA_905233995.1 uncultured Bacteroidales bacterium | reverse complement strand
AGCATCTGACATTGTAATCGGTTCTTATGTAACCGAACCCTATGTTTGCCCAATCAAGCGGGGCTAACTCGTTTTTATTGTTATCCATTTTAGATTATGGTTTATTAATAAACTGCTAATTTCTTATTTCCAACTCTTTCCAACAAAACGGAATTTTCCGATTTCAGTTTCTGTAAATATCCTGAAACTTCCGCATTAAGCGCACCGAAAAAACTGCCTTTGGTCGGAAGTTGCTCGTTTTCAAAATTTCTAACAGGATTTACGAAAGTTGTTTCTACGTCAACTCCGGCTTGATATTGCCATTTTTGCCGGGCTGAAGTAAACAAAACGTCCATCGGTATTTCGTTTTGAAGCATTTTCACAATGTCTTTTAGAGAAACTTCCGCAACAATGTAATTCAAATCCTCATCGTCATAACACAAGACTGCAAAACGGTTTTCCGCCATGTCCTTACAAATAAAGAACAGCGGCAAATCGAAATACACCAATACTTGTTCCAAAAACAAATATTTTCCCGATATTTTAAGACACGCTTTTTTCATCTTCAACTATTTTAAATCCGCCAACTAATTTTTTCGGATTGTAAAGCCAACAATCCACGTGCTTAGTTCCGTCATTTATTCTGACTGGTCCGTAAATGCTTTCAAGATTGCCTTCCGCCAACTTTTTTTGCGGCTTAGGCAGTTTAAAAAGTATTTCCAACGGCTCTGTTTCAGTAAAAAACGAACAACTGTAATATCCTGCCTCACATTCATCGGCTGCTGTCGGTACTCTGCCGGTAGAACCGAGCAGTTCCGGTTTTGACCAAAAATCTTTTTCGTTAAGAACAAAATCTTCTCCTTTTTTGCGTTTTATGATTCTAAAAACACGGAATGAAGGATAATCCCACAATATATCTTCTTTTTCAAGAGAAATCAAACCGTTTTTCAACGCCTGTTTCAACACATCGGGGAATCTGTCGTAATAATTTTGTTCCATTTCTACCTGCAAATATATTTAGCACTGCGCAAATATACAAAATAAATCTTATTTCTGTGTCAGTTCCCTAAAAATATTTTCAAGATTTCCTTTGCTCTTTGTTACCGACAAAACAGAAAGGCCTTCTTTTTCGGCAAATGCCCTTATCATT
>CAJOGF010000317.1:0-1301 GCA_905233995.1 uncultured Bacteroidales bacterium | reverse complement strand
ATTGAATCTGACGATTTAGGTGCTTTAAGGTTTTTGAGTGTATCATCGGCAACAATTTTACCTTTGTTGATGATGATTGCACGGTCGCAAACAGCCTCTGCCTCCTGCATAATGTGCGTTGAAAGTATGACCGTTTTTTCCTTTCCGAGTTCTTTTATAAGGTTTCTGATTTCCACGATTTGATTAGGGTCTAAACCAGTTGTCGGCTCGTCAAGAATCAAAATAGAAGGATTGTGAACCATTGCACGGGCAATTCCCGTCCTTTGCTTGTATCCCTTGGACAACTCCCCTATCTTCTTGAATTGATGCTCACCAAGGCCAACCGCTTCAACGGCTTTATCAACGGCTTTTCTCACCGAAATTTTCGGCAAATACATCTGCGCAGAATATTCGAGATATTCCTTGACATACATATTAAGATAAAGCGGATTGTTTTCGGGAAGGTAACCGATAGTTTTTTTTAAGGCATTCATATCGTCTTTTATGTTGACACCGTTAATCAAAACCTCGCCAGAATCACTTGCAATACAACCTGTTATGATTTTCATCGTTGTACTTTTTCCTGCACCGTTAGGTCCCAAAAAACCCACAACCTCGCCAGAATTTATGTTAAAACTTATATCATCAACGGCTTTGTTTTCACCGTAAAGTTTTGTAAGATTTTCTACTTTAACTGACATTTTTTTACGCTTTTAATAAATAACGGTAAACAATCTCAAAATATTACAACGACGGAGTTATAAACACACGCCAAGAACCTTTGTTGTCAATACGTTCCACATATTTTTTCTCAATCAACTGATTAACAAGTCTTTGGATAGCCGACATATTAATCCCGATTTCTTTTTGAATATCGCTTAACGTAACAGTGGGAAGTGTAAGCATGGCATTTAGTATCTTTGAATAATTTTCCGAGCGGAAAACAATTCTTTCTCCGTCATACCACCAAATGTTTTCGTCGTGTTCGCTGACAAAACGCACGTCATTATTAATCTCCTCGGTTACCAAACCGACAAAATATTTCATAAACGGTTGTATCTCTTTTAATTCTGCGGTTGCACCTTTTGACGGAATAGTACCGACTTTTAAATCCGCTTGATGTAAGGCTTCAAGATATTCCTGCTTTTTACGGCTCCTGACCACAATCATCGGATAGTTGTGCCGTGCAAAAATATAATTTACCAACAAACGCGCAATTCTGCCGTTACCATCCTCAAAAGGGTGGATTCTAATATAACGATAATGAAACAAAGCCGCCACCTCCACGGGCGAAAGTTTGCCGCGCTTTTCCTCCTTGTTGT
>CAJOGF010000316.1 GCA_905233995.1 uncultured Bacteroidales bacterium | reverse complement strand
TCTTTGCCTTCCACAAATTCTTTGTAGAGCAGATTAAGAATTACAGCACTTTTGCTTATCCCTATTCTTCCTGCTCTCTCTTCCAATTTCTCATTCACAAGAGGCGGAACTCTTATAGTGAAAACGGCTTTGTTGTCGTCCACTTTTGGTTTCATTTATTCTATCACCACCTTTGTATCAATTCAACTTTAAAAGGTTTTTTGCGATACCAGATTTCCCCGCAATAATACCTCATATTTTTTTGTTTGTCAATAGTTAATTCTTGATTTTTTTATTTTTAGTTGTATAATAATGGTGTCAGATTGGTTATTAACCTCTCTTTCCCCGCAATAATACCTCATATTTTTTTTAACTTTGAAGGAGGTTTTCACAATGGCTACCGATAAAAAGGCTTTCACTATGCGACTTGAGCCGACCAACTACATAAAGTTTTCTTTTATCTCAAAAAAAAATCGTCGCTCTATGGCTGCTGAATTGGAATTGCTTGTTGAACAATTCATCGAGAATTACGAAACGCAAAATGGTGAAATTCCGATAGAGCAGAATAAATGAACCTTGTTTTTTCCAAGGTTATTTTTTTTTCAGAGTTATAAACTGCCAAAGCCAACCCCGCCGAACGGCGCAATGTAAGAAAAAAATAGTTGTTCACTGCGCAAGCCAGCAAAATAACTTTCCCAAAATCCTCAACAATTAAAAATCCGCAACTTGCCGAAAGCAAAGCTGTCTTGCTGGCTAAAAACTACACGGTCGTTCACTGCCTTTTTTTTCTAACAAGCGGCAACTGAAAGTTAAACTTCAAATTTTTTCTTCACCCCGAAATATCTTGAAAATGCGAGAGAAACAGAAAAGAGAAAAAAAGAGAAATAAAAAATGTTCTTCGGTACTGAACATAAGGTTTGCTCTTTTGACTTTTAAAAAAGAGAAAAAATGGCGCGGAAATCTCGAACAGCGTGAAGCGGTTTTGCTTGCAAAACTTCGAGATTTTTCCGCGTCTCCAAAGGGTCGGGGAAACGGCGTTTCCCAGCGCGACCTAAACAACTTACCGCCGTAGCTGGACGCGAAGGCGGTTTAGTTGTTTTCGCGTCTTTTTTGTTCTCCCCTTAGTATAAGAAAAGAGAAATTTTTTAGAAAAAAGCCGTAAACCCGCACTACAACGCCACTTATAAGCATTTTGGAATCGGTAATTTTTTACCGAAGAAGCGGTAATTTTTTACCGATTGAGAGGTAATGTTTTGCTTGACAATCGGTAACATTGCTTTTATAATACGCAAGAAAAACGCATAATAACGCGGCTTTGTGGCGTTGATGGAGCGGTAGTTTTTTACCGATTGAGCGGTAATAATATTGAAAATTTTTGACGACGGAGGCGGTATTTTTTATGAAAAGTAAAAGTGCTTATGTATGCGAATCCGAGCTTTGGGTACAAATTGACCGAAAAACAGGCAAAGTTATCGGCGAAGTTAAAGAAGTTGATGTAGTTTTAAAACAACCAGAAAGAGGAGGTTTTATGATAACTTATCTGTCAGCTATAATTAAGATGATAGATAAGTTGGGAAATCAAAAAATGAAAATTGTCAAATATTTGCTTTCTAAGATGAGTAAGTCTGAAAATACTGTCATTAAAACTATTTCCGAAATTTCAAGGGAAACTGGAATTAGTGATAAAACTGTCAGAGAAACTTTGAGATTGTTAGAAGAAGCTGATATTGTTCGTCGTCGTCCAGGCGTTATTATGTTATCGCCCAAGTTAGTACATCGCGGCAACAATCAAAAAGAGAGATACCTGTTGACGAAGTTTTCTGAATTACAACAAGTGAAAACTGTCGATTTGCCTAAAGATTTTTCTGAAGAACAAGAATTTGAAGCAGAAAAATCTGCATAAAAAAAGCCCCGCAGTTGCGGGGTTTGATTTTATTTGTTGGGAGAAAAAGTTTAGCCATCGCGGCTCAATCTGTTTATCCATTCCTGAAGATATTGTTCATCGTGATGAGAATGAGCGTCGTCAAACATTTCT
>CAJOGF010000315.1 GCA_905233995.1 uncultured Bacteroidales bacterium | reverse complement strand
AAAGAAATCTTTGTCGATGAACAGAAGAAAGCTGCTAAAGACACATCATACGCTGGTGAAAAGTCCGTATCAGGTAGCATCACCACATATACATTCAAGGACATCACTTTCAAGGAAGGTGGAAACCAATTCTACTTATTTAATTTGAAAGATGAGGCCAAGTATAGTGAGGCATACGACTTTAGCGATATTATCATGCTCAAGGGCGACGACAAGGTTTTTGAAGCCGGTTCTGTTGTCGATGGCATCAAGTTGATCAAGCTTGCGTCGTCTGTTAAAGATCCTGTTACAATCGTTGTGTCAATCTATGAGCAGGCTGATGGAACTAAGGCTGTTTACATGTCCGCTATTGGTGCGTCTAAATAGTTTTCTTTAACTCTATAATTTCTAAAAACACGTTGCTAATTTTTAATTAACAACGTGTTTTTTATATATTTGCATTATGAACTTCAAACTCATATCTACATCACTCTTCGGCTTGTTCGTGTTCTCAATCCTGTATTTTTTGTACCCCGGGTTGATGAATTTTCATGAGCAAAACCAGTTGTTTCTGTTCACAAAGGATTATTTTGCGGACCGGATAACTACTTGCGGGGGGCTGGCGGATTACGTGAGCGAATTTTTGGTGCAATTCTTTTACGTACCGGCATACGGCGCGTGGATTTACGCTATCGTGCTGTGCGCCATACAGTTGCTGACGTTCTCAACGTTTGAAGACAAGGACGGGAAAAAATATTTTCTGTCGTTCTTGCCGTCGATTTTGATATTCCTTTACAGCGGCAACGAAAATTTACTGTTATCGTTTTCAATGTCCATCATTTTTGTACTTTTGTATATCAAACTATCCCAAAAGAATTTGAATTTGTCCCTGATGCTTTTGCCGCTTAATTATTGGCTTATAGGCGCGATGTGTGCGGTAAATTCCGTTTTCGTCGGGTACAAATTAATCAAAAACAAAAAATATGCTTTTGCTGTTTTGTTGCCGATAATATATTGTCTGTCAGCGGTTTGCTTTACATACATAATGCCGCACCAATATCCAGTGAAACAAGTTTTGCTTGGGATTAATTATTACCGTATTCCGGGACATTATCATTTTATGATGTTTTTCATACCGGCGGTTGTGGCTGCAACGGTGATTTTGTCAGTAAAAATCAAAATAAAAATTGATAGTATTTTGTTATTTGCCGCGCAATATTCTGCAATTTTGCTGTCATTTTTGCTTGTCAATTTCACATACGACGACCTGAAATTCAGGCTGATAAACTACGATTACCTGCTCCGGCACAAGTGCTACAACAACATAATCCACCAAAGCCAAACTGATTTTGAGCGGGTTTGCATCAATTTTTCGTTGGCACAGAAAGGCATTCTGGCGGAGCGGATGTTCGATTATGCGCAAAGCGGCTGCGGGGGGCTGCTCTCCGATGCGGTGCTTGACAATATGTCGTGCCTGCCGTCGATGGAGGCGTGTTTCTATTTGGGAATGACAAACACGGCGTTGCAGTTTGCCTTCGACAGTCAGGAGGCTATAATGAACAACCGCAAAAGCGGGCGGCTGCTCAAAAGGATGGCGGAATGTTTTATCGTGAACGGCGGATATGAAGCCGCAAAACATTATTTGTCAATACTTTCGCACAGTCTTTATTATTCGGATTGGGCTGAGGAGAATTTGAAAGCGATTGACAGCGGAAACGAAAGTGGATTGGATTCTATGTGCCTGACTTTGCGGCAATTAAGGTTCAAGGAAGATTTTATTTTCTATTATCCCGAACTGCCCAAAATGCTCGGCAAACTTTACACCGAGGACAGGACGAACACTTTGGCGCGGCAATATTTTTATGCCTCGATGCTTTTGAAACGGGATTTGCAGTCGTTTGTGTCATTTTACCTCGGATTGAAAGAGCCAACGGCAAACCTCCCGAAATCTTTCCAGCAGGCTTGGGCGATGGTTTGGAGCGGCACACACAGCGATTTTTCCGAAATTCCGGTGGAACTGTCCTCCGAGACAAAACAACAACTCATGGAAGTCGCAAAGCACTATATGTCAGACCGTAACGCGGATAATCTGCTGCGCAAACACGGCTTCAATTTTTGGACGTATTATTTTATGAATTAAGGAAATGAGGAAATTTTTACCACATATTATTGCCGCAACATTTTTCGCCGCGTGTTCGCCACAACCCGAAAACGCGGAAATGACAAACCGCACCCCTGACATTTAGATGTTACGGTTCCTGCGGAGATTGCGACGCTTAATTTTTACGTAAACGATTCGTCGGAATGTGTTTTTGTGGAAATTACGGATGAAAACGGCGAAAAAATCTCATCATCAGGCAGTTATGCGGATTTTGACATTGAGCGTTGGCACGGTTTAATCAGCGGTAACAAAGGTAAAAGCGTTTCGGTGAAAGTGTCGTCAAAGGTAAACGGAAAATGGCGTGGATACTTGCCGTTCAAAATAAATGTAAGTACTTATGACTTAGATGAATACGGCGTTACATACAGGAAAATCGCGCCGGGCTACCAAACATTCAGTTTGATTGGTGTTTATCAGCGCGATTTGTCAAATTTTGACGAAAAACCGCTGCTCGAAAGCCGCGCATTGGGCGGTCAGTGCCTCAACTGCCACACGCCAAACCGCACCAACCCCGACCAGTTTTATGTCCATGTCCGTGGCAAACATGGCGCGGGTCAT
>CAJOGF010000314.1:865-2257 GCA_905233995.1 uncultured Bacteroidales bacterium | reverse complement strand
TCAGAACTTAACAAGGGAACGACTTTTTTTATATATTTGCCGTTTAATCAGTAACTAATTTTTAAATCGTTATATGGAAAGAAAAGTATCAATATTGCTGGCGGAAGACGACGTTAATTTGGGTTCGTTGCTCAAACAGTATCTCGATGCCAAAAATTATGCGACGGATTTGTATCCCGACGGAGAGAAAGCAACGGAAGGCTTTCATCATAACATTTACGACATCTGTATCTTGGATATTATGATGCCTAAAAAAGACGGTTTTCAGGTTGCCTCCGAAATCCGCGAAATCAACACCGATATTCCGATTATCTTCTTGACAGCCAAGAACTTGAAAGAAGACGTCTTGAACGGTTTTAAAATCGGTGCGGATGATTACATCACAAAACCGTTCAACATGGAAGAATTGCTTTTGAGAATTGAAGCGGTTTTGAGACGTTCGGGCATTACCGACAGCGAGGCGGTTACGGTATATTCGTTGGGCTCTTATGTTTACGATTCCAACAAGCAGACCTTGCAGTACAAAACCGAAGAGCCGGTAAAACTTACCACAAAAGAGTCGGAACTGTTGAGGCTTCTCTGTATGAACATGAACAAGGTTTTGGAAAGAAACTACGCCTTGAATCAGGTTTGGGAAGACGACAATTATTTCAACGCCCGCAGCATGGACGTTTATATCACGAAGTTGAGAAAACTTCTCAGAGAGGATTCCTCGATTGAAATTCTTAACATTCACGGCAAAGGTTACAAACTTATCGTATCGGAGAAGAATTAATGAAGTTGTCTTGCAGAATAACATTGCGGCTTTTTTATGCGGTGCTTTTGGTTTCTGCCGCTTGCAGCAATACCAAAAACACCGCTTCGACAAGGGCGTTTCATAACGTTACGTCGCGCTACAATGTTATTTTCGAGGCAAGGCAGTCTTATTTGAAAGGGATTGATAATATTGACAAAAATTTCAAACCCGATTATACAGAACTTTTGCCGATTTTCAAAATAGACGCGCATGAGGCTCCCGATTTTGCCTCCGCCGATATGGACGCTTGCGTGGAGGAGTGCGGCAAAAATATTTTGAAACATTCCATCACCTCAAAACCAAAGCGCGGATATTCGCGCTCAGGAATGGATTCCCGTCAGCAGTCGTTTTACAACAAGAGCGAATATTGTAAATGGATAGACGACACGTATCTTTTGATGGGTAAGGCTAACTATGTAACCGGCGATTATGACAGAGCAGAGCCGTCTTTTCAACTCGGAATTACAAGGTTCAAACATGAGCCTTCGAGATTTGAAGCGCAGTTTTGGCTTGCGAAGACATTTTGGGCGCAAAAAAATTACAACGAGGCAACCGAATTATTGGAAAAACTTGAAAAAGATAAACGTCATCCTAAA
>CAJOGF010000314.1:0-765 GCA_905233995.1 uncultured Bacteroidales bacterium | reverse complement strand
CAAGGCGTTGACATTTATAAAAAAGCGTAACAAAAAAGAACGCGCATGGCTGCTTTTTATCGCCGGAGACTTGAACCGTCTGGCAGGCAATTATCCGAAAGCAAAGACCTGTTATCAAGAAGTTATAAAACTTAATCCACAATATTCTTTGGTTTTCAATTCAAAAATCAATCTTGCAACCGTATTTACAAAAGGCGAAAACGACGCTTATATCCGTCAGCAACTTCTGTTGCTCTCAAAAGACGACAACAACAAGGAATATTTTGACAGAGTTTATTACGGTTTGGCGGAGTTGGACAGAAAGAATCAGGACTTTAATTCAGCACTTATTAATTACAGAAAATCAGCGCGTTATTCATCTCAAAACAATGTTCAAAAAGCCAAATCTTATATGGAGGCGGCTAACATTTATTTTATGAGAAACGATTACATCAAGGCGGGAGAGTTTTACGATTCCACAATGCAGTTTTTGCCGGCAAGTTATTCCGGCTACGAAGAAATTTCAAAAAAGGCGGCTAACCTCAGGGAACTGATTTCATATATCGAAGAGGCTGAATATCAGGACAGTATTCAGAGGGTTGCCAAAATGGACGTTGCCGCGCGTCAAAAACTTATCGCAAAAATCATCGATGATGTAATTGCCGAGGAGGAGGCAAAAAAAATCGCGGCTACAAATCCCTATTACAGTTTGTCCGACAATAATTACGGCGTTGAATATACAGGTCAGGACGGCAATCCGAATTTTCAGGGAAAATGGTATTTGTA
>CAJOGF010000313.1 GCA_905233995.1 uncultured Bacteroidales bacterium | reverse complement strand
AAATTTTCCTTAAAAAATCCAACCAAGTTTCAACACGATATTTATGAATTATTGTTGAAAATCACTTTCGGTAAAGTTCTCACATACGGCGAGTTAGCAAAAATTATTGCTCAAAAATACGGTAAAGAAAAAATGTCGGCACAAGCAGTGGGCGGGGCTGTTGGTAAAAATCCGATTTGCATTATAATTCCTTGTCATCGCATTATCGGTGCTAACAATAAACTCGGCGGATTTAACGGTGGAATCCTCAACAAAATTGCATTATTAAAATTGGAAGGTATTAATTTGTCAAAGAATTTTTAAATTAAAATACTAATACACTAATATTCAATTACTAAAACGTTAAAAAAAAAATGAAAAGACTTTTTTTGTTGTTGACAGCAGCCTTGATTGTGGTAGCGTGTCAACAAGCCGAAAAAAATGCGGTTGAATTTGTTAAAGTGGAAAACGGACATTTTGTGCGCTCCGGCAAACCGTATTATTATGTCGGTACCAATTTTTGGTACGGCGCAATTCTCGGTTCTGAGGGTCAGGGCGGCAACCGTGAACGTCTCATTAACGAATTAGACGAAATGAAACGCATCGGAATCGACAATCTTCGTATTCTTGTCGGCTCTGACGGTGAACGTGGTGTTAAAACCAAAGTAGAACCAACCTTACAAATCGCGCCGGGTGTTTACAACGACACGATTTTAGCGGGTTTGGACTTTCTTTTGATGGAAATGGGAAAGCGCAACATGGTGGCTGTTTTGTATCTCAACAATTCTTGGGAATGGAGCGGCGGTTATGGTTTCTACTTGGAACACGCGGGCGAGGGCAAGCAACCGCGTCCCGACGATGTTGGTTACCCAGAGTTTATGAAGGCGATGTCGAAATTTGCCACCAACGAAAAGGCGCATCAACTTTTTTACGATTACGTTAGATTTATTATCGGTCGCACCAACCGTTATACGGGCTTAAAATACATCGACGACCCCGCCATAATGTCGTGGCAGATTGGTAACGAGCCGCGTGCATTTTCTGTAGAAGCGTTGCCGGCGTTTGAAAAATGGCTTTCTGAAGCCTCATCGCTTATTCGCTCTTTGGACGGCAACCATTTAATTTCGGTAGGCAGCGAAGGTTCTTGGGGTTGCGAAAACGATTTAAGCAGTTGGGCTCGCATTTGTGCTGACAAAAATATCGACTATTGCAACATTCATTTGTGGCCGTATAATTGGGGTTGGGCGAAAAAAGATTCGCTTATTGAGCATCTTCCCACCGCTTGCAACAACACCAAAGAATATATCAATCAGCATTTATCGGTTTGCGATAGAATCAACAAACCGCTTGTGATGGAGGAGTTTGGCTATCCTCGCGACGGTTTTAGTTTTGAGATAGGAACGCCTACCGTTGGACGCGACGGATATTATAAATATGTTTTTTCGCTTGTTGCCGACAATGCCGAAACGGGCGGAAAATTTGCGGGGTGTAATTTTTGGGGTTACACGAGCAGTGGCAGGTGGGCGACGACTACACCGGCGACCCCGCACAAGAGGCTCAGGGTTTGAACTCTGTTTTCGTTTCCGATAATTCAACCCTCAACATCGTTAAATCGCAAGTGGAAAGAATGAGTAAGGTGAAATAATCTGAATATCAATAATTTGTAATTACTTTGGACAAATTTAAAGTCGCACTTTTAATTTATCCAAAATAATTGTAATATACTGAATTACAATTTGTTAAAATGGTAATTCTGTGTCGTTGTTTGCGGAAGAAGTTCAATGGTGGTTGACCATTCGTCGTCAATTACAAAACGAATGTCAAGCACCTTCGCAATTGTCTGACACTGAGAGACATTAAAAAATATTCTATTTGATTATACTCTCAGAATTGTCGCTGTGCTTGTCCTTATTTTTCAACACAATATCTTTGCTTGTGTTGGCATAACAATAAACGCAAAAATGGCGGCAAGTGTTGTACATTCCAATGTCCTTACTAATCATACAACCACAGATTTTGCGTTGACCTTTGTCTTTCATATTTTTTGATTTATCAGGAAGTGGCGGGAATGTTCCGTACATTCGTATGAAGATAATAAACCATCTGAGGGTCATCCTTGCAAATTCGCTCAATCAACTCACCATCAATGCAATGATTATGTTCAACGCCTTGAAAATCACTTTGCTCTGCGCAAGTGGCAAGCGTGATGTCCCAACCTTTTTCACGCCAAGCCGCCTGACATTTGCGCAAGCCGTCCACAATTTCGTTTTGTTGCGCAGCGGTCATTTCGGCGTTGAGGACATTCTCTCGGCTAAAATAATTAGGTGTTTCCTTGATGAAATTATTTTGTACTTTTTTGTACGCCGCAACATCCACAAAGGAAAAAACAAGTTTTTCGGTGCAACCAAAAATCTTGTTTCCGATATTCCAAATGCGTTTCAACAAATCTCTCGGCGTGAGGTTAGGTGTAAGTATTAACGGATCAAAACGCCATATAACGCGCTCTTTTCCAATCTTTTGCGAAAGTTCTTTGAATGTTTCGATACGTTTTTCAAGTTTAGGAACGCATGGCTCGAATTTTTCGTTTTCGTAGTCGTTGAGGGTAAACTGAAAATAGTATTTGATTCCACGCTCATCCAACTTGTGTAAATATGGAATTATCGGTGCGGGATTCTTTGTCCAAAACACCACAAACTTGCAGTTTTTGAACGAGATATACATCGGCTTTTGGTTGAACGGATTGTACCAAACGCAATAGCCCGCCTCCAAACGGTTGAAAAACCATTTGGCATAAAAGGCAGGGATGTCGGTAGAGCGCGAAGCGGAGATTATGACGGGATAGGAAACGGAAGCATTTTGCAATGCCTTCGCTTTCTCAGGGTCATCGTTGCGTTTATGGTCGTTTGTCTGCATAATATCAATTTAATACCTTATTCCACAATCATATTGGTATCCAACTACGTTAGACAAGTTGTGTATTTCAGTAACTTTGCAGTCAATGATTGTTATTCCAACAACTTCACGGACAAGACCCTCCCAATCGTTCCAATAACAATAA
>CAJOGF010000312.1:1592-2539 GCA_905233995.1 uncultured Bacteroidales bacterium | reverse complement strand
CGTAAAGACTTCATTATATGGCGGGAATGTAAAAGAATTTCTTCGCCTAGATTGGATGCCAATGCTTAGGTCTTTTGCAACCGGCAAGGTGCCGGGTGACAAATTCACTTGGTCTTTTGAAAAACGAAATCCAAACGACAATAACCACAAATGCAACAAAAGCCACAACATACAAGGCTAAACGAACTCGTCTTTTCTCTAACTGATATTTCAATTCCTTGTAAACCAAGTCTTTGTCGTAATTATCCGCTATTATTTCTGCATCAAGACGCGCATATTCTGCATCTGTTACAATGCCATCTTTGACGATTTCCAAAATTAACGCTTTCAATTCGGGTGACAGATTTTTGTTTTTGTCCGCCAAATCCGTCAGAATGTCAACACAATTTTGATAACGCTCCGACTTGTTGTCCTTCGTGCACTTTTCGATTATGCTTTTGTATTGTGGAACATCGGCGGACTTGTCTCCCAAAAACTCCTTCATAATGATGCCAAAGGCGTAGATGTCGGAGAGTTTGTCGGCTTTCTTGGCATCCTTCTTTTGTTCTGGCGACATATATTTGGGCGTGCCAGCCGTCGCAAGGTTGTCGGGGAACGAATCCGAAATTGCAAGCCCAAAGTCGATTATCTTTACATTTTTTGTTCGGTTGCCGACCATAATGTTGTCTGGTTTCAAATCCCTGTGCACCACACCTTTGTTGTGGACGTATTGTAACCCATCGAGTAATTGCCTAAGTATGTTGAGTTTGCCGCTGAGGTCCTTGATGTCGTTGTCTTTGATGATTTGTGCGAGCGTCTTGCCGTCCACATATTCCATTACATAGAACAAGCCCTGAGAATCTTTGCCGTGGTTATGGATGCTGACAACATATTCATTCTGCATGCCGGAGGCTTCGCCAACCGTACCCGGACCACCGCCAGCAGTCACGAAGAATACACCGGAAAAA
>CAJOGF010000312.1:0-1557 GCA_905233995.1 uncultured Bacteroidales bacterium | reverse complement strand
GACTGCGATTTGCAGCGATATGTGTCGCTCATCGCACCTTGGTCGCTCAAAAGCGTTTCTGTGTAGTTCGTGCTCGTATCAGCAGTCGTGAAACCAGACGCGAGAAAACCAGACTCTAATTCCGATACAAATCCACTGCCTAAATTTTTGTCTGCCATAGTTTTAGAATTTAATGTTGCTACAATCTGCGTTTTTTATAACCACACACGACAATTCGATTGCTTTGTCATTTTTAATGGATTTGAAAGCGATGATGATGCCGTTATGCGATATTAGTGTCCCTCTGTCGGTTTTTTCCGTCATATTGCCGTCCGCGTCTGCCAAAACGCAATTGGCATTGCCGCTGACTAAACCGTCGTCCGACACATTGAGGTCAAATGCCTGAAATCCGCCATCGTGGGTGTAAAGATACTTCTCACCGATGGTTTTGGAAATTCTTTGACCATCCTCCGAAAGAATCGAAAATATGTAAATGTTGACTGGAATTTCTGATGCAGTTTCTTTAAAGCAGACCGTGAACGCGCCGTCAGTTTCTTTCAAAGCGTCGTTTTTTTCTTTTACATTGTTGAGAAAATTGCAAACTACATTGTACTCTTCGTCAAAAAGACAGTATTCCGCCAACTTGACGTTGGATGACACTTCTGTCTTTATCGTCAACATACCATTATCTGCCGCAACAATTTGAAAATCAAGCAAATCTGTAACATTGTCGTGGTGTACGCCATCGTCCTCATTGCAAGATATGACAAATATCTGCGTAAGAATAATGAATAATATGGTTAATATCTTATGTTTCATCGGTTTTCTTCCTGTTTATGTTTTTCAACCATTGGCAAAATGTCTGCGATAAAATTGTGCTGCAATATATCAGAGAGTTCTATCAATGTGAATACATCTATATTTTTACGCCTGAAAATGCCATAGACATTCGAACGGTTGCAGCCCAAACTCTGCGCAAGCCACTTGACCTGCCGTCCTTGCCGCCTAAACTCGTTCTCAACCATTGCTCCGATATGTAATTCTGGTGTCATAGTGTTGTCGTCTTTTCCTTTTAGTGTCTCCATCTTAAAAAAGGTTACACGTTTTTCGTAAAAAAATGTCGCAGACTGGAAAGAAATTGTCGATGCACAAAGAAAGCGCAGACTGCATACGCCTTTCTATAATGGATTATTGTATCCGTTAACGACGGTCGTGAGAATAACCTAAGAGCAAAGATACAATCATAGCAGTCCACGCCTATACGATAGGCGAAACCGCTATGCTATCTTCTTGCTCTTATTGAAAATTTCTCACGTTTTCGTTAACAAGAAAAGCATAACGTTTTCGTTTTATGTCATACGTCGGATTTCGGGATTGTCGCGCCGAAATCCGACGGCAAAGATAAGAAAGTTTTTTTTAACGGTGGATAAAGTTTTCAAGAAAAATCCTTATATTTGTCCCGAAAATTAAAAACTCTAAGACCATGGGACTTTACCTCAATCCAAACAGCGTGCTCTTGGAAAGCGCGATGCGGTCAGAGATTTATGTTGACAAATCTTTGATTATTAGAGAATTGAA
>CAJOGF010000311.1 GCA_905233995.1 uncultured Bacteroidales bacterium | reverse complement strand
GAGCGATTCAAAACCAATCTCGTCAGCCTTCTTCACCCAAATTGAGAGAATCCTGCCCGTCATCCCAAACCAAACTGCCGCAGTTGCAGGGGACACACCAGACAACACAGCATTAACAGCAGCTACCCTATTATAAAACATAGAGTCTATGGTTGATTCCATAATCTCTCTTCCCTCCGCTTTTAGCGTCTCTATGTCACTACGGAATACTTTTCGCTTCATGTTGCAACTTTTTGGGTGCAAATATAGCAAAAATTCAAGAATCCGCCAAATTTATTTAGAAATTTCTTATGTCGTTTACTATAATTTTCCAAATCTCAAAAATATTTGCTACTTTTGCGAATGAAACAAAATTTAGAATAAAATTATGTCAAAATATCTCAACCCATATACCGATTTTGGATTCAAAAAGCTTTTTGGAACAGAACTTAATAAAGATTTGTTAATCAGCTTTTTAAATGCGTTGTTTGAAAAGTGTAACGAACTTCCAAAAGACGAAATCGAAGACGTAACATATCTTAATGCCGAAAAATTGGGACGTGCGGCATCGGAGCGTCGTGCCATTTTCGATGTTTATTGTACAACCAAAAGTGGAGCAAAGTTTATTGTTGAAATGCAAAATGTATTTCAACAGTTTTTCAAAGACCGAAGCGTTTACTATTCGTCGTTTCCAATTCGCGAAATGGCAAGAAAAGATTCCAAAGAAGAACCGTGGAGTTACGAACTAAATAAAATCTATACCGTTGGTATCCTGAACTTTGTGTTCAAAGACCAAGAAGAGCAAGAAAACGGCGATTTTAAAACAGTTAATGAATTTTCAGACGAAGATTTGTTTCATGTAGTGATGTTGAAAGACCTTACTACAAATAAAGTTTTTTACAAGAAATTGGCGTATCTTTATCTTGAAATGCCTAAATTCAATAAAACCGAATCAGAGTTAGAATCGATGTACGACAAATGGCTATTTGTACTAAAAAATCTTGCCCGATTGTTGGAACGTCCAAAAGAATTACAAGAAAGTTTTTGAAAAATTGTTCCGCCAAGCCGAAATTGCGATGTTCACGCCCAAAGAGTATTCAGATTATGAAGAGAGCCTTCATAACTTGTGGGATATAACCAACGCGATGAACGATGCCGAGACCAAAGGTTTTGGCAAAGGAAAAGAGGAAGGCTTGCAAGAAGGATTGCAGCAAGGTTTGCAACAAGGCTTGCAGCAAGGCTTACAACAAGGTGAAAAAATTGGAATAGAAAAAGGCGTACAGCAAAATGCTATTGAAACGGCCAAGCGTATGAAAGCAAAAGGATTTGATATACAAATGATTGCCGACCTTACTCAGTTGCCTATCGACGACATCGAAAAATTATAATGGGCATCAAAGAATATCAATTTGCAGGCGACAACAAACACCTCTTGAACGAATACCATCGACAGTTGGATTCGCTCAAGAGAGTGGATAATACAGTTTGATGCATTTGACGCAGTAGTAGAGTTTGAAATATTTTCTGCCAATTTTAAAATGCCAGAATTAACAAGCTTTTCACATGGTGGCAGCGGTGTTTAAACGGTTTACAATGACGATCAAAAAGCATCATTTGGGATATTCACCGTTACCAACTGAAGCAATTTATGCTAAAGGAATAATTTTTAACCAAACAGAAATTATAGATATATTACTTTCACTTTCAAAAATTAAAGACGTAAAAATTGCTGATAAATATTAATATTCCTCTTCCCCTTGCTGTGCATAGAACTGCGTTGGGCGCCGTTGGATTTTTTAGGCGTGGCAACATGGAATAAAAAACAGTTTCACTAAGAAATTTAATTATTTTTTTTTATTTCATTTTGTTTTTTAGAAAAACTTTTAATTTTGCAACGTCGAAAAATAAAAACTGATTAAAGAAAACATGATTGTACGTGCAAATTCGATCGAACTTAAAAACTTACTGTTATTCAGTAAATTACTGCTAATATTTTTTGTAACTTTTATACTTTTCCCGGCAGAAGTTTTTTCACAATCTATTGAAACAATCACAAAGTCAAAACCCGTAACTATTGGCGGAAATGTCGCTTTCAACGATAATATTGAATTTTTTTCCGATTCAATCAGCAATTTCTATTTTTTTAGCGGTGGTTTGAACACTAAATTTTTCGGTGTGATCGACGTGCCGGTATCGTTTTCTTTTTCAAATAATAAGTTTATTAAAAATCTTGCACTGCCGTTCAATAGGTTTTCACTTAACCCGAGTTACAAAGAATATACACTTTATGCCGGTTACAAATCAATGACATTCAGTAAGTTCACAATGAGTGGACATGATTATTTTGGCGGTGGATTCGGATATTCGGGCGAGGGCTCAATCGAGGTTGAAGCTTTTTTCGGACGGCTTAGAAAAGCAGTAATTCCGGATTCCACCACAACCGAAGCCGGGTATGCAAGACTTGGCGGTGGATTCAAAATCAATTATAAATCAGAGAAATACAACATTTCGGCAAATGTAATAAAAATCAAGGATAGAGAAAATTCAGTGAATTTTGAAGATTTTCCAGAGCAATATGTTCAACCCAAAGATAATATTGCATCAAGTATT
>CAJOGF010000310.1 GCA_905233995.1 uncultured Bacteroidales bacterium | reverse complement strand
CTGAAAGCCTGTCGGTTTTGCTCCTTGACAACTCCATAACAGTTACTTCTCACCTTTGATTTTTACGCTTATCTTTGTCCGAAATGGAAATTTCCGAAAATCCAAAATCAGGAAATTTTAAAAATCGGCTAAAGCGAAAAATCCTGAAAATCCAAATTTCGCCAATATTACAACAACAATGCGCTTTTGGCAAGTGGTTTGTCGAGTGAATTGGTGGTTTTTTGGTGGTTTTGGGTCTGCCACTCTGTAAAACCGCATTACTTCGCCACTTTTGCTATTTGGTGGATTCTTGGAAAAGGTTATTGTGACTGTTTTGGCTCTTTCTTCTTCTCCGATATTTTTTTATTTTTATTTTTTTTCACAACGCATTTTCCAAAAATCATCTTTTAAAAAAAGGCATCCATCCACCCAGTCGGTTGTAACGAAAAAAAAACAGCGACCAAGTTCAAGACAATAGCAATGACTTTTCTTTGGTCGTGAGCAAAAAAAGCTAGGCTTGGTAATGTAATTTTTTCAGCTTTTCGCGGAAAATAAGTTTGTGATATAATTTAGAAAAACGCTAGAAGATGATTACAATTTGGGTTGGGGCAACAACCCGTGCAGAAGACCGAGTAAGACTTAATTTTTTAAGCACATCGATTGTTGATAGCAGAATCCCCCGCCTTTAGGTGTGGGGAGTTTGTCAAAAGAAGGCTGATTGTTATGGTGAGACTGGAAAATATTAAGCGTGACGGCAATTATGTGAATTGCGATTGTTATCCAGAAGGTCGTCGTGAAGAACATTTCACGATGAAAGTGGATTTGACAGACAACGGCAAAACTGAGTGTTCGATAGAAAAAGGCTATGCCACACAAATGGCATCAATAGCTATTTTTCGCTTGGTCGTTAGATGTAAGAATAGCGGTAGGGAACTGCCGACAGAATACAGTTACTATTGGTAGTCAATAACCCACCGCCTAAAGAGGCGGGGGCTTGAAAAAGCCATTATTGTCTAGCCTAAGTCTTAACAGACTACGTTATTATCGTTATCACACCTACAAATGATGCTCTAGTTTGTGGCTCTGTGCAGGCTCTGTAAACAGTTCTGATGGGTAGGAACAGTCAACCTGAAGAGACCGATTACGGCAAGCGACTATAACATTGGCGAAGGGCAACTAACTCTAAGGAGGGACAAATCTTGCGAGTATTTGTCAAAAATATGCGAGGTAAAAATTTAATGCCTTGCACTCAACGTAAAGCCAGAATTTTGCTCAGGCAAAAAAAGGCAAAAATTATCAGCTACAAGCCGTTCACTATCCAACTTCAAATTGCGACAGGTGAAACATTGCAAGAAATTAACATTGGCGTTGACGAAGGTGCAGTTCACATTGGAATTGCCGTTACTTCTTGTAATAAAGTTTTGGTCAAAGGCGAAATTGAGTTGCGGCACCAATCTAAAGTTCAAAAATCTATAACCGAACTTATTAAGAAGAAGTCGGCGTAACAGGAAAACTAGGTATCGTCAACCGCGTTTTCTAAATCGCAAAAAGGCTGAAAATTGGCTACCGCCGAGTTTGCAAGCAAGAATTAGCGCAACTTTTTTCTGGATTGATAAATTCTTGTCTTTGTTGCCGAACGCTAAACTTCATATCGAAGTTGGAAAATTCGACACAGCAAAAATGATAAATCCTGAAATTAACGGTGTTGATTATCAACAAGGACAATGTTACGGTTACTACGACGTAAGATATTTTGTCTTTGCCAGAGATAATTACACCTGCCAAGTATGTGGCGAGAAAAACAAAATTTTACAGACACATCACATAAAGTTTAGAAGCAATGGTGGAACTGACAGAGCAGATAACTTAATTACAGTTTGTACTGATTGTCACACTCACGAAAATCATCAAGTTGGCGGAATTTTGCATAAGTGGCAAGCAGAAAATAAAAAAGTCAAGCAATACAAAGAACCGCCTTTTATGAACATTCTGCGTCGCCGAACTTTTATAAAATATCCTGACGCTGAAATTACTTACGGCTCAGAAACAACGCCACGCCGTAAAGCATTAGGTTTAGAAAAAACACATTACAATGACGCAATAGTCATCAGTGGCATTGATTCAATCAAAGAAAATTCTGCAGATTATTTTTATCTTAAGCAGTTCAGAAAGAAGAAACGTTCTTTGCACGAATCAGTAGCCAGAAAAGGCAGGAAGCTAAAAAATATCACTCAAAAACGCAACGCAAAAAATACTAAATCTGTCAAGGGTTGGTGTCTAAATGACTGTGTGCGATACAACGACAAAATCGGTTGGATATGTGGTTTTACTGGGTCTAGTGCCAGAGTTAGGAATATTTCTGACGAATATCTGCAACCAATAGGCAAAAATTATACGCAAATATCTCTTAGTCAGTTGCAGTTCGTTAATCATAATAATAGTTGGCAATATTGTTACAGATAATTTGCGGCAATTCCTCCCCCCGCCTACTCTAACGCTTAGAGGCGGGGGATTCCTTGCCAAGAAAGGTTGAAGAAAAAACTTGCGGAATTTGAAAAGAAATAAAAAACGGCTAACCGAAGTCAACCGTCTGCAACTTTTTCAGTACCAAATGTAAGTGTATTCTGTCGGCAGTTCCTTACCACTGTGATTACTATTAACGACCAAACTCAAAAT
>CAJOGF010000309.1 GCA_905233995.1 uncultured Bacteroidales bacterium | reverse complement strand
GTTTTAGCAGTAAAGGTCAAGCCGTGCAAAGCACGGTTCGCTGTCGCGAAACCTTGACTGCTACCGCTTCGGCGTTTTTTTGTGTCAAGCAGACACGGGATATATGCACTTTGCTTGTTTATCTTTTTTGTGGTGCAACTAATTACCGTTTATTTGTACTTTTCTCTGATAATTTTTCAGGAAGTTCACTTAGTCATTTCGGACAAAAGCCCGAAATGGACGAAAATTATGGACACTAAATATATAGTAGACAAAACATATTTCAACAATGTATAATTTTCTTGTCGTTTACTTGTGTTCACTGAACCTAACGGTTAAATAATATACTGTCATTAAGGTAATTTATATTAGGAGTGTGATACTAAAATGTTTTACATTTGGGTAGAAAAAAAAGATTGCGAAATTATCATAGAATGGTTGATAAAGCACGGAGTAAAGAGAATCAATTATCAGGAAAGTGGTGACTTCCTCAAGATACCGATAGAAGTGAGGACCCCGAAAAATTTTGACAAATCTAAAATTTGGCAACTGCGTCAGGAAGATAAGACGTATGATGAAATTGCAAAGGAAATCGGTTGCTCAAAAAGTTACGCGAGGAAGGTAATCAACGAAAAAATTCAGGAACTTAGTTCGAGGAAGAAGAGAAAGAATGTTGCTCCAAAATACTTTTTTGACAAAACTCAAATGAGTGTAGTAGACAAAAAAGGCAATTTGCTTCTGGATAAAGACGGAAACAAAATTGCATATAGCGTAGATGCAATTAACGGACAAATTCGTGTAAACGACGAACCTGTTTACGAAATGGGCGGCAAAACTTTAGCGTTCTTAAAATGACAAAAACAAAATTTTTCCCGATCCCTGCTTGGCACAAAAAAAACGGCAAGCGTTGTTTGTCAGACCGTCGCAGACGGTTACCTTGACAAACGGATAAACGCGAGCCGTTAAAATGTGCCAACAGCAGGAACGGAGAAAGCGAGAGAAAGACGCCGCCAATTAGCTAACCTAGCTACGTAATCTCCCCTTTTCAAATTGGCGAAATCGATATGAAAATTTGTTTGCCGTTGAGGCAAACAAATTTTTTTGAGATTAGCCAATAGATACAGAGTAAATTTTATATAGACTATTATAATGTATTCTAATTTTTTTTGTACTGATTTCTCTGTACATTTGTACTGATTTCTCTGTACATCGACTTTGTTTTTTTCAGTACGAATGTACCGTAAAGAAATAAACATTACTTATTATATGAAATATACTTGACAAAATAAAGGTTATAAAGTATTATAATGAAACGAAATAAAAATAATAAAAATAATGAAAGGAAAATAGCAAATGGACGATAGGAAACTTAAATTGCCGAATACTCATAAAAAACAAAAGTTCATCAGGATTAAGGAATACATCGACCCTGAAACAGGTGAATTGGTGCCCTTTCAAGAAAACGCAGTTGAGAATAGAGATTTTAATTTTCACAAAATTTGGTTGCGTATGTTTGTTGAAGAACTCAACAAAATTGCGAATAAAAAAATGAAATTGGCGTTTTGGATTATTGACCATCTTGATAGTGAAAATAAACTTGTTTACACTTTTCGAAGGATGGCAGAGGAAACTGGACTTAGCATTGATACCGTTATCAAAACAATGAAGGAATTGCAAAATGGGAATCCGCCCTTTTTGAAAAAATTGCAATCTGGTGTGTATATCGTCAATCCCGACATTCTCTACAAAGGCAGCCATCGTGGAAGAATGGGAATTGTATACGATTTCTCCAGCGTTCCATCGAAAGCCGACAAAGACAAAGTTGCCGAGTTTAATCAGAGCGACGAAATAGAGAAGGAGAATACCCTCTCAAACGCTCCAGAATTGCCTGTAAGCCCGTCCGAAGATGTTGCAAGGGAAAAAGTACCAGCACAGAAAGAAGAAACCATTTCAGGCATTTTGAAGTAATCTGCACATTTTTTATCCCCGTATCTGCTTTTGACACTTTACGCCTGTTTTAGCAGTAAAGGTCAAGCCGTGCAAAGCACGGTTCGCTGTCGCGAAACCTTGACTGCTACCGCTTCGGCGTTTTTTTGTGTCAAGCAGACACGGGGATATATGCACTTTGCTTGCTTATCTTTTTTTGTGGTGCACTAATTACCGTTTATTTGTACTTTTCCCTGATAATTTTTCAGGAAGTTCACTTAGTCATTTCGGACAAAAGCCCGAAATGGACGAAAATTATAGACACTAAATGTATAGTAAACAAAACATATTTCAACGATGTATAATTTTCTTGTCGTTTACTTGTGTTCACTGAACCTAACGGTTAAATAATACACTATCGTTAAGGTAATTCATATTAGGAGCGTGATACTAAAATGTTTTACATTTGGGTAGAAAAAAGATTGCGAAATTAAAATGACAAAAACAAAACTTTTCCCGGTCCCTGCTTGGCACAAAAAAAACGGCAAGCGTTGTTTGTCAAGGTTCGCCATCGGCGACCGTCGCAGACGGTTACCTTGACAAACGGATAAACGCGAGCCGTTAAAATGTGCCAACAGCAGGGACGGTATCTTAAACACGGTGAACTAATTTTTTGAACGGAGAATGGTTTCGGTTACTTTTTTTTCCACGACTTTTTCAATTTCTGTTTGCTCTGAACGACTTAAAACGACATTTGCTGGGAACTGGCAATATTGCCGATTGTTTCCCCAACTATTCCATACCAAGTCGCTGTTTGCAATGTAGACGTTGCTTGTTCCTGACTTCATTACCGCTATAAATCCGTGTTCTTGCAAATATTTTATTGCATTGTAACAAGTGGTTTTCTTTATCCCTAAAGCCTCTTGAAAGACTTTGTAACTGCAAACAACAGCATTGTATTTGTCCATATGGTCAAAAATAAACAACAGCATTTCTAACGCTCTAGGATTTTCTTTAAGGCAACTTCTCAAAAAGTTGGAGTTTTCTTTGTTGACTTGGTAAAAACGCGAAAACGGGCTTTTATGAGCCTTTTGAAGTGCTTCAGCGTCGCGTTTGTCTTGTTCCTCGAGGTCTAACTTTCTTTGAGCAAATGAAATGTCATTTACAGATTTTGGGTTGGCTACTACATTCATTTGTTTATCTCCTCTTTTTGAACCTATAAGTTCGTTTTTTTGATACTGTATATCAAAATTTTGAACTCGTCAATCAAAAAAAAGATATGATATATCAAAATTTTGAACTCCAACCCTATAATAGGTTCAACATGAGCGAACCTATAGGTTCAACATGAGCGAACCTATTAAACGCACAAACCTTATTCTAACGCCATTTCTAAATAGTCCTTCTTAAATCTCGCTATGATTGGATTAATCTACCTATTTTTTATGGTAAAACTATATTTTGTCATTTATTTTTAGTGATTGTTAATCATTTTAAAATCTGTATTATCATTAACCTATATAAAATGAATATCTATCACGAAATACATGATAATATGTAGGCAAATACATGATAATATGTCAGAAAATAGATGATAGTCAAAAGTGGCTATAAATGGCGTTCTATTGCGGTTTTAGACCACTTTTTTTTAGTGTTGCCCTATTTATTATATTATATGCCTAT
>CAJOGF010000308.1:3230-3967 GCA_905233995.1 uncultured Bacteroidales bacterium | reverse complement strand
CATACGACCAATTAGTGTCCGTCTTGACCAATTTGTTTAGTTCTTCAATGTTTTTCTCTGACAATGGATTGTTGAGTTTCAACTTCCACGAATATGATGACCATGCGCTTGCGCTCCTTTCCATGTTGTCGCTCTTGTCAACAACTGTGTAGTCGGGCAAGTAGAAATTGGCTTCGTCGGCTATCAGCGAAGGGTCTTTGGCTATTCTGTTGTCTCCGCAAGAAACAAATGCCACGAGCAACATCACCAAAGCGATTGAAAATAGTTGGATTCTTTGTTTCATCATTTTTCCTCTTCGTTTAAATCTCGCACTACATTTAGACGGTTTTCTATTGATTTCAGACGGTTGATGTACTCGTTCAGACGGTTCAGGATCGGATTTACCGCTTTTTTGGCGTAAATCTCCTCCAACTCGCCTTTGTAGGTAAGTCGCAAGAAATGATATGCCTGAATCAGGTAAATCAATTGCTGATAGTTGACGTATGATGTATATGATTTCTTGAACTCCTGTACATATTTGGTAGGGCTGAACGTCTTCTCGCCCGCAAATATGCCGCCACCCTCACAGCAACATTCCAAAACTTCGGAAAGCATGTTGGTAATGCGGTCGTAGAATGTTATCAACGTGGTTTTCAAATCGCCATCGTAGTTTTTTTCAATTCCGTTGAGGCAAAAACGCTCTTCAAACTTTTTCTTGATATTAGAAAAAGTCGGAAGTCCATTAGTACCGTTGCAGT
>CAJOGF010000308.1:2528-3178 GCA_905233995.1 uncultured Bacteroidales bacterium | reverse complement strand
TTTCGGCTCGTTTTTCTGCATATTGAGCGCGTCGTAGAAATTCTGTGCTTTGCACAAGTAGAAGTCTTGAAGAATTGTCGCCAATGCAATGTTTGGCATCACCTTGTCATTTTGGTCGCCACGTGCATCGATTACCTGCGCGTTTTGGTAGAACAGCTTTTCATGTTCGTTGAGAGGGTTGATTGCGTCAGAATTTTCATCCTTTGCGATAAACTCTTTCAAATCAGCAACTTTGTCATCAAAAATGTCGTTGTTCTTTTTCTGATAGACAAAATAGAGTTTCTTGCCTTCAATCTGTTTTTGAAGTTCGTGCAGATAGTTGTAGTCGGATGGCGTTCCTTGGTCGGATTTCAAGAGGTACAGCACAATGTCGGCGTCATACTTCACAACGGCTTTTTTCAGATTCTCGGTGTGTTCGTCTGCGCCGCCGCTGCCTGGCATATCGTACATGTCGGCGAAGTCCGTAAACTTCGACTGTCCTGACGTTTTTTTGTGATGCCAAACGATTTCCTCAAATGCATCGGGATAGTTGTTTGCTTCTTTGATGAACGCAGGAAATTTGTCTGAATTTTCAAGGCTAAAATCCTCGTCGTTTCTCGTGTATGCGCCTTTCTGCGATATGAATTTGCTGAAAAACTCGTTGCTTTTCG
>CAJOGF010000308.1:0-2509 GCA_905233995.1 uncultured Bacteroidales bacterium | reverse complement strand
ACCATTGATAGTGAAATTCTTCTTGAATTTGATGTCAAGGCGCGGACGCTGCAAGTTTTCAGAAGTGTGGATTACCGCGAATGCAGTAATGGGGTCTGGACCTGTCTGTCCGCAGGTTTCGCCGAAGATTCTCTGCAAAAAAGTTGTCTTTCCGGCGGATGTTTCGCCCCAAAGCATAACTTTGATTTTACTCGACATTGAAATGCCGTTTGTCATCTTCTTGTTGTCGCCGAATTGTTTCACCTCGTCAACGATACTTCTTATCTTGTCTGACAATTCATAAATGCCTGTTGACAGGCCTTTGTAGTATTCTTTTTTGAGGTGCTCTGTTTATGCGTCGCCGATAGATAGTTTCAGCGTCTCGACGGCTTCGTTCAATTTGTCATCCGGCTTTGGCAAGAGACCTTGGACTCTCACCAAGTCGGAAAACAAATCCAGTGTTGTTGTTTCCATAGTGTTACTGTATTTTGTCGTTCAGATTGCTTACCAATGTATCCAATGATTCGTGCAGACTTTTGCAGTCTTCGTAGTTGCTTAGTTTGACTGTTTTGTCAGTTTCCCTTGACAAAATGATTAACTTGATTTCTGATGCGGTGATTTTGCTATACGACAGCAATTCCATTCATTTCGCATCTCCTTTTGTATCTCCAATGGGTCTTTGTCGAGGTTCAGACAGCCGAGGAAGTCTGTTAGCCCGGTGGATTTCTTGACGGGTTCTTTGGGTTGTTGCTCCAAGGCATAGCGGTACATCAAGTAATTGATGTACCGCGAAATGTCATTGAGATATTTCGTGGGTGCAGACTTCAGTTGCAGCGTAACGCTGTCGTATGTTGCTTGCGTATTCATGGTTTTTGCAATTGATTGTTTTCTATATATGTCGCAAATATAATACAAAACCTGATATTTTCGGCAAAGTATGTTAACTTTTTTTCGAGAATTTTCCATCCGTTCCTTTACTCATTCTCCTTCACGTTGTCGTAGTACGGCACTGTGGTTTCCCAAATGCCTTCAAGTTGTTTTGACTGCATACTGTCGCAAGCAACTATTTGCAACATTGCGATTGCTGCGATGATTATTATCAATATTTTTTTCATTTTTTGTGTTTTTTACTAAGTTCAACATCATGTTATCGGCAGCAAAATTACACCGCACAAGCATCAAAAGCAAATATTTTTATATCACTTTTTGTTTGCTTAGCGATAAGAAAATATATTAAGGGTTCTACAAAAGAAAAACCGCCTAATTTTGATTGAAATTGGTTTGTAGTGGTGTGGAGGACGGTTGTTAAAGAATGTTAAGGAGAATTACTGAGAAGAATCCTATTGTTGGCTGTAATCTTAATTCCGTTACACATAAAATATTGTGCGTAATTCGCAAAAATCACATTTTATACATAAAATATTATGCGTTATTTTTGTTTATAATTAGAATAATTAATATATTTGTGGCGGACAATTTATGTTTAGGAATTATGTAATTTAAGAAATACGTTTTTGACCCGTATCCGTTGGAGGTAACTATGCAGCGGCTTGCCAACAACTTGAAATGCAGACGGTTAGCCAAAACTCTTTCAGAAATGAGTGGTGTGCCTACTTCGACAATTCAGCATTTTGAGTTGAAGCACTCGATTTCGCTCGAATCGTTCGTGAAACTTGCCAAGGCTCTTGGTTATTCCGAAGAAATAATCCAACTACTTGCCGAACCAAAATACGACACGATGGAGGAACTTCTCGAAATCAACAAAAACAGTCTAAGAAAACGCGGAGTATGATACATAAAATTCAGTCAGTCAGTGTTTTGTACCACAATAAGAAAGTTGGTACATTGTCGTGCGCAAAACGTGGCGTATGTAGTTTTGAGTACGATAGGGAGTGGCTTGCAAACGGTTTTGCAATTTCGCCGCTGAAACTTCCTCTTCAATCAGGAATTTTTAATGCTAATTATCAACCATTTAAGGGTAATTTTGGAGTGTTTGAAGATTCGTTGCCGGGCGGATACGGCGAATATTTGCTGCGCAAGGTGTTGGCAAAAAACGGGGTTGACTATCATTCTCTTACGCCTGTTCAAAAGTTGAGTTTGGTGGGCAGTTCGGGTATGGGAGCGTTATGCTATGTGCCTGAAACTAATGTAGTTGAAGAAAATTTTGACGGTTCGTTTGACCAAATGCAGGAAATCATCAACAAAGTACTTTCCGAAAAAAGCGACAAGGAAGCCAATGTATTGTTTTTCAAAAGTGGCAATTCGGGTGGCGCACGTCCCAAATGTCTGTATTCGGATTCTGAGGGGCATTGGCTTGTGAAATTTCGTCATATTTACGATAGGAAAGATATTGGTGAAGTTGAATACCGTTACAATCTTGCGGCTCAAAGATGCGGCATCGAAGTGCCTGATTTTAAATTGTTTGATGGCAAGTATTTTGGTGTTAAGCGTTTTGACATCACTCCATCCGGCGAAAGGCTTCACGTTGTAACGGCAAGCGGACTTTTGAACGAACCGATTACACCGCCTA
>CAJOGF010000307.1 GCA_905233995.1 uncultured Bacteroidales bacterium | reverse complement strand
ATCCTCGACGAATACGACTGCCTTGTGCGCGACACTTTTGGCACGCATCTGTTTGCCGATTATTTGGAGTTTCTGAACGGACTATCCAAAAGCGACACTCTACGTCCCTCAATTGCGCTCGCCTATCTCACTGGAATTTTGCCAATTGTGAGGGACAGGGTGCAGAGCAAACTCAACAATTTTAGGGAATATACAATTTTAGACGCTTTCAATCTTGCCGAATTTGTAGGGTTTACAGAACAGGAAGTAAAGCCATTATGCACAAAATACAAGGTGGACTTTGCACAGTGCAAAAAAGAATACGACGGCTATGCCCAAAACGGATTTGAGATTTATAACCCCGAATCCGTAGTAATGTGTATGGAGACCAAAAAGTTTGGCAACTTTTGGGGCAAGACCTCCACATATATGGTCATCACCGACCGCTTGAAACACAACTACAAAGGCGCGAAAGAGGACGTAATAAAAATGCTTTCTGGCGAAGAAGTCAAGGTAGATGTTGAAATGTATCTCAACACTATGACCGATTTTGTGAGCAAGGACGATGTTTTTACATATTTGATTCATCTCGGCTATTTGGCCTACAATTCCTAATCTTGAAGTCCGCAAAGAGTGGCATAGGGCGGTTTCTACCTTGCCCGAATATTCCAAAACCGACGAAATCATCAAGGCTTCGGAAGAACTTTTGGAACAGACCCTCCTCAAAAACTCCGATGCCGTAGCCAAAGCCTTAGACGAAACGCACATTCATGTAACCTCCAACCGAAATTACAACAACGAGAACGCCCTCGCCGCCGCTGTTTACATTGCCTTTGTACACGCGCTCAACTACTACAACTGTTTCAAGGAACTTTCTACGGGAAAGGGCTTTGCCGACTTGGTGTATGTGCCTGTGGTAAAATCGCCTGAACATCCGGCAATCATAATGGAGTTGAAACACAACCAATCTACCGGAAAGGCATTGCAACAGACGACGCCCTCGACAACTATAAAGGCAACCTCCTTTTCGTCGCCATCAACTACGACAAGGACACCAAAAAGCACGAGTGCGAGATTACGGAGTGGGAAAAATAAGAAGCATCAATTGCCGTCAATTTTTATAAATCCAACGAATTGGAAGGAATTTTAAATTAATTCCAATTCGTTGAGATTCGTTAATTTGTTTTCACAACATTTGTTACCTTCGGCGTGATATATTTTTTCCAAAACAATACAACACCAATACAGACTATCGTTGATACAACAACATAAATGCCTCTCGTAAGCAATTTGCTGTCAAATAGCATTTTCAAAATGTCAAAAAATTTATTTGAAAATGTAAAATAAAACATCTGAAACAAGAAAATCTCGTAGGAATATTTTCCTATTTGCTGCATGAAATTAGAAATAATTTCATTTTTGACAGCAAATTTATAGAACACCAACAATACGAACAAATACAAATAGCAATCCCAAAAGTAATCAACCCAATGTGCCTGAGGCCAAGCGTGAAAGAAATACGGTTGCAAATCGACATTGAATATTGGCACTAAAATATTTTTGAAATTATCAGGAAGGCTATTAAATTGATGCCCCTGAAATCTTACATACAAAATTGCAACAGCACTAATTAATGATAATACAACTGTTAATGTATTAATTTTTAGTTTGTTTTCTATTAATAAAACACCAAAGAATACCAAAAATATATAACGGAAACACAACAACCTATAAATCCATACAGGTATATCAACAACGGAGCAAACGGTCTCGAACAAAATCGAAATGCCAATGAAAATGGCTGCAAGAACAACTTTGTTTTCAATTTTTTTTATGAACATTGCAAGTAACGGCAATATTACAGCAAATTGCACATAAATGTACGGATAATAACTTCCGGGACCGAAACCGCCTTGCTTTACCGCAGTTTTCAAGATATTAATTGAGGATTCTGATGAAAATGCAAGTTTTATTGCCAAAATTGTCGCCATTAAGATTGCAAATGGTTTTATAATTCTGTCCCATAACTTTTTTACAGACACTTTTTTTACGCAGTCCAATCCTTTTTTGTATGCGTGAAAAATTTGGATTAACAAGAAAATAGGCACGGCTGGATAGCCCCATAGGTCAAAAAACGTCCAATTGATGATTTTACCTCCAAAACAATGTGTCCACACCACCAACAAGATACATATTCCTTTGACAAAGTCGATTGACGAATCGTAACCCGATGTGTTAAACGTCATCAAGACTCCGTCAGACATTTTGTGCAAGTTGTTGAAACTTATGTTTTTCTCTGCCATTTTGATTGATAGTTTTTTGCATTCGCTATCAATCACTTATCGGCATAAAATAAGGCGTGAGCCTTTCTATCACATTCGCGAGGAGCGTCGCAAGAACCCCGCTGTCCCGTTAGAATTGCCCACACCTTAGACGGTGCGAGCATCAACAAACACGGGAAAGCGAGAGCGTACTTGACACTCTGCGAGTGGATTTTATTACTACCGATTCAAAATCAAGAGTTTGCGACGCTTTTGTTTTGAATGTGAATAATAGTCAATGCTTTGTATGTTAATAATTTACGTTATTTCTGTTTCGTATTTTCATTTTTTACGTTAACGATGGCAAAGATAGCAAACTTTTTCCACACCGCCATCTTTTTTTCAAAATATTTTTGCTACCTTTGCGGAAAATAAAACGTAAGGCACTATGGGCATATACCTCAATCCAAGCAATGCCG
>CAJOGF010000306.1 GCA_905233995.1 uncultured Bacteroidales bacterium | reverse complement strand
TATTATATTTTATCCATAAAGCGCATAAGTCCCCGGAACACGCTGACATCCCGTCGGGAGGAAAATTTATGAATCTGTCATGGTTGAAAGAAAGGATAGTGCTTGCGGAAACCGGAAACTGTCTGACGGCGGCAGGGAAACTTTTTTATTGCGCAGTCCACCCTTTCCAGACATTAAAAGCATGGAAGAAGAACCGGGCGTGAGATTTGTCCAAACCTCTGATGGAAATTTGGACGTATCCCAAAAGAGGTGAACAAAAAAATTCCGGTTTAGCGAAGTCAAAAATCTCCCGCTCCAATCCGTACTGGACAGTGAAAAGTTGAACGTAACAAAAGGGGCAGCTCTGTCAGCGGAAGTATGGTATCTTTAAGGTGTGCAAACTGAAAGAAAGGATACCATCCGTGAAGAGCTGCCCGGAACATAACAGCATAATCGAACGCGGTTTACAGGAGCGATGCCGGATTATATCTGGAGAATTTTGAAGCCCTTCCGGACGGAGTTCAAAGAAGAACGGGCTTTCAACCGGTTTGTGAGGATTGCCGCAGATGGATAATCCGGGCGTTACAGATTTTATTTTTGTGCTTCCGTGCCGTCATAGGACAGTACGCCTGTTTCCGGATTTCTGCTGTAATGACTGAAAAAGTCATCCCACAGGATTCTTGCGTAACGGCCATAGTGATTGTGTCCCATGTCGCCCATAAGCATTTCCACAACCATAGGCCAGCCGTCCTGATTGTGAATGGTGTATCTGCTGACGGTAATGCCTTCCGAAGTGGTAAATACATCTTCTGTGGTATTCGGTAAAGCGGCAAAGTCAAAGCCGTCAGCACCAAAACAACGGTTTTGCGCCTACAAAAGCCGTCATAAAAACGGTTATAAAATTTTTCCACAAATGTATTTTCTCCTTTTAAAACTTTGTTTCCCCTGACCCGTTTTTTTAAGAAAAGCCTGTAAACTACCGGCAACAAAATTATACCCGTCAAAAAAGAGACAGCAAGCCCCGCAGTTATCGCAAAAGCCTCGTCTGAAAACACCGCGCCCGCAATTCCGCTGATAAAAACAAGAGGCACAAAAACGGCAACCGTAGTCAGCGAAGAACTCAAAAGCGGCGTTATCAGTTCCGCCGCCGCACCGCCGCAAGAGACTCTCAACGTTTTGCCGCGTATTTGCCATTGAGAAATATTCTCACTGATAATCAGCGCGTTGTCAATCATCATTCCGACCACTAAAATCAGTCCTGACAACGAAACAATATTCAGCGAGCGGTTAAAGGCAAAAAACGGCACAAAAGTTATCACAAGCGATACCGCCATCACGATTACAATCACCAACGAAACCCTGAAACTGCCGATAAACACCGCCGCAACAACAATTATCAACAGAAAACCCAAAACAAGATTTTGTTCAAGACTGCGGATTGTGCAGTCCAAAAGTTCGGTCTGATTGCGGCTGATTTTGAAGTCAAGTCCCGGAAACTGCCTTTCAAACTCGACTGAAAGTTCGCCGATTCCGGCTATTGACACAGATTTTTTGCCGTCAGAAAACGAAAATCCCTGTTCTTTCTGTGTGTCAAGGCTTACAGAACACAAGTCTTTGAGTGTAAGAATTTTATCATTGATTTTTATAAAAATATTTTCGACTTCCGAAACATCCGTCAAAAGGCTTGAAACCCTGACGGAGTATTCATAAACGCCGTCTTTTACACTCAGGTTTGAAGTCTCGATGTTGCTGCCCGTTACAGCGGATACAACATCTTGAATATCAAGCGAGAGCGACCGCAGTTTTTCCATATCGGGACGGATTGTAATACACTGCTTTGGTACGCCGGTGATGTCAGCCATCGCAACCTCAGGAAGTTGCTCTATCCGGGGGCGGATAATATTTTCAACGGCAGAACACATTTGCAAAAAACCGCCTTCGTGTTCCTTGCCGTCTTTTATGGAAACGTTAATGTAAAAAACGGGAATATCCGCAGCACCGGCTTTGACTGCCGACGGACGTTTTGTGCCAGATGGCAGATAATTCATCGCCGCGTCTATTTTTTCGTTGACCTCTATGTTTGCGTAGTCAATAGAAGTCCCGAACTTAAAAGTCATACTGATAACGCCAGAACCGTCGCGGGTTTTGCTTTCGATTTTTTCCAAGCCGCCTACCTGCAAAAGCCTCTGACGGAGAACAGAAACAACGGAAGTTTCAATTTCGCGTGCTGAAAGTTCAGAATTGGAGATTTGAACGGTGATTTTCGGAATGTCAATATCCGGCAAAAGCGACACGGGAAGCCTCCAAAACATCACCGCACCGATTATAACCAAACCTAAAAACGCCATTATAACGGCTACCGGCCGCCTGACTAAAAAATCCATAATTTTAATTTTCCGTTTTTATTTTTGTTTTGTCAGCCAAAAAAGTATTTCCTTCTATGATTACAGAATCACCTGCTTGAAGCCCGGATTTAACAGCGTATTCTGTACTGTTTTCAGCGGCGGTTTCGATGTAGTTCCAATGCGCAAGACCGTTTTTGGAAGTAAAGACAACTTTACGGTCAGAACGTGTTACGACGGCGGATTTTTTCACAGCCAAAAAACTGCCCGCACTGCGGCGGATTTTTATTTCTGCGTTCATGCCTTCGTAAAGTCCTGCTGGTTCAAGAATTTCGGCTGAAACTTTTACCATACCGTTTTTTTCAACACTCGGATTTATTTCCGTGATTTTTGCTTTCCATGATTTTCCCGGCTTTGAAAACACAAAAACTTCCGCTCTTGAACCCATACTTAAAAACTCTAATTCACTTTCGATAATATTAAAACTGATTTTCATCGTTTTATCGGCGATAATTCTGCAAAACGGTTTTGAAGAAGTCGGATTGCTTTCATTATCTTCGATGTTAGCGACAATGCCGGAAAACGGTGCGGAAAGTTTAGAATTTTCGTACTCGTATTTTGCTAAATTATAAGAGGCAAGTTGCTGTAAATAACCGCTTTTGATCTACACTAATACCATTTACAATAGCAAGGATTATATTTCTATATTCCTGCTCTTTATTTAGCAACTTTGCCGCGTCGCTTTTGAGAAACTTTGTTATCTGGCTATTTATCTCTTTCTTGTGCTGTTTCCAGATAGTAATATCTCTTATGTATTCTACCGCTAACTTGAACTTTATTTGTAAATCGTTATACTTATCAAAAACATCTGCTATAAACTTGATATAGCGTGATATTAGCCGTTGGTCTGCCGCAAAACTATTATCTTTCTCTTGCTTTACATAACTATCAATATCTGTAAAGGGCTTTATTTGCTTCAAAAGT
>CAJOGF010000305.1:3119-4924 GCA_905233995.1 uncultured Bacteroidales bacterium | reverse complement strand
ACGAGGATTTGGTGAAATTTCTTCGTGGAGAATTGTCGGCGGACGACGAGGCGGTTTTCATGCAAAAACTCAATGAAAATCCCGACCTCAAAGACCGAGCCGTCGCCGTTGCAAGGCTTATCAAAGGTCTTGAAAATAAAGGCGTTGCTGATGACAAAAAAATCAAGGCTGCCTTTAAAAAACTCTCTGTCGATGACGTGAAAAAACTAACAAAACTGGCTGGAAAAACTGTAAAATTCAAACAGATTTTTGCATGGGTTGCGTCGGCGGCTGCGGTGTTGGTTTTGGTGTTTGGATTGAGGATTTTTTATGTTAATTCCACATACGAAAAACTCGCCGCCGAATATGAAAATTCATTTCAAATTTCCGAAATTTCACGCGGCGGCGATGATGACATGAATGAAAAGGTTAAAATATTGTGCAACAATGTTTTAAGCGGTACAAATTTGGACACAACAATCGAAAGACTCACTGGAATTTTCACTAAATCGCAGGAAGAAACTTTCAATGTTTGTACCAATTATTATGCAACTTCGGGCTGGTTTTTGACGCTCGCACACCTCAAAAATCACGACCCAGAAAGCGCGAAATCAGTGCTGAAAAAAATCATTGAAAATCCTGACACAAACGCATCTCTCAGAGAAAAATCGGAAGAACTTTTGAAACGGATAGAGTAGGGGAGTTATGTGCATAAAGACTTACATATCAATTTGTTTGATGATATTTTCGATTGTCGGCACGGCAGTCGGACAAGTGAAAAATGCGCTGTTTGTGGGGATTGCCGACTATCCAGAAAGTTCGGGATTCCAAAAATTACATGGCACAAATGATTGCGAAATAATTAGCAAAAATCTTGACAATCAAGGTTTTAAGATTACAAAACTTCTGAACTCACAAGCCACCGCCGCAAATATCCGCGCAGAACTTCATAAACTTGCAACTCACTCTGAAAAAGGCAGTTACATTTACATTCATTTTTCGTGTCATGGACAACCTTTTGAAGACAAGCCGCCATTCGATGAGGAAGACCTTTGGGACGAGTCAATCGTTGCATACGATGCCAAAATCAATTATCAATCAGGCGTTTATGAAGGTGAAAATCATATACTTGACGACGAACTTTCTCATTATTTCGGCGAAATTAGGCGGCAGATTGGCGCAGATGGTTTGTTGTGCGTTGTGATTGATGCCTGCCATTCGGGAACTTCGTCGAGGGATGAGATTGATGATGAGGACATTATACGCGGCACATATTTGGGTTTCAGCGAAAATGGCAAATCTTTTTCGCCAAGGATTAACAAACAGGGCAATTTTATAATTGACAAAATCCCCGGCTCGTCCGACATTATCATCCTCGAAGCCTGCCGCGCATATCAATACAACAAAGAGGTCTTCAAGAACGGTAAACATTATGGCTCATTGTCGTATTATGTAAACGAAGTTCTTGTCAATCAAAATATTACCAAAAGCCTTGATTGGGTTTTGCATGTCAGGGATTTGATGGAAAAAGACAACGCACTGATCGACCAAAACATGGTTTATGAATCAAGTTTTGAGTGATGTTGTTCCTCATCAATCCAACATTACCCACGCCGCCCAATAATACGGGTCGGGAAATTGCTTTTTAACTTCGTCCTGCGCCTTTTTCAATGCCTCGTGGCGGTCGTTGGTTTTAAAGAGGAACTTGTAAAAATGCTCCATAAAGATAGCCGTTACGCCATCGTCTACCTTCCAAAGCGACATCAGAATTGCTCCCACACCGGCTTGTTTGAAAGCGCGTTGAAGTCCAAAAACGCCGTCAACAG
>CAJOGF010000305.1:0-3079 GCA_905233995.1 uncultured Bacteroidales bacterium | reverse complement strand
AACGACGAGTTTGGTATTAGACAAATCGAGTTGAGAGATTTCATAGGCGGTAAGGATGCCGTCTTCGGTGTCAGAAGTGTTAAAATTACCTTTCCAAGCATTGTTTGCGCCAGAGAGGGCAAGGCCGGAAAGAACCATTGAGGATTCCTTGGCGGAATAAGAAGTAATGGATTGCGCAAAGGAGTTATCCTTAATTTTTTCGTCGGAGTCAAGACAAAAACCGTGTGTTGCAATGTGGAGAATATCAGGCGATTGTCCCGAAAAATCTTTGAATACATTTTCGTTGGCGGATGTTTTTTCATACGTTTTTGTGGCAATATTTTTTGCTGTTAAAATGTCATAAACTTTTTGAATTTCAACTTTTGTGGAAGGCAATTTTCTGAAATCTGAATCACGGTGGCGGGTTTGCTCTTGAATAGTCGGCATTGTGCCGTAATCAATGTTGCCAAACAAAACGGCGGATTTTGCGGCGGAAATATTAAGCGATTTTATGCGCTTAATCTGAGCCAACGACGATGTACGGACAGTTTTGATTTTAGGGTTCAAAAGTGTTCCGCTGCCATCCGTAAGATAATCAAAATTTATTTCGGCAAGATGTCCGTATGGCGAATAATAGATTGTGCGGGCGTTTTTTAACAGCAATTCTAACGGTTTGAAAATCAGATTGTAAAGTTGCTGTGATTTTTCTTGGGAATACAATTCAGAAAAAAATATCTGTTCATCGGAATCAGCGGTCAAAAGATGTTCTATATCTTTTACGGCGGCTGTTTTTATAAGTCTCGGCATCGCAAAATCTCTGCCGATGATATATGCTCCGTAATAGTCGGTATGAGTAGAAAAATCTTCGTAACACGGTATCAAACAAAACTCTATGGCGTATTCTCCGGATGAAAGCGACGATTTTATGGATTCAAAACTTTTGGTCTGATTCCAAAGTTTTTTTGTCAGGTTTTGCGACTGCAAAAGAACGCTGTCAAACAGCCGCTCGTATTGTTCGTAACATTTCAAACCGCCGTTTGAAAAAACAAATTTGTGCTTGATTTTTTGGCTCGTTTCGTATGCGGATTTTAGTTTGGTGTCGCTTGAAGTTCTTACATATTGGTCGATAATCCGACGGCTGTCTGTTGAAAGGTTTTTGAAAAAGACTGATGCGTCAAAAGCGTTGGCAATTATCGGTGTCTGTTGTGATTTAAACGCTGAAAAGTTCAGAAATTCAGCACTTTTTACAGTTTCAATCCATTGGTTGTAATGGTTTTCTTCGGTTGATTTAAAGAAGACCTGAGACTGGTTTTCGGTCATTTCTTTACTCAAAAGAGTGTAATATTTTCTTGTCTTTTCTACATTGATAGCAAATAATGCGCACGTGAGAATATTTTTGTAATAAACCGCATCGTAGTAGTCATTGAAGATTTTGATTTGGTATTTCAGGGACATGTCATAACGGTAAATCTGTCTGTAAATTTCTGACAGTCTGTATGCTGCAAAATGTATCGGTGAAGTATGGCTGCTGTCGGTTTGATGTTTGCGAGAATATGTTCCAAATATTTTTCAGCCTTAATTGTTTCGCCCAATTCAAAATATGCAGCGGCAACATTGTTGAGCACGTCAAACGCTAAATAATCCTTTGAAGTCATGATGTCGCTGACAAATTCTTTATATTTTTTCAGGACGTTTTGTATTTCAGCAGACATTTTCGCCTTGTTTTTGGTTTCTCGGTAAAGACTTAGTTTTTCTTTGGGCAGATATACGGAAAGTTCGCAGTTACAAGGTATTTCAGGGACATGTCATAACGGTAAATCTGTCTGTAAATTTCTGACAGTCTGTATGCTGCAAAATGTATCGGTGAAGTATGGCTGCTGTCGGTTTTCATGGCAAGTGTTTGATACACATCTTCCATTATTCTCGCCGAAAATTCAGGATTTTTGTAATAATCGGTGTAAATTCTGCACAGCAAATCTGATGCGCTGAAATATTCTTGTGCATCAAATTTGCCGCCGTTTTCAGCCTCGTTTTTTATATGCAAAAGCGACGGCAAAATAGTTTCATACATCCGTTTTTCGTATGCCTGACGGCATATTTCAAGGGAATAAAAAATCTGTGCATTTGCGGCGCAGCAACAGAGTGTCAATATGAAAGATAAGAGGAGTTTTTGCATAAATTTAAGTTTATTATTCTATTCCGTTGTCAACTACATATTTTCCGTCCTTGCCTTGGTCGGGCGTGTTGAGACGGCAGTCGGTATCAATGAAAAACAATGTCGGATTGCCTTCATCATCGTAGAGCGGACAATCAGCTAAATCGGTGGCGTGAATCACGTTGCCTTCGTGCAAATCACTGATTATGAAATAATCATTTTTATAAGTTGTGGGTGTACGTTGCTGCTCAAAACCGCTTTTCTCCATAAAGGTTTTTATCTGTTCGATTGACGGTTTGACGCCTTTGGTGTAAGGCTGGTCCACTACAAATCTAAAATCGCTGAAATCACATTCGCCAAAAAGGTTGTTGAAGTCGCGCCCAAAGCCCAAAAGTTTTATTGACGTTACAGGAAAAAACATATTGTGAAGAATGATTCTGTCTGTAACAAACTGCGGATTGAAAAAATGATTCAGCGAAACTATCTTTGTGAGGTTCAGACCGTTGTCGTAAACTACCGCCTCCGAACTGTGGTTTGCCAGAAGCCGCAGACCTCTGACAGCATCCGAAAGATTCTCGTACCAAATGCCCTCGGCTTTTGCCCACGATTCAATTATGCGTTCTTGTCTTGGGCTTGCGGCTTGGTCGCGTTTTCTACGTTGAAGTTTGGTAAGCCGTTGTTGCGTACTACCTGCATCCGCTTCTCCTCGTAGGATGACGGACACTTTTGCTGCAAGGCGAGAACTTGCGCCGAAATGTCGTTCTGCCGCAAGAGGAAATCGTTTAAAATGTTTTCTTCCATTTTCTATATCGTTTATAAGGTTGTCTAATTCAGTTAATGCTGTGCTGTCCCACTCACCGGTGGCGATAGCGCGATCGATGTTGCTGTTGTTTTCCATAATAGTTTATGCGCTGTATTTTTCAGATGTCTGAATAATTGAATTGT
>CAJOGF010000304.1:635-2470 GCA_905233995.1 uncultured Bacteroidales bacterium | reverse complement strand
GCACTTTGAGCGTCCTGCAAGGCAGCTTGGAACTTGGCGGTTAATTTATCAAATCTCATTTGCGTATTCCTTTCAAAATAAAAATTTCAATTAGGAAAATAAATAAGATTGATTTTGAAAATGTCAAGGGCTTGGGGGGATTTTTTTAAAAAAGAGTTTCAGGCTGGCTATACTCAAGTTTGAAGTGCAACACTTTGGTGAGAAAGTAGGCGAGATAAGTGTTAGCATAATGTTTTTTTTGGTCAGAAAGGAAACGATTATGACTTACACTCATCTCACCGACAGAGAAAGATACTACATTGAATGGCAGTATGGCAAGTTATCTTTGAGAAAAATAGCCAAAGCATTAGAGCGTCATGTATCGACTATTAGTCGAGAAATTGAGCGTTGTTTTAATTCAGGTTTTGATACATATCTTGCTGATTATAAAGAAAAATCAGGAAAAATAATAAAAAAAACCAAGCAGGCTGTTACAAGGGGTGCTTCCAAACTAAAAGGTAAGTTATTGAAAACAGTAAAATATTATCTAAAAAAGAAATGGAGTCCAGAGCAGATTTCTGGTCGCCTGTTTTTAGAAAAAGGGATAAGAATCAGTCATCAAGCAATATATAACTGGATTGAAAAAGAAGAAAAGAAGAGAGAAAAAAATAAAGAAGAAAATAAAAACGAATTTACGCAAGAATTGCGAATAAAATCGTTACATAAACATAGGAATAAAAATGAAAAAGTTCGTATTAAAGACCTGATTACAATAGATAAAAGAGAAGAAAAATCTGTTTTAATACAAACGATTGGGAATTTAGAGTTAGATACCATTTTAGGAAAAGGCAATAAAAGTGCTATTCTGACTATGGTTGATATGATGAGTAAGTATGTATTTATTGTTCGCGTTGATGGCACGAAAGCGAAATCAACTGAAGAAGCGGTAATAAATACGCTAAAATATATTAAAAATCATATCAAAACGCTGACAATGGATAATGGTAGGGAATTTTGCAATCATATGATTTTTGGCAAAGCATTGAACGCAAAAACTTACTTTACCCACCCACACAGCCCTTGGGAAAACAAGGTTCAGTTTTAACGAAGTTAAAACTTTTATTTACGAAGTAAATAGTGTCTGCTCAACAACTCTCCAACACAATTAACAATTTGATTTTATTATATTTTTTCGCAAATTAGCACATTATTTGCCATAATAGACTGCAAGGAAAAGGTGGATATTTTGCAAAAAGTCGTGCAGTTTGGGGGTTATTTTGTATAAGAAAGAAGTTTCGGTTCAGTTAAGTTTTGCGGATTTTAATCAGCCTTTGGGGTTAAAACTTGACGAGAATAATCGTTGGATTCAGATGTCAAAGACGGTTCCTTGGGGCAAAATTGAAGAGAAATATGCACAACTTTTCCCCAATAACACAGGTATGCCTGCCAAGTCTGTTCGGGTTGCTTTTGGGTCTTTGTTTATCCAAAAACATTACGGCTATTCCGACCGCGAATTGGTGGAACAAATCAAAGAAAATCCGTATTATCAATACTTTATCGGTTTTTCTGAATATCAAACCAAGCAAGCTTTTGCACCGTCTTTATTGGTTGAGTTTAGAAAACGCTTAACCGAAGATATTCTTACTGAAATCAATGAGTTAATCGTTGAGAATAATCTACAATCCACAAGTTATGATGATAATGATGATGACCAAAGCAACAGTGGCACGCTGATTTTGGACGCTTCGTGTGCTCCGCAACAGATTGCCTTTCCGCAAGACATTAACCTACTCAACGAAGCGAGAGAGCATTGTGAAAAAATCATTGACGATATTTGTAAAGAAAACAATATATTA
>CAJOGF010000304.1:0-575 GCA_905233995.1 uncultured Bacteroidales bacterium | reverse complement strand
AAGGCGATCAAACAGCAACTGCAATACATTCGCCGCGATTTGGGCTATATCGATCAATTTTTGGCAGACGGTGTGATTTTGTCTGCGAAAAAACAGGAATTGTTGAGCATTATCAAAAAACTCTATGAACAACAACAGTTTATGCACGATAATCGCACACATTCTGTGCCTAATCGGATTGTGAGTATCAGCCAACCGCATATTCGACCGATTGTGCGTGGTAAGGCGAAAAATCCTGTTGAATTTGGTATGAAATTTGATTTAAGCATTGATAATCAAGGGATTGCAAGGGTTGAGAAGCAATCGTTTGACGCATATAACGAAAGCGAAGTGTTGATAGGTGCGATTGAACGCTACAAAAACAAGCACGGACGCTATCCCGAGCGGGTTTTGGCGGACAAAATTTATCGCAATCGCGACAATTTGCAGTATTGCAAGGAACGGGGAATTAGGCTTTCAGGCAGCCCATTAGGTCGTCCGAAAAAGAATGAAAAAGTCGATAAAAAACAAACATATACAGACGCAGTGGATAGAATTGAAGTGGAAAGAAAATTTAGCCTTGGCAAACGCAAATA
>CAJOGF010000303.1 GCA_905233995.1 uncultured Bacteroidales bacterium | reverse complement strand
AAGCAAGGTACAATTTTCAATCGGCAATGAGAATGTCGCCTCGTGGAATCCTGCGACAAACGAACTGACAATCACAACAACACGTGGTGGCAACACTTCCGGCTCTGTCTATAAGGTAGACCCAGCGACTGGCAATGTAACCGACAGCAAAGGCACATCGAAAGGCTCGCTCAATACCAGCGGCACTATCGAATCCCCAAACCTTGGAAAACTGCATCTTCGCATAGTAAAAGAGGAGATGCCAATAGGAAACTATTCAACAGGTATCAAATACATAGAAACCATCACCGGCTACTATGTTTATGCTGGCAGCAATACAATATTAGGAGCCGTAGAACGAGATAAGATACCGAGCCCCAACTACCTTGGCTCTGACGGTTCTGTAAGCGGAGGTGACATCAATCCATTGATTAACGGACTGATGCTCACCGAGAAGGAAGTTGCAATAAAGACCCTTGGCTATGACCCCGACAAGACATACACCACAAAAGAACTTGAAGACAAGATTCGTTGGAAAGATGATGCTACCGAGGCTGAAATCAAGAAAATGGAAGAAGGCCTGACATACGGCGACGACCGCGTGAGAGGTAGCAAGGTTGCAGCAATCGGACTTTTGCGCGAATGGCGTCGCTTAAAATACACTAAAAACGAGGGAGAGTGGAACGAGTATAGCTATTTTGTTGATGACATTGGCTATTGGGTGGTTTACGAACTCTCCAATGGCAAGAACAAGGTTGCTATTTACTCCCTCACTAAAAACGCATACAACAAAGGACTTACAGAACGTGGTGAATGTGCAGGATTCTACGATGTAACCGACTGGAAACGCAAGTAACCCACATGAACCACAGACTACACAAATAATAGAAAAAACAGCCGAGATGAAAATCGCGGCTGTTTTTTCTATGACATCCTTGGCGGCGGAGTTTTCAAGCAATTGAGCGTCAGGGCGATGGCTGTTGGTTATCACGCCATAGATGAGATGCCCGACCTGCCCTGGACTGACGGCTGCGGCACATTTATAAAGGCGCATTTGAGGTTGTCTGATTTTGGATTGACGGCGGGGCATTGGTTTGGTTATCAGTTTATTAACTTCCGTGGCGACCTTCTCTACACGGGTTGGGCTATCGACCCCGCAAACAACCGCAAACATCGTTACGTTGCGTTTTTCGGCGGTTATTATTCCAAACGTTATTTCAACGACACCTTCATACTCCGCACCGGCGTTGACGCTTGGTACGATCTTGCCGTTGGCAACGTAGAATATTCCTATATGTTGAGCATGGCGGTTAATTTCAGAAAATTTTGGCGATAGTCAACGGAATCTACCTAAAAAAAAGTGCGATTCCGTTGATTATCCATCAAAAAATGCCGTTTTTCGCGAGATAGTCAACGGAATCTAGCTAAAAAAAGTGCGATTCCGTTGATTATCTCAAAAATGTTTTGTAATTTTGCCCCGTAACCAAATACAAAACATTATGCTCATTGGACGTAAAAAAGAACAAAAGACGCTCAAAAGCCTCCTGAAAAGTGACAAATCGGAGTTTGTGGCTATTTATGGGCGGCGACGTGTAGGCAAGACATATCTCGTAAGGGAGACCTTCAATTACTATTTTGCCTTCCAACATACTGGCACTCAAAACGGTAGTAAAACCGTTCAGATGGAAGAGTTCTCCAAGTCGCTCCGCATCGCCGGTATGAAAGAAGTGCCGGTGATGAAGGATTGGTATGACGCGTTTTTTGTGTTGGGCAATTTCTTGGCGCAGTTGCCCGATGGCAAAAAGGTGATTTTCATAGACGAATTGCCGTGGATGGACACTCCAAAATCTGACTTCGTGCCGGCTCTCGAACATTTTTGGAACGGGTGGGCTACTATGCGTACCGATATTGTGTTGATAGTTTGCGGCAGTGCTACATCGTGGATTGTGAGCAAAATCATCAAAAACTATGGTGGACTGCACAACCGATTGACTCGCAAAATATTCCTTGCGCCTTTTTCATTGTACGAATGTGAATTACTGGTAAAAAGTCGTGAGATTGTAATGACACGGAGGCAGATTCTTGAAACTTTTATGGTTCTTGGCGGCATTCCATACTATTGGACATTCCTGTCCCCTGAATTGTCGTGGTCGCAAAATATCGATGCTATGTTTTTCGACAAGAACGCCGAACTCAAAGATGAGTTCAATGCGCTTTTTTCGTCGTTGTTCCGCAATCCAGCACCTTATATTGGCACTGTTGAAATCTTGGGAACCCAAAAAGCCGGAAGAAAA
>CAJOGF010000302.1 GCA_905233995.1 uncultured Bacteroidales bacterium | reverse complement strand
TTTTTGAACTTCCCTTACCAGTTCATCACCTGTAATCGGGAAGAGTTTGAGTTTTTCTTACCGGCGGTGTTTTATGATTACAGTATTGACTACACTGCCGAATACCTGTACGTATATCTTTATGCAATACAGGAATTTGAGGCCGATACGGAGAATTTTTCAAAAGACAAGGAGAGCGGAGAAAGGTTTTTCGACTTTTTAACGGCGTTGAAACGGTGTTTAAACGGTCTTAAAATACCGGGCAGGGCGTTTGGAAAACTGCTTTTGTATCAGGAGCAGCCGCAGTCAAACGACTTTTATTATTGTCATCTTTTGACATTCCGCTGTCTTTACAAGTCTGAATTGGACGATGATTTGTATCCGGAAACACCGAAACAAGAGTATTATCTGACACTCAAAAAAGGACGTTTGCGGGACGGCTTAAAAGAATGACAGTTGCGCTGCTTTTTGCTGTTGAATACGTTTTAATTCCTTTTCGTAGGGGATTGTGAGGTAGTTGTAAAAAGTGGCGCGGCTTATGTGGAAACGGTCGCGGATATAGTTTTTGAAGATATACTCATTGAACCAGCCTTTTGAGGCGTATTCTTTGTATACCTCGTTTATTTCCTTGACCCGTTGCAGAAAGTTGTTTTTGTTGTAAGCCATAACAGACACTTTTTTATAGTACAAAAGTATAAAATTATTTGATTATTAGCAAGAAAAACGTCGTTGAAAATTGCTTTCAGCGGCGTTTTTTCGTTTTTGGAGTGCGGGCGGACACTCAGATCCGCCCCAACAGGTTAACTTTCCGGGCTTCCTGTGGTTTTCGTTATCTTTTTCAGGACTTCGTGCAATTGATAATCCTGATTGAGTTTTAAGAGTTCCAAATCGGCGTCCTTCTTTGCCTGTTCTAACTGGTGCTCCATAACCGCGTTTGCGAGTTGTTCGGAAAAGTCGCTCTCCGGGATTGGCTTTTTGGCGTAACCGTGTTTTTTCAGGACGTCATCTTCACGGAGGCGTTTTTCGTAGTAAGAGGCGGCACGCTCAGCACAGTAATCCTCAAAGGCTTTGACAATCCTCGGCATATTAATATCTGATGCCGTGCGGCGGATGTCGCCGAAGATAAGGTTTATGTCAGCGATATTTAAGTAGAGCCTACCTTTCAGACAGTCAGACGCGCAGGTCTTGATGACGTTTTCGGACGGGTATTTTTTGCCGTAATAGTCCAAAATCTCAGTAATCCAAAGGCAGACAAAGCCGGTGAGGTAATCCTCACCGTATTGCTTTTTGATGTCTGTCAGAGTCGGAACGTCAGAGCGGCGGGCGCAGTCAAGCGGAATAATGTCCGCCTGAAACGCCTTTACGCATTTGACGGGAGAAAACGCCTGCAAGAACTCTTTTTGGTTCAATTGGAGTGCGGGTAGCCTGCCCGCCTCACTTGCTTTTTGGCGGGCTGGCAGCCCGCATTCCACTATTTCAGCCATTCATCATTTGTGTTAAGAAATTCAACTTTTGCTGCTGTTTTTCGCCGAGTTTTTTCGTTTCGGCGGAAGCCAGTTTTTGATTATGCCGGATTAACTGGGCAATAATCGTGTTATAGGATTTGTGTATGCTGCCGAGGGTCATGTAATAGTAATTGTTTTTCTCGGTCAGGTAAGCCAAAAGCCGCTGCCACATTCCGAGAATGGCATCGTCGGAAGGGATTGTGTTTGGGTTCTTGGCTTGGTACGTTCCGCGCAGCATGTTGAAAATGCCTTTCATAGCGTTTTGGCTGCCGTATTGAACCGGGACACCGTTGCGGGTGTAATACCACTCACGGAACGTGTTTACCATACGGACAATTATGTCCTTTTCGTTTTCTGATTTTTTCATGGCATTAAAAATTTAAAAATTGGGATTAAATCAGAGCCGCAAACATTGCGGCTCTACATTACGATTGTGAATTTTAAATTGTGAATTTTGAATTGTGAATTTTCAATTATTTAGCGTCTGTGATGGAACATATTTAATCGAATAGCGTAAGGCAACCTTGTCGTTTTGGATACCTCTAACTTCGATTGCATCAAATGTACCATCGGCATGAATTGTGTAATCCATACCGTCTGTAATACACACAACGCTGTAACCTAAACTCAACTTTGTCCGTGTGTTTCTACGTGTATAAGAAGTCTTGATTAATGCTTTATACACGTGTTCCAACATCGACTGCGCTTCTGCAAAGTTATTGAAAGTAATAGGTTCT
>CAJOGF010000301.1 GCA_905233995.1 uncultured Bacteroidales bacterium | reverse complement strand
TGTTAAGCCGGTAAAAAACACAAAACGGATCCATTCGTCATAATCTTTCAACACGGAGAAAAACTCACGGTAAGTTTTCTTGTCCTCATCGAAATGCTCACTCGTAATAAGCGGATTGCCATATTCATCTACGATAAGTACTGTTTGAAGTCCGGTCTTATTTTGTATTTCGCTGACTGTAGCACCAAAACGCTCCGACAATGACAATTTAGGATTTGTAATTTCAACGCCGTGTTTTTTCCCGAAATCTTCCAACGCATTAGAAAGACGATTTCTTATGGCATTTTCTTTTGAGAAATCACCGCTTGCAAGAGGAAGATAAAACACTGGATATTTTATCCAATCTTTTTCCCAGTGAGAAATTTTTAGACCTTCAAACAATTCTTTCTTACCCTCGAAATATGCACGCAAAGTATTACACATCAAACTTTTACCGAATCTACGTGGACGGGCAAGGAAGAAGGATGTGGTTTCTGATTTCACAAGTTTGTACACATAGTCTGTTTTGTCAACGTAAACAGCACTACCATTTCTGAGTTTCTCAAAACTCTGAACCCCCAGCGGGAATCTGTCCAATTTGATTTCTGGTATTTCCATGGTCTAAATTTTTTCTCAGCAACAAAAATATGATTTTTTTTTGACATTGACAAGATAATTTTTTATCTTTGATCCTCATTAAGATTTTGCAAATTTTATAGCTGCTAATAAAGTGCGTATAATTATACAAAAATTTGTTTAGCCTTTTTACCCCTCCACTTTCCAATCCACGATATTCTTTTCTGTGCTCGAAAAACTTACTTTGCCGTCCATCTTGAACTTTCCGGCATAGTTTTTCTCATTGATTTGATTGAGAGCGGTTTGAGCGTCTTGGTCTATCTTAAATTCAAAAATATAGACATAAGTTTTGTTGATTAAAATAGCGTCAGCCCTACCTCTCGAAAAATGAGGCTCTGCAATTATATATTCGCCCAAAATACTGAACACCAAATAGATAACATTCTGAAAATCACGCTCCACAAACTTTACATTGCTATCGTTTGCGTATGGAATCGAACAGAATAATGCTTTCAGACGTTCAATAACGTTCTCGATGTCAGCATTGCGAAAATCGGCGAGGAATCGTGAGTAACTGAACCCGTTTTGAGAATCAGACGGTCCATAAAATTCTTTTGCCAACGAGTTGAAAAAACTAAACTCTACTTCGTAGTTTGGAAATCCAAGTATATAAAGTCTTTCTTCGTCAATATATTCTTTTATAGTAAGATAGCCGGTATAATACAGCAAAGGAATAAGGTCTACATTATTATTGTCGTCTTTATAATCCTTTAACTCGTCTTTGCTGTATTCCACGTCATTTTTCAATTTGGTGATGTCAAAAGTCGAATTTTTGATTCGTTTCATCAAAATTGTTGGTGTGCCGGTAGAATACCAATAGTTTTGCAAGTCTTTCTTTTTAAGTGCGTTAAACAGACTTACAGGATTAAAAACCTTTGAGCCTTCTTCGTGAAAAAGATAGCAATCATACCATTTTTTCAAAAGGTCTAACATTTCGTTAAATTCAATGCCTTTTTTGTCTGCAAAAGATTGTATTTCGTCACAAAAATAATCAGTTAACTCTTCGTGAGTTATGCCGCAAATTGCAGAAAAATTTGCATCAAGCGATATATCTTCTGGTTGGTTTGCGCCGCTGAAAATTGATGTTTGGGCAAACTTGGTAACACCCGTCAAAAACGCAAAACGAATATATCTGTCGGCAGATTTCAAAACAGAGAAAAAGCCACGGTAGATGTTTTTATCGGTTTCCAAATTGACACTTCTAATCAGTGGATTGTCGTATTCATCAACAATTATTACAGTTTGCAGACCAGTTTTGTCAAAAACGGCTTTTAGGTCGTATGATAAACGAAATGAAAGAATTCTGCTCTCCTTTTTTATTGGATCTTCTTCAATATTTGTGATTGTATTTTCGTCGAAACTAATGTTATTTTCTTCTTCAAATTTTGCAAGAAAAATTTTGAATTTGTTAATCAAAGTGATGGAACCTGCCGTATAATCTCCGTCAACAAAATCAATATACAGAATTGGATATTTTATCCAATCTTTTTCCCAGTGAGAAATTTTTAGACCTTCAAACAATTCTTTTTTCCCCTCGAAATACGTACGCAAAGTATTACACATCAAACTTTTACCAAATCTACGAGGGCGTGCAAGGAAATAAGATTTCGTAGCCGATTTCACAAGTCGATATACATAATCTGTTTTGTCGATGTAGATACTTCCGCGTTTTCTCAGGTCTTCAAAACTCTGAACCCCCAATGGGAATTTGTCTAATTTGAATTCTGGTATTTCCATAATCTAAATTTTTTCTCAGCAACAAAAATAGGATTTTTTTTTGACATTGACAAGATAATTTTTTCGTCTTTGCTCCTCATTAAGATTATGCAAATTTTATAGCTGCTAATAAAGTGCGTATAATCATACGAAAATTTGTTTTGCCTTTTCAACCCTCCATTTTCCAATCCACAATATTCTTTTCAGTACTCGAAAAACTTACGCCAATTTTGAACAATTTTTTGCCGTCCATCTTGAACTTTCCGGCATAGTTTTTCTCATTGATTTGATTGAGAGCGGTTTGAGCGTCTTGGTCTATCTTAAATTCAAAAATATAG
>CAJOGF010000300.1 GCA_905233995.1 uncultured Bacteroidales bacterium | reverse complement strand
AAATGCCGGAATGATAACTATCATCTTGAGAAACAACGATTTAAAAGAACCCGTAATCCCTGTACAATTGTACATGAGTGTTACAAACTTGGGCAAAACGTATATTCAAACCAAAAGTCCAAATACGTCAAAAATCTTTCAACTCTATGCAGGAGAGATACTTACATTAACCGGTCAGGACTTGGAATGTATTTTTAATACGTATTATTTGAATTACAAAAAGCCAAATTTTCAAGACGGTCAAAACATCTTAAAAATCTACGCTCGTGACACCAGAACTGGAAAAATTGTCAGCAATACTGCACAGATTTTACTTAAATCCGTAATGATTGCGCCGCCAAAATTGACAAGTCCGGACGATAATTTTACAATTGAAACCGACAATCAATTTTTTAATTTTGCTTGGCGTGGTGACAACGGCGGCGCAAATATCGCCACTCGTTGCAATTATCGTTATAAATTTGAACTTTGGAAACAAAATATTAACGACAAAAACATTGAAGCACAACGATTTGCAGATTTTACAGCGGATAATTTGTTTGATGAAAAATATCAATTTTTGCTTGCAACTTTTCCCTTTGAAATCGGTCAAAAATATTGTTGGCGTGTTATGGCATACGACCCGTTTGAAAAAGCAACGTTTTTGCAAAATGGTAAAAGTGAAGTTAGAAGCTTTATTTACAAGCACTTACCCGTACCAGTTACGGGCTTAAAACATACCATCAACGAGCGAAACCGTCAAGCAACCGTTACATGGAACGCTGCCGAGGGACACACAAAATATTACATCGAATATTATAATCCTCAGACTACCAAAACGATAGCGATGGAAAAAGACGAACCAAAATTTACCTTGGCATCAGCACCCGAAAAAGAATATACAATTTTGTTTCGCGTAAAAGCGCAGTGTTGGGGCGACGACAGCCGTTGTTCTAATTGGTCGGATTGGGACACCATCAAATAGTTGAGCCGAAATATCCGTGCGGTTATCAGTTCCCAAAAGTCGAAATTACAAATTTTGAATTAAAAACTGATTTCAAAGAAGGTGACATCGTTTCGGAGGCCAACGGCTCGTCAGATTATGAGATAATCAATTGTCAATCAGACGGGAACGGCGTTTTGCAAGGGCAGTTTTATTTGATTATGAACGCTTGGGGCGGTGCGAAAATCGCATGTGAATTTTGGGACACAAAGATAAATACTGATAATCAAATAATTACAACTCGTTATCGTAGCATCGACACACCCGTCGGAATGGTTGAGCCCGAAGAATTAGCGAATTATGTAAAATCTCTTTGGCTTGATGGAAATTCTTTGGCAACGTCGTCAAAAATTCGTGACACAATTGTAATTAACCAAAAATTTGATTACCTTTACCGCCGTGAAAGCGGTGAGTTTGTAGCCGTTGTTGTAAACGACGACGGCTCGACGACAGAAACCGAATTTGACCTTCACAAAAATCCGTCGCAAACGTTGATTACCGACGGCAAAGGCGACAGTTTGGTTTATTCACAAAACGGACAAGTAATGGGCATCAAAGAATATCGCGCCACTGGCGGAAACGCCGCATTATTAAAGGATTACCACCGCAAAAGCGATTCGTTAGCGCAGTGGAAAATCAACTTTTTGCCGTATTCTGAACAAGAATATGCCTTCGATTATCTTGGCAGCGGAAATCACGGAATTTATTCAGGTTCAGAATATTACCCAAGTGTTAATGGCTACGATTTCCGTTACAAGTCCGTTGAGTGTTACAAAACCGACAAAGTAATTGTTGATTTTGGAAGTTACCCCGAAAAAGACAGCGTTATTTTCAAAGATAAATACGGTGTAAAACTCAAAGTTTCAAAAGGTAACGTTTTGAATTTCACTGGCGTTGCAAAACCCGACACAAATTATATTTACGCATACCGAGGTGATGAAAAAATCGGTAAACTTTCTGTAAATACTTATAGACAAAAGACTTATAAAGTAGTTTTGGTAAGTGTGAATGGTGCAAAATTGCCGAAAATTAGCAAGGTAGAAGAGTATTTGAATAAAGTTTACAAGCAAAGCGTTGTAAATTTTGAAATTTCAACAGACGAACTTTCGCTCAACGAATTAACCTCGTTTTCTCACGGTGGCAGCGGCATCCTCACCGTCTACAACGACGACCAGAAGAAAGTCTTACAAGCCTATGACCCGCAAATGCAAGACGGCGTATATTATTTGTTTTTCGTTGATAACGTTACTGACAAAAAAGATGGCAACGGAACAATGGTAGCCGGTTATATGCCGTGCGGTTACAACTGCGGATTTATTTACGACGGCGGCAGCGCGCATACCATCGCCCACGAATTAGGACACGGAATTGCAGGCTTGGAACACGTTTTTGAAAATTCCAAGAATTCTGGCAAGACTAAGAATCTCATGGATTATGCCGATGGCACACAACTCTGGCACTTTCAGTGGGATGCAATTCAAGATCCGAGTAGGGTTTGGATGAAGTGGAATAAGGATGAGAGTGAGGGAGAGTGGTTCGAAGCAAAAGTAATAACTGATGCGATAGTTAAAACAAGTAAAATTAATTATGAAGGTTCATTAACTTTTTTAACACCTGCAGGTCTACCTATTACTTTGCCGTCTACACTTAGTCAAGTTTCGTTTGTTTCAATTGTTGACGAATGCCCTGATGGAGCGTTGACCAAATTTAATATAGGAAATGATACTTATGTTGCTCAGTATTCAATTAATAAAAAACTAAACTTTCGCAAGTGTCATAACACGTTGTCAATCAAATCATTCCAACTTTGTTGAATTTTTAACCAATTGATTTTCAATGACTAAATCAATAAGT
>CAJOGF010000299.1 GCA_905233995.1 uncultured Bacteroidales bacterium | reverse complement strand
TGAAAATTGTAATTCTAATAAACTTCTCAGAGGGTTGGATGGGTGTAAAATTTTTTCAAGAGTTTTGTATGCCTCTTGTGCTTTTTTGACATCGTTGTTGTCGAGACCATCCTCAAACATCTCGTATGAGTTTTGAAAGAAATCAGAATGAATGTCGCTGTCTAAATTCATCGTATCGCGCAATATTTCCTCTACCGTCCAACCGCTGAAATTGTGTTGCGATGAATGTTCCACGGCGATTTTTCCGTTTTCCTCTCTGCGTAAAACATACAGATTTACGTCTTGCATTGATTGAATAACCAACGGACTGTGCGTTGTTACGATGAATTGAACATTCTTGAAAATCTCAGAAACATACGAAATCACTTCGCGCTGCCATTTCGGATGAAGATGCAAGTCAATTTCATCAACCAAAACGACGGCACTTTCAAGTAGAGGATTTTCGGAATTCGGAAAATTATCAAACATGCGTTTGCTCAAATCTACAATCCAAGAAAGCATTGACTGATAGCCAAAGCCCAACTCCGTATATTTGAACCATCCGTCCTTCGTCTTGAACAGTACGTAACTTTCCATTTTGTCAGTACTTTCAAATTTGAAATCCTCAATTTCTGGAAAAAGGTTGCTGCAAATCACTTCGCGGAGTTTTTTCAATTGTTTTTGGGCTTTCGGATTGTTGCTTTTGGCAAGATAATCACATTTTATCAGCCATTCTTCAATGTTTATCAATCGTTTTTCGTGAGAAAACAAAGTATCGCAGTCAAAACTTTCCTGTCCTGACAAATTTGTATTCATTAGCGGATAGCGACCTACGCCATAGCCAAAAATATTAATCTTCGGAAAATCACGTTTATATAAAAGCAAAGATCCATTATCAGACAAAGTCCATTCTCTTTGAAAATCAGTTATTTTGCATGTAATTTCAAAATCAGAGGATTGATTATATCTTGAATGCAAAACAAGATGTTGGTTTTTATCTCGTTCCATAATAACACTACGGGTAACTAATGGAGGCAGCCCCGCTATCGCCTGCAAAATCCTCGTTTTTCCAGTATTGTTGTTGCCTAACAATACAGTCCACTGAAAAACTTCCGAATCGTTTTTGGCACAGTCTATTGTTATGTCGTCAAATCCCTTGAACGATTTCAACGATATGGAACGTATTTTTATATCTTTCTGTATATCTTTCATAATTGCCGAATTAATTTTAGTGCAAATTTATATAAAAATCCTGAATTTTAGCGCAGACGAACAAAAAAACGTCTGTAAAAATTTTTCAAAAAAACAGTCAAAATATTTTGTAAATAATAATTTTTGTTATATATTTGCAGCGACCATTCTCACCACGCGAGTTGTAAGACAGCGTACCAGGGTGAGACTTTTTTATTTATATACCTATGAATTATAATAAACTTGCTCTTGATACACCTGATTTGCTCGTAATGTTAAAACAACGCGGTTTAATCATCAACGATGACCAAGCGGCACTGAAAATACTTTCCGTCATCAGTTATTTCAGATTGGCGTGTTATTTCCGCCCAATGGAAATTGATAAACAAACTCATACTTTCCGTAGCGGAACTACATTAGAGCAGGTTATGGCTTTATACAATTTTGATACAGACTTGCGCGATGTAGTGTTTTGTGCAATAAGACAAATAGAAATTGCATTTCGTACACGGCTAAATCATAGATTTTCAATAAAATACAATCCGTTTTGGTTTACCGATATTAATCTTGTTTCTGACGGACACTTGTTTGTAGAACATCTCAGCAGTGTGGACAGAGAAATTCGCCGGAGTAAAGAAGATTTTATTAAAGAGCATTTTACGCTAGAAACCGTTTCATTTGGTACCCTATCAAAACTTTATGAAAACTTTGCTGAAAAGTCGGACAAGAAAGCAATAGCAAATGATTTTGGACTGCCGCAACATGAATTTATGAATATTTGGATGGAAAGTTTGACATCTTTGCGGAATTTCTGCGCACATCATTCGCGTATTTGGAACAGGCGTTTTGCTCTGAAACCTCAAATGCCGAAAACTTTATCAAACGGCAAATGGCTGACAGACTTCTCATTTCAGCCCGACAAAATATATCCGCAACTATGCTGCATCGCATATTTGCTCAACAATATTGACCCTACAAATACATTTATTGTTGATTTCAAAGCACTTTTAACGAAATATCCCACGGTAAATCCGTCGGCAATGGGATTTGTTAACGGTTGGGCAAATGAACCGCTATGGAAATAATGTGGTTGCCGTACTTTTCCAAAAAAACTTTTAAAAAAATTTTGTAAATAATAATTTTGTTATATATTTGCAACGGGCAATCTCACCGCGTGTATTATGAAAAAAAACAGCGTACCGGGGTGAGATTTTTATATTTATACATACGGTATTGATATTTGCACAATTTTTGCGTTTATTTTAATAAACTACTAAGACAAAAGGTAACAAACAAAAAAGTCAAAAAAATTATGTTTACATTTAAGAATTTATCCATAAAAGAGAAGATTGCCGGCGGTCTGGTCGCCTTTATAATCTTATTCGTAGTATCGTTTTGCATTCCGCTGTCTTCCGCATACAAAACCAGTGAATATTTAGAGCAAGTCAAATATAAAGAAATGCCGCAAACGGTTTTCGGTAACGAACTAAATCTTAAAATGTTGCAAGCAGCGGTATATGTCAATAGAACCATCTCTAC
>CAJOGF010000298.1 GCA_905233995.1 uncultured Bacteroidales bacterium | reverse complement strand
ACGACCCGTCTTCGATATTTTTGGCATTTTTATTAATTCTGTTTTACTACAATATTTCCGCGGATTCTAAGTTCCACTGGTGAATTTTTTGCGTTACTATAAACTGTTATTGTTTTATTGAAATTACCAATTCGGTTTGAATCGTATTTTACTTTTATTGCACCTCTTTGTTTTGAGGCAACCGGCTGACGTGTCCATTCAGGGGTTGTGCAACCGCAAGAGGTAGCAACATTGTTGATTATCAAATCAGACTTTCCTGTGTTAATAAACTCAAAATTAAACGATACGTCCGAACCTTGCTCCATTGTACCAAAATTATGATCGGTATATTTGAAAGTCATTTCTACACCATCGGTAATCATGGAATCAAGCCTTAAAAGAGAATCTTGTACGGCTTTTGCTTCGGCTTTGAGTTCCTTTCTGCTTTTTTTCTGTGCTGAGGCTTCTGATGAAAAAACAGTCATCATCAATAAAGCGGCAACCGTTAAAAATAAAAATTTTCTCATAATTAAATACTTTTATAATGTTAAAAAAAGTTTTATCATTAAAACGCCGTTTTGTTTTTCGTATTTTCTTTTTTCGGCAAAAAAATGTTAACTTTCAGAAAAATCAACCTTTTTTAGTCCAACAAATGAACCACAAGACCGCTTCTTAGTTTAGGTTCAAACCACGTTGTTTTTGGCGGCATGATGTTGCCGGTGTCAGCAATTGTTAAAAGTTGCTGCATACTAACGGGATAAAGTGCAAAAGCGCATTTCATTTCGTTGCTGTCAACGCGTTTTTTTAGTTCGTTAAGGCCCCTGATACCACCAACGAAATCTATTCGTTTTGAAGTTCTTAAATCTTTAATATCAAGTAGAGGTTCGAGAACAGTTTTGGTTAAAACGGTAACATCAAGACCTGCGATTGCATCTGAATCGTCGTAAGTGTTTGGTTTTGCCGACAATTTGTACCAATTTCTTGACATATACATCGAAAACTCGTGAAGTTTTTGAGGTTTGTAAATTTCGTTTCCGATTTTGACAAAAACTCTTCTTCTGTCATCGAATTTAAATCTTTTACAACACGATTGTAATCCATGATTTTCAGTTGATTATCAGGAAAAATCACTGCTAAAAAGTAGTTGTATTCTTCTTTGCCAGTGTGATTTTTGTTTTGAGATTTTTTTTCTAATCCGACTCTTGCCGCTGCGGCAGTCCTGTGATGACCGTCAGCAACATAAAGGGCTGGAACTTTTTCGGCAAAAAGTTTTTCGATTGCTTGATTAGTATTTTTGTCGTCAATTACCCAAAACTTATGACAGAAACCATCGTTTGAAATAAAATCATATTCAGGTTTTTGATTGTTGACAATATTTGAAACTATTGCATCTATTTCAGGTACAGCGCGATAGGATAAGAAAACGGGTTCAGCATTAGCGTTGATAGTTTTTATATGAACCATTCTGTCGTCCTCTTTGTCGGGACGGGTAAGTTCGTGTTTTTTGATTATACCGTTTTGATAATCTTCGCAAAAAGCCGCTCCTGCAATGCCGTATTGCGTTCTACCGTCCATTGTCTGAGCATAAATATAGAATTTAGGGTCAGAATCTTGAACCAAAAACTTTTCATCTTGAAACTTCTTGAAGTTTTCGATTGATTTGTCGTAAACCACTTTTGAATGTGGGTCAACATTGTCGTCCAAATCAATTTCGGCTCTTGTGATATGCAAAAAAGAATAGGGATTATTTTCCGCCATTTTTTTTGCTTCTTGAGAGTTCATAACATCGTATGGCAGACAAGAGAGTTTTTCCGCAATTTTTTTGTCGGGTCTTAAACCCTTAAACGGTTTTACTACTGACATATTTTTTTTATATTAGTGTTTTATAAAACAAAAGGGAGGTTTTTACGGCCTCCCTTTTTCTTAAAAGGTAAAAATCTTATTTGTTGACTTGAAATTTTTTATTGCCGGTTTTAAAGAAGTCAACAATTTGGTTCGCCGCGGCGAGACCCGCGTTGATATTGGCTTCAGCCGTTTGAGCACCCATTTTTTTAGGTGTAGCGAAATATCTGCCTGAAAATTTTGCGGCAAATTCTTCGTTTTTGTCAGGAGCGATGTCGGTTATGTACTTCAAATCAGTGCGTTCTTCCAAAAGTTTAATCAACTCATCTTCGTTGATAACCTCTTTTCTTGCAGTATTAACAATGATTGCTCCTTTTTTGAGTTTAGAGCAAAGATTATAGTTGATTGACTGTTTTGTTTCAGCCGTTGCAGGAATATGAAGCGATACAATGTCGCAGTTTTCAAACAAAGCCTCTTGATTATCAACTGCTTTAACGCCAGCAGCCTCAATAACCTCTTTTGGACAAAATGCGTCATAAGCATAAACGTCCATATCAAAACCTTTAGCAATTCTTGCAACATTTCTTCCAACTTGTCCAAATGCCAAGATACCGAGTTTTTTACCTTTAAGTTCTGTACCTGATTTTCCGTTGTAGAAATTTCTAACGGCAAAAACTAAAAGTCCGAAAACAAGTTCAGCAACTGCGTTAGAGTTTTGCCCCGGAGTGTTCATAACAACAACACCTTTTTTGGTAGCAGCCTCTAAGTCAACATTGTCGTAACCTGCACCTGCACGAACAACTATTTTCAATTTTTTAGCGGCATCAAGAACCTCTGAAGTAACTTTGTCAGAACGGATAATAACTGCCTCAACATCTGAAACTGCATCCAAAAGTTGTTGTTTATCGGTGTAGTTTTCAAGCAATTTAAACTCGTTTCCCGATTTTTCAACTATATCTTTAATACCGTCAACTGCTTGTTTAGCAAACGGTTTTTCTGTTGCTACTAATATTTTCATTTTAAAAAATCTTTTGTTTACTACGAAAAAAACTAAAAACACGAAATTTTATGTTTTTTCGTGTTTTTAGCAGTTATTTTTAGTTT
>CAJOGF010000297.1 GCA_905233995.1 uncultured Bacteroidales bacterium | reverse complement strand
AATTTCGCTGAAAACCTCTGTAAAAGGCGTTTTAAAAGGAATACTGCCGTCTGTCATAACGCCTAACCGAATCGGCGAAGCGGTCGGCAGACCGACGGTTTTGAAAGAGAAAAACAAGATTTCGGGTGCTTTTGCGACCGCTTACTGCGGACTTTCTCAAATGCCGGTGATGATATTTTGTGCGGCAGCGGCGTGCATTTATTTCGGCTATCCGGTATACGTTTCCGTTACGGCGTTTGCGGCTGCGCTGATAACCGCGCTTTGCTATCAGTTTCCTGAATATTTGATACCGTTTTTAAGAAAAAAGTCAAGACACAAAAAGTTTTTAGAAAAACTTTCTTTTTTTTGCAGTTACAGACATAAAGAAAAACTGAGGCTGATATTTTTTTCGTTTTTGAGGTATTTGGTCTATTCGTCGCAAAACTGCTTGGCAATCATCGGGTTCGGGGTTAACGCGGATTTTATTGACGGCTTGATGTCGGTATTCTTAATTTATGCTTTGATGAGTTTTGTGCCGCGGCCTGCGCTTTTGGAATTAGGCGTAAGGTGTTCGGCAACGGTGTTTGTGCTGAGCAGATACACTTCCGACTTTTCAGCACCGACAGTTTCATCGGTTTTTATTTGGTGCGTAAACCTCTTAATACCAGCGGTTTTAGGGACATTCTTTTATTTTTTTCAAAAAAAACGAAAAAAACTTTAAAAAAAATTTTGTAGATTTAAAAAATGTAATAAAACAACAAGCCCTGGTGGCGGAATTGGTAGACGCGTTGGTCTCAAACACCAATGGAGTAACATCCTTGCCGGTTCGATCCCGGCCTGGGGTACAAAAGAATAACTAAAAATAGAATTTAGACTATCGGAAAACGATAGTCTTTTTTTATGCCCGAATATCAGTGCGGATAGTCCGACCTTAATTAACATCGTTTAACAAAAAGCAACAGCGTGTTTCTTGACACGTATAGTCTGAGACGTTAACTTTGCGGTATCAAAAATCACAAAATTTAATTCGTTTTAACTATGGAAGTAAAAGAGATTCTCAGAAACCTGCGCGAAAAGAACAACCTTACGCAGGAGCAGATGGCGGAGCGTTTAAATGTCAGCCGCCAGGCCGTAAGCCGTTGGGAGACAGGCGAAACCCAACCCAATACAGAAATGCTCAAAACCCTTTCAAAAGAGTTTAATGTGTCGATAAACACACTTTTGGGTTCACCTCAGACATTGGTTTGTCAGTGTTGCGGAATGCCGCTTTCAGAAGATTCTTTCATCAGCCGCGAACCCGACGGCACATTCAACGAGGACTATTGCAAATGGTGTTATGCTGACGGAAAGTTTGCTTATCAGAGCAAAGATCTTCTTCTTGACTTTCTCATCAAGCAGATGCCTAATCCCGACAATCAGTCCGATGCCGACCGCCGTGCATTGTTTGACGGTCATTTGTCGCAGTTAAAGCACTGGAAAGCGTAATTTATATCAAAGAATTAAAAAAGGCTGTTTTTCAACAGCCTTTTTTTAATTTTATTCACACGTAATCACGCAACTTCCGAAATCCCAAGTGTTCATATTGGAATCTGACCATTTGCGGCAGGACTTCGGATAATTGGCTTCGAGTTCAGCAGAGAAAGTCCGCGTGCAGACATCTTTTATACGCGCCTCGTCTTTCCATTTTACATTGTTGATAAGGCACGGACCTTTGACGTCAAGAAGAACCCTTCCCTTGAAATCCGGCTCGCTGTAAATTATCAGGCGCGTGTTTTTATCAACGGCAATCGCGTCAAAAGTATACTGAACCGCTTTCGGAAAAGCCGCCTGATTGCTGATATAACGTCCCTCGCCTACATATTCGCCGTAAATGTCCGGCGAATAAATCTTTGAAATATGTCCCTGAACCTCTTTGTCGGCAAGCAGTGTCCCCGAAAAATGAACGCCGCAATGCTGAGCAGGATTTGGTTTGCTCGGCGTAATTTTTTCGTATTGAAGTTTTATGTCGCGGGCAGACTGACGGCCGGCAGAGAGTTTTGTCCCCGTACTTTTCCACGTCTTTGTTTTCATGCCGGACTTTGTCGCAACGATTTTTACCTCATCATCCTGACCGATGTTGACAACTGTAAAACGCCCCTGAGCGTCAGAGACCGCAGTATTTTTTTCTACGCCGTTAATAAAAATCTTATTCTTAACATTTTCAACGGGTTTGCCCGAAAGAGAGTCAATGTCGCGAAAAACAAGGCTGTTTTTGCAGGGACGCATTTTTATAACTTTTTCGTCTTCCGTAAGTTTTTCATAACCAGTTAATTTAAACACCGCACTTGAAGTGTCAAAATAAGAATCCTTGCTAACCAAGATACTGAAATCATATTTCGCGCTGACATTCTCAAAAAAGCCCTTTCCTACTCCGTTGGTGTTAACCGCAATATCCGTCGTCTGAGAGTTCAAGACAAGTTTTGCAGCGGCTCCTGATATGCTCTTGTCCGTTTCCAGATCTTTAACCGTAAAACTTACGACACCCTTGCGCGGTAAAAGTCTCAAAACCCTGTTGTCGCTGCTTTCCATAAAAGTGCCGATGTCAGCAGTCAAAGTGTCGGACGAAAAACCCTCTTTCTGTCCCTCAACATGCAAATTAGAACAGCCAGGCAAGTTTTTTACTTCAGCAGTGCCGTCGTTA
>CAJOGF010000296.1 GCA_905233995.1 uncultured Bacteroidales bacterium | reverse complement strand
ATTATTAAGAACATGGAACGGGGGGGGGGTAAATATATAAACTACTCTATTTTATTTACCCCTAGCCCTAGCCCTAGCCTTCCGGCTGATTGGCTTGTGTAGTGTCGTTCTGCTGTTGGTTACCCATGAAGTACATATGATAACCTTCTCCACCTTCAAGAGGCAAGAAATCTACCTGAGCGTTATCAGAGGATACCGTAAAGATATTACTTAATTCACCTAACTCCATATTCCCGCTCAATCTGTAGCCTTCATAATTACCGCCTGAGGTTGAAATAAGCATATAAGTCTTTACTCCTGCAGGTTTGTCTATACGGACTGAGTATTCCCCAAAGGTATCAATATTTATTATAAGAACATCCGGGAACACTTTTTTAACAGATTTAACGGATAGCGGTCTAAAGCTGAAGCTTCCGTAAGAACTTTCTAAACCATATATTTGCAAGTGTTTTTGAGAATAGGCCAAAAGTTGTTCGTTTTTGATAAAGAATTTAGAACCGTCTTCCAATTGAAGTGTTTGGTTGGTTTTTTTGTATTTATAATCAAATACTTCGTAGCCGTCTGCTGATTTTGCAAGTATTATATCACCTTTCTTCAACGCTTTTGAGGCGTCATAAGCCATCCAAGTATTTGTTGATGAGATATACATGTATTCAAAATTATCGTCAGAGCGAAGTTTCATAATATTCTTTCTTACTGTTGAAAAGATATCACTCAATTCGCTTCCGTCAGGTTTTATATCACGAAGATCTTTTTGGTATTCGTAAGGATATAAAGTATCAAACGTTGTTGATGATATTCCGTTTGCAGAACTTGACAAGTGAGAGAATATCTCTTTTAATCCCGATAACGGGTAGTTCTTCAGGAATTTTTCGTCGCTCTTTTTGAAGATTTTTTTATCAATCTTTACCTTGTCAAGTCTGTCTGAAGTAAACGAATAGATAAACGAATATGAGAATACGTAATCCTGAACCTCTTTTATATATCTGAAATCTTTGTGTTCGTTCATAAATTTTTCGTAATCGCCTATTCTTTTTGCCAGTTCATAAGGCTTTATGATAAGTTCGTCTTTATGCATACAAGGTTTATAGTTCTCTGCTCTCAATTTTAAGTATTCACTTATATCGGCAGGCAAAAGTTTGCCGTATTTTTTATAGGTAAACCTTGCATCTTCTATTAAGTGGTATTTTGAATAATTATCATCTGCTTCTATCATTAACCCGACTTTTGAGAGCACTTTTGCGTAATGTTTTTGAACAGAATCAAACTCACGTTTTGTACGTGGAGTTTTGTATTGAACATCACCGTTCAGGATATTACTGTTGTTAAAACTTTGAAGTTTTAACAGTTCTTTTCTGTATTTATCAAAGGTTTCCGATTTTGTTTCGGCATCGTCATCAGAAACTTTCAGGTATAATTCCAAGAAGTTTTGGACATCTTTCAGGTTTGTAATAAGACCATCAAGAGTTTCCGGCTGAGTAAGTTCAGGGATAAGCGAAGGGTTCTCAACATATTCTTCATATTTCATCTTATCAAACCCTGAAACATCACCCATAAAAATATTACGAACAAACAATCCGCCAAGAAGGCACAAAAATACTATTATCGTTACCCCAATACCTTTTAAGAAGCTTTCGGCGAACGAAAACTCCATCTTTTTATGCTCCGGTTTTTGTTTTTGGTAACCGTCTTTATAGTATGAATGAGAATATATACTTTCGGACTCTTGTTTGTTAAACTGATGTCCGCAATATGTACAAAAATTTGAATTATCATCTATTTCTTTACCGCAGTTAGGACAATACATATATGCCTCCTTTTCTATGTTAAGTATAACACTAACAATAATTTAATGTCATCTGAAAAATACTAATTGAAAATAATTCTTGACTTGCGAGTATGTTCTTGATAAAGTTGAACTAATTTGCGCTTGTAGCTCAGCAGGTAGAGCACTCCCCTTTTAAGGGATAGGTCGCGCGTTCGAATCGCGCCAAGCGCAATTTTTTATTGGGCTTTTGCCCAAATAAAAAATTGTAATTGGTAAAGATGAGAACGCCTTTTGCGTTCGAGCGACCTGTGAGCAGAGTGCGGAGAGTTTTTGCCAAGAGATGAAATCTCAAAGGCAAAACTCGGAGACACGTTTAACGCGAACAGGTCAAGACAATCGCGCCAAGCGGTTTTCTGTACGGCAACGACCGGATAGCGAAAACCGTGAACGAGCAGAACCGTAAGGTTCGAAAGTGAACCGGTTTGAGCGTGGAAGGAAACCAAGAGAGCGCAATTTTTTATTGGGCTTTTGCCCAAATAAAAAAATTGTAATTGGTAAAGATGAGAACGCCTTTTGCGTTCGTACCTTTTTTCAGGACATTTGGTCGGAAGTGTTTTCTGTTATTGTGTGGGTGAAAGCCCGAAATAATCCGGCTTTTACCGATTTATTAAGGTCGGAAATTGGTTGAGTATAAATGTCCGAAATATCCGATTATGGTAACAAAAATGTCCGCTTATTTGCACTTTTTGTCCCAATAATTCCGTAAAAAAGTTTTTGTTGGGCAGGTATGCCCAACCTACAGACTGATTTTATGCTATACTAAACACAAAGGGATAAATTTAAGGAGTACATATTATGCAGGTAAAAGGGGTACAAAAAATTTCTTTTGGTAATAGAGTTAACTCATTTGACACATTAAATAAATATGTTGTAGCAAATAAAAAAGGACTTATTGCTGATTTAAGCAATAGCTTTGATAAAAATTTGGTTGACAGCTTTTTTAAAGGCGGTCGCATTCTGAAAGTCAAAGGCGGTAAAGGAGAATGGAAGTTGTCTGAATTCATGGAAAACTTTTACAGGCAACCTACCCTCCAAGAACGGCAAGAAGGCATATTACTGTACAATATGGGAGTAAAATAATTATGCAAGTGCAAGCAATTAATACTTATAATAATCAACAAACTTTCAACGGGCAATTCAAATTAAATCCTCAAAATATGGATATATTTGATTTGAATTTATTGAAGTATAAATCAGAGGATATTGTAGATTTTGTTCAGAAACAAAAATATGATTATACTGTTTCAAAAGCATTCAACGAAATGTATGTGGCTATAGAAGAAAAAGGCAAACAAATTAACGAATATATGGTTGAAAGATACAAAGACAAAAACGGCAACCGAAGTTTAGAAAGAATATTTGATACAATTAAAAAAATAACAAAAGATACAACAGATAAAAACAGGGGTAAATAAGGGGTATAGTATATGACA
>CAJOGF010000295.1 GCA_905233995.1 uncultured Bacteroidales bacterium | reverse complement strand
TTCAAAATAACCGTTTTCGTTGCCCGACGGTGCGCTTTGGAACGGAGGTTTCAGGATGCTCCAATCGTGCGGGAGGTCAACATTCTGCCACGAAGTAGGCACGTTGGCGGTGTCATTGTTGAGCGCAAACTGCCAACCGAGGTTGATGTTGTTAGCCGTCTGTGCACTTGCTGCGGCTGCCATAAGCAAAAACGCAGCGGAGATAATTGTCTTCTTCATTAATAATAAGGATTATAATTAAGCTGCAAATTTAGTATTATTTTTTTACTTTTTTTGCTTTGTTAGCCATAAAAAACACAAATTCATCACGGTAAATTTTACTTAAAACAACGAATTAAACGAATAAGGTAATTCGTTGTTCAAATAAAATTAACGTGCATTATCTCCGAAATCAAACCTAAAAAAATTTTTTTTCCAAAATTTTTTTTTACCTTTGCGTCCGAATTTTTAACAAACAATATTCAAAGATGCAATACATATATTTAATAATGTCAAGTTTACATAGGGGGGGGTAAAGTATGTTTTACTACCCAAATGTCTAACCAAGTTCAAGGAGGGTTAGACATGCTGTTCAACTCATTTGAATTTTTGGTGTTTTTGCCGGTGGTTTTTGCCTTGTATTGGTTTGTGTTCAAGGGCAGAAAGCCACAAAACTTGCTTATTGTAATAGCAAGTTATGTTTTTTATGGGTGGTGGGATTGGAAATTTCTGTATCTGATTGCATTCACGTCGTTTTGTAGTTTTCTAAGTGGAAAGTTCATCGCCAAAAACGAGGATAACCCCAAAAAACAGAAATGGATTTCCGCCGCGAATATTATCGTAAATCTTTCTGTATTAGGTGTTTTCAAGTATTATAACTTCTTTGCTGAAAGTTTAGCAAACTTGTTAAGCGTATTTGGCTTTCAAGCGGATTTTGTAACGCTGAATGTTATTCTTCCCGTCGGAATCAGTTTTTATACGTTTCAGGCACTCAGTTATTCCATTGACGTTTATAAAGGCAAAATCAAGGCGACTGACGACATTGTTGAGTTTTTTGCTTACATTTCGTTTTTTCCACAGTTGGTTGCCGGACCTATCGAAAGGGCGACTAACCTTTTGCCACAGTTTCAGAAAGATAGAAGTTTTGACTACGCAAAAGCGGTCGACGGTATGCGTCAGATGTTGTGGGGATTTTTTAAGAAAATGGTCGTTGCTGACAATTGTGCAACTTTTGTCAATCAACATTGGGCTGAATATCAAAGTCTTCCTATGGTAACATTGATGCTGTTAGGCGTATTGTTTGCCTTCCAAATCTATTGTGATTTTTCGGGATATTCCGACATTGCAATTGGTTGTGCGCGGTTGTTTGGTTTCGATTTGAAACAAAACTTCAATTTTCCATACTTTTCGCGTAGTATTCCTGAGTTTTGGCGTCGTTGGCATATTTCGCTGACAACGTGGTTCAGGGATTACATCTATTTTCCGCTTGGCGGCAGCCGTTGCAACAAGTGGAAAATTATCCGTAACGTTTTCATAGTTTGGGCTGTGAGCGGACTTTGGCACGGCGCAAATTGGACATTTGTTTGTTGGGGATTGTATCATGCGGCGTTGTTGGCGGTGTATAACATTCTGTCAATCAATACTAAATATAAAGAACCTGTAACGCTTAACAACGTTAAAAGCATTTTCCAAGTTGGTTTGACGTTTGTGTTGGCGGTAATTGGATGGATTATTTTCCGTGCTGAAAGTATTGGTCAGGCTGTGGATTACTTCCGTCATGTTTTCACAAACAAACTATTTGATTTTGAATCGGTTCCAAAAAAGGCATTGCTACTTTGTGGACTAGTGGAAAAGCGCATGTGCTAATGTTTGATGACTATAAAATTTTCAAATCAAAAGTCGTCCGTTATGCAGCGTATCTGTTTGTGGTACTGATGATTTTGATGTTCCATGGTTCAAGTCAGACGTTCATTTATTTTCAATTTTAATTAACGTAACAATGAAAAAATTTTTGATAAACACAGCCGTTGTTTGTGGGTTGGTTTTGGTGATGTTTGTGGCTGTTGAATTGCTCTTGCTTACTCAGACCAATGTCTATTCGTATAAACGTCAATATATTGAAAATCACTTGAATACCTTAGAAATTGTATTCTTCGGAAACTCTCACATCGAAGAGGCGGTTAAGCCCGAATTGGTTGGTGAAAATTGTTTCAATCTTGCCATTAGCGGGCGCAGTGTGGTTTATGATGTTGAACTCGCAAAACGTTACATTCCCAAAATGTCAAATCTAAAAACGGTCTTCATGCCGCTTGATTATCCGAGTTTTAGCTTTGGTCGCGGTGTCAAAAATGAACATGAAAAACGTGTCATGGAAATGGGTTTCACAAGTACGTTTAAGTGTATGTATACCAAATATATGGGTATTCATGTTGGCGGTATTTGGTATTGGTCTGAAATTCTTAATTCTAAATTGGAGTACATGACTCGATTTTTCAAAAGTGCGGTGCGGAATCGTGAATGTGATTCATTGGGTTACATTGCGTTGGACGTTTCAAAACGTAGTCCCAACTGGGAATATCGCAATATGCCACCGATTATTGATGTTAGCAAACCTATTGACACAGTGCAGTTTAATATATTGAAATCGCAATATAGAACATTTGCAGAACTGACGAAAAATGCAGGAGTACGACTTGTCTTGCTTGGTACTCCGCTCTACAAAACTTATCTTGATGACCTTAATCCTGCGGTTTTGAATGAGATTGAAAGT
>CAJOGF010000294.1 GCA_905233995.1 uncultured Bacteroidales bacterium | reverse complement strand
CGACATTCATGCAATCTTTTCAAAATAATTTGAATGGAAGTGAGCCTTTGGAAAAGAAAAATTTGTTGATTTGGATTTTAGTTGTCGGCGTTTTCGGCATTTTGAATACTGAAATGGGCGTTATAGGCATTCTGCCTTACGTTTCATCAAGTTACAACGTCGATTTGACAACGGCAGGACTGATGATTAGTCTGTTTGCTCTCGGCGTTGGCATCGCAGGTCCAACAATGCCTTTGATTTTCTCAAGATTTCCGCGAAAAAAAATTATGTTGTTGGTCTTAGCTATTTTCACGATCAGTAATGCAATCTCAATTTTCACAACAGATTTTAACACATTGCTGATACTTCGTGTCATTCCTTCATTTTTCCACCCTGTCTATTGTGCTATGGCTTTTAGTGTAGCAGCGGAGATTGGTGGTAAAAATGCACCAAAAGAAGTAGCAAAAATAAATATTGGGTGTTCCTATAAGTAATTTTCTAGCAGAACAGATAACACTTGCAGCTTCAATGGCGTTTTTTGCTGTTGTAACAGCAATAGCATTAATTGCAACGATTATCTTCATTCCACCAATGAAACAACAAAAGCCGCTTTCATACGGTTCGCAGTTAAACGTACTAAAGCAACCTATGGTCTGGGCTTCTATTTTTGCAGTTATTTTTCTCAACGGTTCAGTATTCGGTTGCTTTAACTATCTTGCAGCATATCTGACTGATGTTACGAAACTAGCACCATCAATGGTTTCTATCGTCTTGTTTGTTTATGGAGTTTGCAACATCTTTGGAAGTATGATTGCTGGTAATCTTTTGACAGTTCAACCTATATGGACTGTTAAACTTTTTCCTATCGCTTTATCAATCATTTATCTGATTCTCTATTTTGGAGGAAGTACAATCGTACTATTTATGCTGATTTTAACGATAATTTGGGGCATCTTAGGAGGAGTAAATGCGAACATTAACCAGTACTGGTTATCACACTCCGCCCCCGAAGCACCCGATTTTGCCAACGGCTTGTTCTTGACATCGGCAAACGTCGGCACGATGACGGCAACAGCATTTTGCGGATTCTTTATTGACCATTTTTCCATAGAAGAAGTAATACTTGGTGGCTTAATCTTTTCGTTTGTTTCTCTCTTAATTGTTTGGTTCCAGTGTTCTAAAACTTCCGCTTTCTCTTTCTTTTTCAAAGGCTAAGGGGGTTATAGGGGGATTATCCCCCTATTCTTGTAATTCGTTACCCTGTTGCGTAAAATTTTTTCAAGCTGAAGCGCTGAAAAAATTCTCAGCAACAAAAAAGAGACAAGTAAACAACATTCCGGCAGTTTACGCTGTCTCTTTTTTACCTTAAATTTTTTTTGTGTATGGATGCGTAAAAATTTTCTTTTTATACAGCTAAAGCTGTAAAATTTTTTAAGTGTCCATATACAAAAAAAATTTTCTTTTTTTTCAACTTTTTCGTTTTTGCGAAAATTTTTCTTTTTCCCTTTGAAGAACATAGAAGTGTGGGGGCGGTTTTATTCCGCTCCCCACTTCTACTATATAGTACGTCTAATACTTCCTATACTTCCCCCAAAATTTGCGAAGTGCAATAATCCGCGTAATAGCGGGACAAATCGTCTTTTTTTTTGCCGTAACGAGTGAGTGATTTTTCAACAACGAGTGAGTGATTTTTCAACAACGAGTGAGTGATTTTTCAACAACGAGTGAGTGATTTTTCACGTTTCAAAAAACATATATGTAATAGTATGACATATATGTTAAATAAGTATTTCTATTGAGTAAAAGGTAGGAGATTTACCGATAACTTTTTTATGAAATTGATGTCCTTTTATCATTCCGTTTTCTTGGAAACGAGTCAAAAGTTTTTCTAATTTTTGACGAGTAGTTTTCTTTTTGGTTTTAATGTTGTCATTATTTTGTTGAATATCGTCAATACCGTCAATTTTGTAAATACGCTCAAGAAGAATGATATGACTGTAAGATTGCTTGCGTTTTGATGTCTTTTTCATGGTGTCAATTTCACGGGACAAAAATGAAGCGAGTTCATCAGTGTGATCGCCACGATTTAAAGCAGTTTTTCTATCATTATTCTTGGAAGTAGCGAGCAAATTCATAGGCACAGCTGAAACTTGTCCTTTATCTTTCGCATATTGGTAAAGAATGGGAGTATCAAGAATTTTCCAGACCTGTGCTACGCTCTTCTTCTCGACGACTTCTTCATCACCGACAGCGTATGTAACATCGAAAGAAATATTACCAATAACGCTGAAGTTTATGAGACGACCCGTATAAGTAGCTTTAAGATTCTTGTAGAATTTGCCTTCGGATTTAAAAGTGGAGTTCTTGTTCAAGCTGTTCCAAGTGAATATCTTATCCGAATAATCAGTAACAATGGTCATCCAGAAA
>CAJOGF010000293.1:715-4569 GCA_905233995.1 uncultured Bacteroidales bacterium | reverse complement strand
GCCGTCGGCATTGTAAATTTCAACCCCTATTGCCTTAAAGTTGCCTAAAAGTTTTGGATTAGACAACGAATTAAACGCGCCGTTCAATTGCGTTGCCGCTGATGCAGCGTTGACACCTTGAGCCGTCATAAAAGCAAATGCACCTGAGGCTTGGTCAAGCGATATACCAGCGTTTTTAGCGGTCGGTACAATGGTTGGTAAGTAAGCCGCAATTTCGCCCATGCTCGCCGCTCCTTTTTGCAAAGTAGCAAACAAAGTATCGTAAACTTGTTCTATTGCCGTGGTTAATACTTTGCCGTCTTTGTCAACAATATCTTTTACACCGGCACTATTCATAACATTGACACCAGCCGCTGCTACTGTTTCTATATCCACAAAACCCGCCTTAGCCGCTTTTAATGTTGGGTCTAACGACTTCAAAGCAGTATCAGCATCAAGACCAGCCGAAATAATCTTATTGAAAGCCGCCGGTACTTCTTCCAACGGGGCAACGTTCTTAGCACCGATTTCGAGCATTTGGTTTGACATCTTGGCAAGTTCTTCGTTGGATAAACCTGCGGTAACGTTGATTTGTGCCATACCCTTTTGCCAATCCATAGCAAGTGAAGCGGCTTTGCCAACCGCACCGCCAATGGCTGTGATGGTACTAACGGCTGCTCCTATCGGGTTGGATAAGAACTTAACGGTATTGCCTATTATAGGGACATCGTTTTGTAGTTTTTCAAAGGCTTCAGAAGCGGCTTTTTTAACACCGCTGATTTTTCTTTTTAGTTCGTCCATTGCCATAAGCACACCGGCACGTTTGTAACTACTATCTGACATTGTGCGCTTGATGTCTGAAAAAGCCGAGGTTGTATTCTTACGTATAGTGTCTGCCGCCTCGCTTAGACGGTTTTTTACCTCGCCAAGTTTGTTTTTTATACGCTGTGTGGCTGTTTCCGTATTCTTGTCAGCGGTTTTAAGAGTGGCTGAATAACGGTCTTTGAGCGACAACAGCATCTCTATTTTTGTCTGAGCCATAATCTTTAATTATGAATTGTGAATTATGAATTGTCAATTATGAATTTTCAATCGTCAACTTTTAATTTGTTTTCCATTTTTTCGAGTACAACGGCAAAGCGATTGAGGGCGGTGGCGGTTTCTTTGTATGTTTCAGCGTTTTCTTTGAGGGCAGTTGCGCTCTCTTTTGTTGCCATAGTGCTTTCTTTGAGCGTGCCTGTTAGTTCTACATTCGACATCTGAATATATGAAATAAACTGGTCGCGGATTTTGATTGATTCCTCAACCGTTTTGCGGTTGTTTGCCTCGTTGCTTTTATACATCTTCCACATAGCATATCCCATCACTATAACCATAGCGGTGGGAAAGCCAAAAGTGGAAAATATATTAATGATTTCAGTTGTTTCCATTTTGCAAAAGTGTTTGTAATACCTCGGTAAGGTCAACCGTTCCACCATCGGAGGCAGTGATGTAGTTATCACCCACCTTAAACCTTAGCGGAATACGGAAAATGGTTGGCGTATTTATTTCTGTGCTTAGATTGTCGTTTTCGGCTTTTGCGTCGCCCGCCTTTGGCATAAAAACGGCATAGTGGATGTTGTTACCAGCGTCCGAAATCTTAAACCCTATTTGTGTCTCGGTGTTTTTAGAGGTGTTGCCTGATATGTAGTTGCCCAAGGCAAGCGAAGCCATATTAGAGGTTTTCTTATACTCAAAGTAAGCCGCTTCGGAACCGTCGGCGTTATAAACCGTGAAACCCGGCTTATCGCTGCTGCTACCTTGCTTAAAAAACAACTTTTTGCTGCCTGTTAAGGTTATCGTTTCCGAAATAGAGTTTTCCTCGTTTTTCTTTACGTACTCAGGTTACAAAAGAGTCTATCAATTCAGCATACTGCGCCTCGGTGGGAAACGCATGCTTTTTAAAATAGGTTTTTAATATGTCTTTAATATCCATTTTTTATGTGTTTTTATTTGGTTATACAATTAGTTTTTGGTATTTTCACCGCCGTTTTCAAACTGAGGGGGAGTCGGAATCTCCATTTTGTTGATTGCCGATATTGCCACCTTGATTTTCATTACAGCCATGTCTGTGAATTTGTAGGCGGCGAGCCTTTCGTTCAGTTCCTTGACACTATCAACAGTGAATGAATCATCAATCACTGTGCAATGATAGGATTTGGGATATGTGTCTTTTTCGTTCATTTTTTTTGCGTCTTTATTTGGTTATTAATAATATCTAAATGTCCTACAAGTATCTGTAAGCGATGCCGGAAAAACGGTCTCGGCTGATTTACTGTTAGTTGCGGTTGCCTGTTGTAGAGACGCAAAATTTTGCGTCTCTACGTGTGGGGCGCGGCGGTTGGTGCGTGTCGTTTGAACAATCTGGTGATAATGCCGACTATCAACGCTGGCAATGCAACAACGGCAATCGTCAGCATTAACAATCCGCAAAAGAAAATCGCAAACCAATCTCTGATGCAATCCATTGTGGTATTTCTTTTTGCTTTGACGGATTTTAAGCCGTCGGCGAACAAGTCCCGAATTTTTTCCATTTTTTTGCGTCTTTATTTGGTTATTAATAATATCTAAATGCCCTACAAGTATCTGTGAGCGATGACAAGAAAAACGGCATCGTTGATTCTCTGATAGTTACACAAATGGGCTTTTCTTGCCTTGCATGTAGGCGGTGTAGTACATGATTTGGTTGTCCGTCAGGATGGAGAACCATTGTTCAAACAGGTGACGGTACTTCTTGTGGACAGTCCTGTTGAACTCTTTTTCCAAGTAGTTTTTCAATTCTTCCATTTTTTGTCATTTTTATTTGGTATTATTAAAATTGTTTGTACTTTTGCAGTGCGGTTGAGCCACCATGTCGGGAAGATGTTTTATCTTCCGCACGCATGGTTTAATGCTCATCCGTTTTTTTATACTATCTCTATTGACCAAACGATAGACATTCCGCGTTCTTGTTTCACTTTCACCTTGATATTTGTATTGTCAATTTTTCCTGTAAAAACCCGAAATAAAGCATTAGGATGATCTATGCCTTGTTCTGGTTTTTGTTCTTTCAAGGCACTGAAATATTGTGGTAATCTTGTTACCAATTCCATTCTATCAGGGTAGTCGTCTGCATATTTCCCTTTATTTCCAATCTCACGCAAAGTATTGTTATTGATTAAAATTTGGGTGTTGTGATAATCAATTACAATTCTTTTGGCGTTTATTTTCTTGCTCAATCTAACCTCTTGGGCGGTTTCGTCGAACCATGTTTTGAGTTTGTTTCTTACCTCTCTATTCTTGTTATTGCTCTTAGATTCTTCGTTTCCTTTTATCTTTTCCCGCTCCTCTCTGCACCTATCCACATATTTCTCGCAATCTCCCATCCCTTGCAGACATCCTTTACATTGTTCCTTCAACGTGCCATCTGCCAGTTTGCGGCTTTTCGATGGACAACTGTTTGTCTGGCACTGCCCCATAAAATACGGATGCCCCTTCGGAAAAACCACGCCTTTTTTGCCGACGTTGACCTTCCACATATCGTCCACCTTGCAGTATTTGAGGTCGGCATCGGGCGTTTCCTTGTGGTTCTTGCCGGGCAGTTGGATAACCTCGCAGCGGCAACCCCATCCGTTAGGCGGATAGTATTTGTCCCAGAAGTCGGAATCGACGCGCTTGATTACACCGTGAAGCGCGGCATGTTCTGCGCGGGTGTTGGCATCCATCACCGCTTGGTATTGCAGGAAGGGCATCGACTTGGCGTGTTTCTCGTAGTCGGTCCAACGCGCTGCGGCTTGCGAACTTGCCACGGCTTGGTTGTACTCGGTGCGCAGCCAGTTTTGGTTGTACTTGACGTT
>CAJOGF010000293.1:0-677 GCA_905233995.1 uncultured Bacteroidales bacterium | reverse complement strand
GCGCCTTTGAGGGCGGCGGTCATATCGGAGAGGATGTGGAAATCCTTGGACGCTGAGAATTGGAAGACGTTTTCAGTCAACTTTTGGAGCGTCTTTGCGTCGGGCGTGTTCCAGTCAACGTCCGCCAATGACTTGCCGTAGCCCTTGGCGATGCCGTCTATGTACGGTTTTACGGTGGCTTGGAGTAGGTCGGGGTCGTAGGTTATGTGTTCGCCGTCGTAGATGCGCCGCGCCAATCCCATCACGATGGACTGCATCTCGGGGTCGAGGTCGTCGTATGCACCGAGGTTGGCGGACGAGCCGTCCGCGCTCCAATCTGTGAGCCTGTATAGTTCGGGCAACTCAGCGTCGCTCTTTGCGGGGTTGCCTAACGAAAATTTCGGTGGAGGGAATTGTCAATTGTCAATTGTGAATTGTCAATTGAAGGCTCCCTGCGTCCTGTGATTGGCACGTTGAATGTCTGCGCGAGCCATTTTTCGTCCACGTCGTAGCCCTGGGCGATCATCTGGTTGACGATGTTCCAGTGCTGCGTGAGGTCGAGTTCAAAGGTCTGGTTGAATTGGAAACGGTCGGTGTCGGGATTGAACGGGTAGTTAAAGTGTTGCAAAAGCGGCATTAACTGACCGTTAACGACGAACATTATCATGCGCCTGTCCGCCTCGGAGAGTTTGTCGTCG
>CAJOGF010000292.1 GCA_905233995.1 uncultured Bacteroidales bacterium | reverse complement strand
TACAATAAAAAAGTGAAGTTCGGAAAACGTCCTGAAGAAATCAAGCCAAGACATACGAACGTTCGTTTTGACAAACATGATGATGGCAGTCTCCCGATTTCGCAAGTCGTAACCCTCAAAATTCCGGCTTGCTTTGTAAAAAAATGAGTTTTTTGCAAACGGTTGTTTGCAAAATAAATGATAAAAAGCCAAACCACTTGCAAATACCTTTTCAAAGACGTAAGTTTGAAAATGATTTGGCGTTTTCAAACAATAAGAGTCCTTGACAAATGGTTTATTTTTGGCTAGATTTAATACTAACAGTTCCCACCGCGCCTCTTAACAATGCGTACCACGGTGGGACTTCGTTTTTTTAGGCCCTGGAGTGGTGAATGAAATACTCGAAACGGCCTATTGATATTCCTGAGCAGATCGCTGCTTTAAGTAATCGCGGCTTAGTTATTGAAAATGAAATTTTTGCTCAGCAGCAGTTCTCAAGTATAAGCTATTTTCGATTAGCTTGTTATTGGAAACCATATGAAATAAATTCGAATACACATGAATTGGTAAAGGGAACTTCGTTAGAGGAAATATTATCCTTATATGCATTTGACCGAGACTTGCGCAGTATTGTTTTTTCGGCTATTCAAGATATTGAGATTGCTTTACGCACTAGGATAATCCATCATTTTTCAATGAAACATGGTGCGTTTTGGTTTATGAATGCATCTCTTTTTTCTGATGCTGAAATATTTGACAAGTGTTTCTTAAGTCTGCAAAATGAAGTATCGCGTTCAAAGGAGGATTTTTTATTGGAGCATTTCAAAAAATATGATAGTCCTTCGATGCCGCCCGTATGGAAAACACTGGAAGTTGCGTCTTTCGGAACATTGTCCAAATTGTTTTGTAATATGGCTGATATTTCTGTAAAAAAGTCTGTTGCCAAAAGTTTTGGCTTGCCTCAATATAAATATTTGGAAAGTTGGATTCGCAGTATTACTGTTTTACGTAATTGTTGTGCTCATCATGCGCGTATATGGAACAGGCGATTTCCGCTGATGCCTCAGTTGCCAAAACATCTGTCTTTTGCTTGGATTGATGTTGATGTAGCAAAACCGATGAAACTTTTTGCTCTGCTTTCGACGATTTTGTATCTTGAACAGAATATTGTATCAAATTCGTCTATCAAGGAACGGTTGTTAGCGTTGTTCTTGAGGCAACATCAGTCAAGATTGAAGGCTATGGGATTTCCTGAAAATTGGCGGGAACAGGGCCTTTGGACAACTATTCAGTAGGGTCCACAACTCATTTGACAAATCGTCAACACTTTTAGCGGCAGAGTTTGGGCTTTTGCCGGGCATAGATATATATTTAACTTTGGTGTATGGTCTTTCGTTGTTTGGGGATAAAACGCGAATGGCATAGAACCAAAGGATTAACTATGTTGAAACAGCACATTCGCGTTGCTGCTCTTTGCAGCGCGTTCTCTTTTGCATTGGTGTCAAATTCCTTCGCGGCAGATTTGCCGACGGCAAACGAAATGTTTGCGAAGATGGGCTTTGGCATAAACATTGGAAACACGATGGAAGTTCCAGGGAATCCGACGGGGTGGGGCAACAAGTTCCCGACCGAGGCGTATATTGATTCGGTCAAGGCGGCGGGCTTCAGCACGATTCGCATTCCTTGCGCTTGGGATAGCCACGCGAGTAACGGAGTCATCAACAAAAGTTGGATGGATTCGGTGCAGACTGTGGTGGATATGTGCATGCGCGCGGGGCTCGTGACGGTTCTCAATATCCATTGGGATGGCGGCTGGCTCGAAGAAAATTTGAAGGATGCCAAGAAGGACGAGGTGAACGCCAAGCAGAAATCTTATTGGACGCAAATCGCAACGCACTTCAAGGACTACAATGAGAATTTGCTTTTCGCCAGTGCAAACGAACCCGCGACAACAGACGATAATTACAAGCACGAAACTGAAATTTTGATGGTTTATCATCAGACGTTCGTGGATGCAGTGCGTGCGA
>CAJOGF010000291.1 GCA_905233995.1 uncultured Bacteroidales bacterium | reverse complement strand
ATAGACGAGCTTGCTCAAGAGATAGACAGTATCAACTTTGCAAAAATAAAATAAAAAAACACCATTTTCGTATGGTGTTTTTTTTTTGATTCTGTTGGTTAAAAAAAAGGGGTTGAAATTATTATCAACCCCAAAGTATCAACCAACAATCTCTTTTACCTCTGCAGCCAAGCCCTTGTTATCAAGCTTAATACTTGGCCCCATAGTTGTTGTTATATATACGGACTTAACAAAAGTACCTTTTGCTGAAGATGGCTTTGCCTTGATAATAGCATCAGCCAATGTAGCAAAGTTCTTTACCAAATCATCCGTAGCAAACTTTACTTTACCGACAGGACAGTGAATCATACCTTGCTTGTCAGCACGGAACTCAACTTTACCTGCCTTAGCTTCTTTTACTGCACTAGCAATATCTAATGTAACAGTACCGGTCTTAGGGTTTGGCATCAAGCCTTTTGGACCCAACACTCTACCTAACTTACCGAGCATACCCATACAATCAGGAGTTGCTATCAAAGTATCAAACTCAAACCAACCGCCTGCAATCTTGTCGATAATGTCTTCGGTACCTGCAAAATCTGCGCCTGCTTCGGTTGCTTCAGTAACCTTTGAACCTTTTGCAATAACGCAAACTCTGACCTCTTTACCTAAACCTGCCGGTAATACAACAGTAGATCTGATTTGTTGATCAGCATGCTTTACATCAATACCTAATCTCATGTGACATTCAACCGTTTCATCAAATTTAGCAACCGCTGTTGAAATTTCCTGCAGTTTAGCAACTGCTGTTTTTATTGTTGATGGTTGTTCAAAACCTTCCATCAATTCGTTTACTTTTTGTTGTCTTTTTGTTAATTTTGCCATTTTTATTTCCTTTCATGGTGGTAGCGGACAATTGTCCTTCCATTATTGTAAAAGATATTAGGATATTAAGTAGTTAAGATATTAAGAGTATAGACCTCTTCATGCCTTATTGCCTTATTTCCTTAATACCTTTGATATTTACCCCTCTTTAACTGTAACGCCCATAGATCTGCAAGAGCCTTTAATCATATTAACGGCATGTTCCATATCTTTTGCGTTAAGATCATTCATCTTCATTTTTGCAATTTCTTCAAGTTGAGCTTGTGTTATTTCAGCAACTTTATCTTTCTTAGGATTAGAAGAACCTTTAGAAAGGTTAAGTGCCTTCTTAATCAAGATTGGAGCCGGAGGTGATTTTGTAACAAAAGTAAAACTTCTGTCTTCATACACATCAATAACAACAGGAATAATATAGCCTGCTTTATCTTGCGTCTGCGCATTAAACTGCTTACAAAAATCCATGATATTAACACCATGTTGACCGAGAGCCGGACCAACAGGAGGTGATGGATTTGCTTTACCTGCTTCAATCTGAAGCTTAATTTTTCCTACTACTTTTTTTGCCATTTTTATCTCCTTTCGTGGTGCAAACGGGACGTACCCTTCCACTTGTCTAAATGGAAAATGAAAAATGAAAATGGAAATTTATTCCGTTTAACAAATTCAATTTTCCTTGTGTATTATTATCTTAACTAAATTTTCTGTATTTGTTTATATTCCAATTCAACCGGTGTTTCACGACCGAAGATTGAAACATTTGCACGAAGTTTAGATTTATCCGGATAAACTTCTGTAATATCCCCGATAAATTCAGCGAACGGACCTGATGTAATTTTAACTTTATCGCCAACCTTAACATCAAGTTCAATTCTTTGAGTTTGAGAACCTGCTCTGTTGATAATCTTTTTGATTTCACTATCTTTAGCAGGGATAGGGCGCTTAGCAGAACCTACGAACTTTGTAACCCCTGCAGTATGTCTTACAACATACCAGCTGTCCTCGTCCATAATCATCTCTACAAGCACATAACCAGGGAAAATCTTTTCATCTTTTTCCTGTTTCTTTCCGCACTTCTACTCTCAAAATTTTGTCTGACATATTCATATATTCGATACGTTTTTCAAGGTTACCTTTAACCTTATTTTCGTAACCGGAATAAGTATGAACTATATACCATCTTTTTTCATTCTTCTTTGCTGATTTCTTATCAGCGGATGTTGTTTCTTTGACGACATCTAATTCACCGGTTGATTCATCGATAACTTCGTCGTCAAAATTTGTAAGATTTTCTTCTTGTTCTGTCATTATATCCACCCTATAAAGTTATACCATCGGAGGTATAACACCTAATATTGCTTTAAAAATAATGTCTATCAAATAAACCGCAACCGTAAACAGAAAGATTATCGCAACAACTGCAACCGTTTCTGCAACGACCTGTTTTCTTTCAGGCCAAGTAATCTTTGCCCATTCTAACTTTACAGATTTTAAATATGCTTTTATTTGATCTACTGTATCGTTCATCGTGTTTCCTTTTTATATAATTCGCGCCCTGAAGGACTCGAACCCTCGACATCCGGTTTTGGAGACCGACGTTCTACCAACTGAACTAAGGACGCTTAATTCAGTGAATAGTGAATAGTGAATAGTGAATAGCTATCACTTCGCACAGTTCCCATTCACCGAAAATCGGTTACTTTGTTTCCTTGTGTAATGTATGTTTTTTACAAGTAGGACAGTATTTTTTTAATTCCATTCTGTCTTTTATTGTCTTTTTGTTTTTGGTAGTTGTATAGTT
>CAJOGF010000290.1 GCA_905233995.1 uncultured Bacteroidales bacterium | reverse complement strand
AAGTTCCGCAAGTAGTAGAAGTTGAGGAAAACATCAATAAGGAAGAAGAAAAAAATCAAGAAACTGAAGTTCCGCAAGTAGTAGAAGTTGAGGAAAACATCAATAAGGAAGATGAAAAAAATCAAGAAACTGAAGTTCCGCAAGTAGTAGAAGTTGTGGAAAACATCAATAAGGAAGAAGAAAAAAATCAAGAAACTGAAATTCAACAAGTAGTAGAAGTTGTGGAAAATACAATAAATGATATGGTAGAACAAGAGACAATAGCACAAAAAATAACAGACAATTCAATACAATTAAAAAAATTATATAACAGAATCTCTGAATATTACGACGTCGAAAATTGGAACAAACTTATCGAAGGCTGTAATCAAATTTTGGAATTAGACTCAACATCACAAATCGCTTATATAAGAAGAGGTACGGCTTTGGGCAACCTCGGAAAATTTAGTGCTGCAGCCGCCGATTTTGAAAAAGCAATCCAAATAAACTTTGAAAACCCTGATGCTCATTACAATTTGGGTATCGCAAACCTTATGCTAAAGAAAAACACGATTGCAATAGATAATTTGAAAAATGCAATTTTATATGGCATAGAAGACCAAGGTAAAGTTTATTCTATTATAGCCAACATTTACAACGAACTCTCTGACGATAAAAATTATCTTGAATATGCTCAAAAAGCCTCAAATTACAAAAACAATAACAAAAAAACAAACGAAAATAATCGGTCAGAAGCACAAACGAATAATCAAATAGTATCTATCGAAAACAAAACCGCAGAATTAAATAGTGTTATAACAAATAGTTTAAGTGTATTCTCTGAACCAATACATTTTGCCGAATTTTCAACAAATGCAGCACTAATTGCGTTATCAACACAAAACAGAAAATTAAAAATTTGCACACAAAACCTTGAAACTGTTTTTTCTGGCGAATATCCAGCCGTTGCAATGGCATTCAACGAGAAATATCTCGCACTCGGCGGACACGGTGTTGTAAAAGTTTTGAATGTAAAAGATAACTTTTCGTTACTAACTGAATTATCAATACCTCAAATGGCTGTAAAACAAATATTTTTCCATCCAAGATACAATACAATCGTGTATGTATCTGATAATTACAATGTTTGGAAAGTGGACTTTGAAAACAAATCCTACGAAAAAATATTACAAGATTTCAAACTCTTGAATGTTTCTTCCGATAGAAACTACATCATAGGAAAAGATTATTTCAACAATATAAAAATTTTCCGCATTGACGATATTAAAGAAATTTTCAATAGAAAATTTGATAATTCAATACAGATAAAAACTGCAACTTTAATTCAGAAATATTCCGTAGCAATTATAGGCGACAAGGTTGGAAAAATTATTATTTGCGATTTGCGAAACAACGAATTACTAAATTCTTGCGATTTAAAAGCCGAAATTTTACAAATCGAGACCGGAAATAGCGAATATTACGCCGTTATGACAAATGATAGAAAAATTCGATTTTTTGATACAAAATTTTTCAAATGTATCACCGAATTTTCTATGAATAGTTTGCCAAAAATGTTTAAATTAAGCAATTCAGGCAATTCAATGGCAATTTGCGGTTTTGATGGTGAAATAAAACTCGCTCAAATAGAAGAAAAAATTTACAAAATAGCAGCAGCATAGAAATAAAAAAAATATGCATGTAATTTTCGATTTTGACGGCACATTAGCGGACACCTTTAATCTCGGCGCATCGCTTTTGAATAGTTATGCCGAAAAATTCGGTTACAACAAAATAGATTTTGCAAATTCGAGACATCTTTCTGCCAAAGAATTAATAAAACTTTCCGGCGTTAAGTTTTGGAAAATTCCACATTTAATTCGTTTTTTCAGAAAAAAATCAGCAGAAAAAGCCTCTGAAATAAATATTTTTCCAGAAATAGAAGACCTCTTGAAAAAACTCAAAGAAAAAAATTTTCAATTAGGAATCTTGACCACAAATTCGGCTTCAACGGTAAATACATTTTTAACAAAATACAACATAGAAAATTATTTCTCTTTCATAAAAA
>CAJOGF010000289.1 GCA_905233995.1 uncultured Bacteroidales bacterium | reverse complement strand
AGTTCCATAGTGATTAATCACATTTTCGGCCACAAAAATACTCAAAAAATCACATTTTTTAGCATTTTTTCAACCAAAAAATCACATTTTTTAGCAGAAAAGTGTACTCTGCCCCTGCGGAAGCGGCAAGAAGTACAAGGCCTGCCACGGAAGAATGGAAGGCGGACTGGAATAAGATTCCATTACAATGAAAATCGAGCGGAATTAAGGTCTGGTTCCGCTCGATTTGTTTTTTGTGAAAATGAAAAACTCAAACGCCATCAGAACGCAAAAACATCACATTATAAACCGGCATATAAGTCACGCCGTCCTTTTCCTCAACGGTGCCTTCGTTGCAGAAAACGATGGCGTTTTTCACGGAATAATCCTCATTTTCAATGAAATGGTCTAAAGCACTATGCACATAATAATCCTTCCCTGACTTGACTTCCAACGGCAATACTGAAAGATGATCATAGTCGTCAATAAGGAAATCAACCTCGCCCTTTTTTTTGTTGTCGTAATAGAACAACTTGAAACCGTGTGCCTTCAGTTCTTGCGCTACTACCGATTCATACACTGTCCCCAAATTCACGCTGCACTCGTCATTCAAAATCGGGTTGATGTTGTTTCGATAGAGGATGCCTGTCAAAATGCCTACATCATTGAGATACAATTTCAAAAGGTTCTTGCTCATCGACTCGACCAACGGGAAAACAGGTGTCGAAATGGCCTTCACATCAATGGCGATGCCCGAAGCAATCAGATAATCGAACTCATCCTGATAATCCTTGAAACGCTTGCTGTCCTTCCCTTCAATGTCGCGGGCAACGATGCGCTTCTTTTTGTTTTCGAGTATTGAAGGAATCATGTCGTAAATACGTCTGATTTTCAGGCGGTTTTCTTGGTCGTAGCGTGAAGCATCAATACCGTAATACTCATGAATTTGGCTGTGGATTTGGCGCACAGTAGCGATGTTGGTGTCGTTCACAAACGACTGCACCGCTTCGGGCAAACCTCCTACCAACAAATACTTGCGGAACAAATCCATCATCCGCCGATGAAAACTCTCTTGCAGGCTTTTTTTGGTCATAAACATCTCGTGACAATGGCTGATGAACTCTTCACCCACACCATTCGCCCAAAGAAATTCCTCAAAATCAAGAGGATAAAGATGGCGTACTTCGATACTTCCCATTGGGATGGAAAGTGTCTTGAACAATGTGATGCCCAACTCGGAGCCACTGGCGATATAAGTGAAGCGGTTGTCCTGATTGAGAAATTTGAGCAAAGTCAGCAGATGCGGATAAGCCTGAATCTCATCGAGAAAAACCAAAGTGTCTTCCTTGCTGCCCAACTTTTCTCCCGCCAAAGCGCTTAATTGCAGATAAAAGCCTGAAACCGACAAGGCATCGGCGAAATTCCTTTCATTCAGACTGTCGTCCAACAAATTGATTTCCACATAGTTCTTAAACATTCGTTGTCCGACTTGGCGGATGATAAAGGTCTTTCCCGTTTGTCGGGCACCGTCCAAAATCAGGATTTTCTGTGGTCGCGGAGCCAAAAAACTCTCAATATAAGCCTCAATTTTTCGCTTCAACATGGCCTTGATTTTTATTTTTCGGCAAAATTACACATTTTCACCGAATTACAAAACAAAAACTGCGTTTTCCTATAAAATTTACCCTTAAAAAACTGCGTTTTCCTATAAAAATAGGGTTGAAAAACCTGCGTTTTCCGATGAAATCAGAAAATTTGGCATCCTATTCCATAAAATCCGTATTTTTGTCGTTTCATACAAATCATTAAATCCTAATTCCAATGAAATACAACAGAGTATTACTGAAACTCAGCGGCGAGGCCTTGATGGGCAGCCAGCAATACGGCATCGACCCGCAACGTTTGGCCGACTATGCCGACGAAATCATCGAAGCGGCAAAGGCCGGCGTGCAAATCGGCATCGTCATCGGCGGCGGCAACATCTATCGCGGCCTGCAAGGTGCCTCGAAGGGCATGGACCGCATCCAAGGCGACTACATGGGTATGCTCGCCACCGTCATCAATTCGATGGCCATG
>CAJOGF010000288.1 GCA_905233995.1 uncultured Bacteroidales bacterium | reverse complement strand
GCTAACTATCTGAACCTTTTGCGCGGAAAAAAAATTGCTTTGGTGGCAAATCAAACCTCCGTTGTCTTCAACAAACATATTTTGGATTTTTTTATAGAAAACGGCATTGAAGTAAAAAAAATATTTGCTCCTGAACACTGTTTCAGAGGTGTAGGCGAACCGGGGCAAAGAATTTTAAACGAAACAGACGAAAAAACAGGCGTAAAAATTGTTTCGCTTTTCGGCAGCAACAAAAAACCCTCTGCCGAGCATTTAAAAGGCATCGAAACCGTAATTTACGACATTCAAGACGTAGGTTGCAGATTTTTTACTTATATCAGCACGCTGCACAACGTAATGGAAAGTTGCGCCGAAAACAACGTTGAAACCATCGTTTTAGACCGTCCGAATCCCAATATTGACTACGTTGACGGCCCTATTAGAGAAGAAAACTGCAAATCGTTTGTAAGCCTTGACCCGTTGCCAATAGTTTACGGAATGACTGTCGGTGAACTTGCGCAGATGATTAACGGCGAAGGCTGGCTTTCAGGCGGCAAAAAATGCCGTTTAACGGTAATTCCCGTAAAAAATTACACCCGCAAAACCAAATACATTCCGTCAGTAAAACCTTCTCCTAACCTGCCGGATTATCTTTCAATAAGGCTTTATCCGTCGTTGTGCCTTTTTGAAGGGACAAATATCAGCGTTGGACGCGGAACGTTAACGCCTTTTACTTCAATAGGTTATCCAGACGAAAAATATGGAGAATACGTGTTTACACCGCAAGACATTCCTGAAATGCAGACAAATCCTATGCACAAAGGTAAAAAATGTTACGGAATTGATTTCAAAGGGTTAAATCCCAACGAACAGTATTTTACATTAGAATATTTTATAAAAATGTACAAAATTGCAGGTGAAAAAATGCTAACACGCAAAAAGATGCTGTCGCTGCTTTACGGGAACGAGAGTCTGCCGCTACAACTTTCACAAGGCATGACAGAAGATGAAATTCGCAAGACTTGGCAGCCGGAATTAGACAAATTCAAAGAAAAACGCAAAAAATATCTGATATATGAATAGTTGCAGCGGACAAAATCATCACAAGAGCGGTGTCATATACAGCGGCAAATAAACAATGCCGCCATCAAACCGTAAATCTCCCGTATGGATTATAAACGGCGTTGACAATGCCTTGGAATACTTGGTCATAAACTTATTTAACGAAACTGTCGTATAATTTTTCGTTGATTTTACTTCTATCGGCGAAATGTTATGACGGCTTGTAACATTGTTTTTGCGTATCAAAAAATCAATTTCCATTGTCTGGGAAGAATCATTTTTTGAATAATTTGAAAAAAAGTAAAGCAGATGTCCAGAGGCTACAAGCATCTGAGCAACAATATTTTCGACCAACATTCCCTCGTTGATTTCAAGTTTTGAGAGCATAAGTTTGCGGAAAATTTCTTCCTTTTCGGTTTCTGTCTCATCAAAAGCCATACTAACTAATAACCCGGTGTCCCCCATATAACATTTGAAAGAAGAATCCTCTTGTCTGAGCCTTAATCCGGCTCCCGGCTCTGAGGCAGCATAACAGATGTTTACAATCATAGAATCTTCGAGCCAAAGAAACGAACTTTCATAATCCCTGAACCTTGCGCGTTCTTTCAAAGCCGAAAGGCGGAACTTTTTTTCATGTTTTTGCAACTGACCGGGCAGTGTGTCAAAAATCTTGACAACTTTGCTTTCAAAGCCTTTTGCATATTTGCGTATGTCAGCGCGATAAAGATTCAGAATATCCCTTTTTTTTGTATCGGCACGCTCAAAACTTTTTGACTCAGCATATTCGGCAACAGCCTGAGGCATACCGCCAACAATCAGATACTGACGGAAATAGTCTGTCGCCCTGCGGTGCAGAGCCTCGCCCAAAGGCTTTTTGTTTTCAAAACACTCCTTAATATATGGCATAAGCATATCCTCGCCCATTACCCAAAGGAATTCCTCAAAATCCATCGGATACATTTTTATCCTGCGCTCTTCCGAGGGAATCATAATATCTGCAACATTTGAATTTATGC
>CAJOGF010000287.1 GCA_905233995.1 uncultured Bacteroidales bacterium | reverse complement strand
TATTTCAAGGACAACAGGCTTAACTTCAATTCCGCCAACGGATCAACCGGTGAAAGCCGAATTATAAAGAAACTCACTAAAGACACTATAAACAAGAGCGGAATTGTCTGCAAAATTCTTTTTAAAACATATTTAAGGATTTCCATTTTGCCCGCCCTCCTCTATATAAATTTCTTCGATATTATGCGTAACGCCGCCCAATGATGTCGGATAAACGTTTTTAAACTTGTTTCTGATTGCCGTAATCCTTAAAGGCGAATACAGGTAAATCATTGGTTTTTCATTGTAAATATGTGATTTGTTAATTTTGTTTACAAAGTTACTTGCCAACGCCCAAACAGCGTGTAAAAATGAGTTCAAAGATGTAAAGATTGTAACAAAAAATGATATTTGAACGTTTTGGGGGACACGGAAAACACGGAGAACACGGATATTTGTCAAAAATATAAAAAAACAGGTTATTTTTTTTATACGGAAAACACGGAAAGAAATTTGATATTTTGTTTGAAAACCAGAATACTTTTTTTACATTTGCACAAAATAAAATCCATACAATTATGACGACAGATTTGAATGTAGAAATGTATCGTGCGCTTGCTCGCATTGCCGACGACGAAAGCCTTATGAAACAGGCTGTTGACTTTGTAAAATCGTTGGTAAAAACAAAAAAGAAGTCCGACCCGACTTTGATGACAAAGGAAGAGTATTTTGTCAAAATAGACCGTTCGTTGGAGCAGGCAAAACGCGGAGAGGTAAAGGTCGTGAAAAATATAAAAGAGTTGGAGGACTATTTTAACAGTTTGTAACCCATGTATGAGTTGAGATTTACAACCCAAGCTGACGAGGATTTAAAGAAACTGAAAAAATCAGAACCATCTGCGGCTAAAAAGGCGTTGAAATTATTAAAAGAGATTATCAACAATCCTTACACAGGCACTGGCAAACCTCATGCTCTAACTGGTAATCGTCAGGGGCAATGGTCGCGGCGGATAACGCAAAAGCACCGTTTGGTTTATACCGTCAACGACAACGAAATCATTGTGCTTGTCTTGGCAGCGTATGGACATTACGACGACAAATAAACATCAAACATCATCATGCTCGCTCACAATATAGAACTACTGTCGATAACTTTTTTTATGACATGTTCGCTATGTTCGGCGGCTGTAAGGCGGCTTTACCGTCCTCCACATTGCGTTTCGTGTAGCGATATGGATTTCAATTACCCTGCGAGAAATGTGTTTTCTTTGCTCTATTCGTTGGCGATACTGCTTGTGCCGTGCATTGTAAATCCCGACGACACGGAGGCAAAAATGCTCAAACAACTTTATTTTGTGCTGTTTTGTCCACCGGCGGTAACGCTCATGATTTGCAAATATTTTGGCGCGGTAAAAAACTGGGATTTATGGCGTTGGCTGTCGTTGGCGTTGATGATGCCAGTGGTGGCAATTATGGCGATGCTTAGTTTTTTAGGTTTCGTTGACGGTAGCCAATTTTCTGAAAATCAAATCAATACCATTCGCTATTCAACCTTTGCTATAAGTATTGCATGGATAGTGATGTGCGTGATTGTCAACGTAAAACTTTTTGGCTGGGCGCGGCGCCATCCCGACGGTGGCGACGAATTTTCCAACGCCGCCGACTTTCCGTGCGCATTTGCTTTGAGATGCACTGTGCAGTCGCTTGGGGCAGTTGCGCTGACGAGGATATTTTATGCCTTGGGCTAACGGGCAATTGCGGTGGCAAACATCACTTTTGGAATTTGGACGGCGTTGTTTCTTGTCAAGATACTTTATCCTCAAAGGAATTTTATACAAGTAGTTGAAAAACAAGCGATTGCCCCCCCCACGAAAATAAGATTAATTGCATTTTGAAGGAGAATGTCAATTGCGACGATTCTACCGCCCAAACTTCGATACCAAAATCTATAAATTCAACACTCAAAGACGGACATTGCGACAAGATTATTGCCCTCAATCCAAACCTGAAACTCTCCGATTTGGCAGAACACTGCACTTTTGGGCAGACATACATTTCGTTGGCATTGAAAGAGCGTTACGGCGGTTTTTACAATTATGTCAACAAACTTCGTCTCAATTATTTTGAAGAATACAAACGTCTCCACCCAACCGCTATACTCGACGATATTGCCGAAAGAAGCGGTTTCTCGTCGCGTCAGTCGTATTATAACGTCAAGAAAAGGTTGGGTTTATAACGTTTCTGTCATCAGCAATAGTAATACAAAGTTGAGCCCACATACGATGAACGTAATATGGCAACGCCTTCAAATGTTCAATTACGAATATTCTCGATTAATTTGTATGGTTAATCTTGATTACCGCACCTAAACATTGTTTTTTGATGGCTTTTGCCTCAAATTTGAATGTCGAGTTGCCCGACACTGTGGCATCAGCAAGAGAGAATGTTTTGGGACCCATTACTTTGAAAAGGCGTTCTTCGTAACTGCCGGTAGTTTTTGCCATACGTTTTTTGATTTCGTCGATATTGAGTGGTACTCGGCTGTACAAAACATAAATATAATCGGTTCCGGCTTGATCGTCCATTTGTATATAATGACGCTCATCGGGAATCGCTACGCGGCTGTTGCTGTAGTCGAGAGCGGGACTTATCAATCTACATTGCGGAAACACATTGTAAACCTCGTTGGTGAGGTCGGTTCCAAAAACATACACGTAGGCGGGAGCGTTGTTGCCGATGTAAAGACGGAAATATGTTCCCGATGGATACGATTTGGAAATGTTGATTGTCTTGCCGTTGACGCTGCCTTGCATTTGAGTTTTGTCGCCAAGGAGAATGGAAATACTGCCACTAAAATTGTTAACCTCGGTTTTGTCGCCGTCGGGAGTTTCGATTTTTTCTACCGAAACTACTTTTAGTCCACGGTTGGCTATGTTTTCAACATCGTTGGTGATACCCATGTTTTTGTTGAAACGCTCCATGTTTTCTTGGTAGGAGAGATTGTTGTCGTAACGGTACGCAGACGAGTTGCGCGCCTTGCGTTCTTCTTCCATGTATTGATAG
>CAJOGF010000286.1 GCA_905233995.1 uncultured Bacteroidales bacterium | reverse complement strand
ATTTTGGTTGCCGAGTATCAGTGCCAAAAGATTTCCGTCGTATTCTATCATTTCGATAATTACTTCATTATCATTAAGTTTTGATTGCAATTTATAACAATCAACATCCTCAATTTCGTTTTGCGCCTTAAAATCGGTACAACGGAGGGCGAGTTCTTTTTCTATACGGGCAATTTCTTCGTCAATTTCATCAGAATTGTCAGTGTATTTTTTGCCCGAAACCGACAGATATATCTTATTGAGCCTCAATTCTTTGAGCCTATTGTACATATTAATAGTTTCACTGTCGCCAATAGCTGCAATCTTGTTGTCTATCAGTTTGTTGGAGCGCAATAGAAGTCCGTTTTTGAATGTTACATTGTCGAAACAAAGTTTTGAGAGCCGATGGTCTGGATGTTCGATTAAAATATGAAAGGCATAATTGTACGCCAAGTCGAATTTTGCAGCAAAAAAATCGCGCTGTTCGCATACCTTCGCAATATTTTTCCAATTCGTCAATGAGTTGCTCCCAATTGTTGTCGGCTTCCAAGTATCTGAACGAGCGCGCGTAATTTGAAAGATAATCGTAATCTTCGCTGCCGTATCGCTCGCTGAGATAAATGCTGTAACGGTTAAAAAGCGACTTGCTTGTCTCCACATCGTGAATCCGATAACAATAATCTGAAAGTATCCCTAAATATGCATAGTCGTCGAGATTTTTTGGATTTTTTACAAGTTCAACTGCCTGTGCTATACTGATATACGAGTCGGTTAAAAATCCGTTGTCGAGTTGCCAACCTATCGAGACATTTCAATTTGAAAGAAACGCTGTAATTTTCATCATAATAAACGCTGTCAACCAATAATTCCATCTCTTTTATGGCGTTCTCTGGGTTTGAAAATGATGAAATTACGATGGAATCGTATTTAAAAGCATAATTAAAGTTAATATTCTCATTATCAACAATTTCAGGCACTAACGAAATCATTTCGTCAATGTCGGCAACGGCGGCAAATTTATTGAATAAATCACGGTAAATTTTGTAGTATTTTAATTGATTTTTCGTGTCGCCAATCGTCTCGTAAAATTGATAAATATTCCTTGAGCAAGAGAAATCAATAAACTTGTCGATATTTGGATAATTCTTCAAAGTTTTAGCGTCAATTTTCTTGGTTTTGCGCAATTTTTCAGCGTCAAGGAGCATTTTTTCCGCCTTTGCATAGTCGCCTGTATGTATGTAAGATTCAGATAATTTAGTCATATATACAGCATCATTGTCCGGGTCTTCAAAAACAGAATTACCTTTATATTCCATCAACAAAATTGCGTCTTGATGACGGTTTGCTTGTTGCAACTCGTCAAAAAGCCTCATTGTTGTATTTTTGTCGATGGATTCCAACTCGTTTGGAATCATAAAATCAAGGAAAAGCATCACTAAACACAATGCCACGCCGCTTACCAATACAAGCAAAAACACATCTTTATACAATACCAAAAGGTAATATAAATTAATCCAAAAAGAATCTCCTTTTGGCATTTTTTCGGAATTGTTGCTTGATACTCGATTAATTTTCATATCTTTGTGCCATGATTGAAATGTTATACATATTGCTTTTCATTGGCTTCTGCCTGTTGGTGTTCATTCCGATGTACGACCACTGCGTCAACGGAGAGGGATGGCTGCGTTCGCTCAAAAACCTTTTGACATTTGTTTTTGTTTCGCCAATTACAATTATCATTGTAAAAGTTGCAATTGTTGGAGTCGTTTTGTATCTGATTTACACAATGTTTCATAATTCGTCAATCTTTTAAGTCAAACCTTACTGTTTTCATAAAATCTGTCGCCATTTGCACCGATTCTTTTAGCGAATCGGTTTCAAAACACGACAGTGTTGTAATTTTGTAACTCTCAACATCTTTCAACGCTGCAAAAGTCCAAAAAACTTTTACAGTATCATCGGTGAAAGAATACGAATTGAGATAAAATCTGTTGCCGTTAATCACTGAATCCCTGAAAGTTACTTCAAATAATTTCACTGTATCGGGCATTACTTTTTGGCGTATTAAATACATCATTTGATAATAATCCAAACGCTTTTGTACATCGCCGCACATCGAACAAACAAAGATTTTGTTGCATTTTTCGGAATGAAACAAATAACCATATCCATCGTCATTGTTGCCATAAATTGTGTCGTTTTTCCAATCGTCAAGCGGTTGATATGCAGCGATTTTGTCGCAAATTTCATTTTCATTCAGAATAACGGAATTGTTGTCAACAGAACGGCTTGCAATTGTTTTTGATATTGTGTCCCAACCACGATTAACAATTGTCCCAAACACAAAAAGATATATGAAAATTCCAATAAATCCTGCAATTCCAAATTTGCGTTTTTCCTTTGGAATATACTCCTCTAAGTGCTTGGATATAAACAGATAAACCAAGAAAATAACAAGAAACAAAAGCCAGCCCAAAGTCAGTTTTGGCATTTGGAAAACAAGATTGAAATTGTCGATAAACCTAACTATCGACTGCAAAAGGATGTACACAACCGAAAGTTTCAACATTGCAATACTGAACAACTTGGCTTTTAATGCGTTGTATATACTTGCAAAAGCGTAACTATACGCAAAAACGTCAATAATAATTGACATTATAAATTCGCCTTTTGATATTTGCACCAAATTGTCATCAACAACATTTAATGTGCTGAAATACTGAATGATGACAGATAAAAAAATTATCGCCATAAACACAAACAGCATTGCTGTAAACCAATTGTCAGGTTTTATTTTTTGCTCGATATTTTCCATATAATTAATGCCGCCGTTACAAAAATAATTATGATTAATACGTATGGAAATCCTTC
>CAJOGF010000285.1 GCA_905233995.1 uncultured Bacteroidales bacterium | reverse complement strand
CTGCCGTCATCTTCCAATCTGACTTCCAACTTTGTTATCGTGTCGTTCGGAAACTTCGACTTCGCCACTTCCACATAATATTTAAGTTCGCTGTCGGAAAAATCTTTGTCCGCTGTTACCTCTACATTGTCAATCAACATTTTTAAATCTGTCCTTTCAAAAGTTTTCGTTGACACTTGCCTTGAAAATTTTTATAATACACTCACGGAATTGCAGAAAACCTGCGGGCGTTCTGCGTGGTCTTGCCTATCTGAGGAAAAGCAAGACCTTTTTTAGTACTTAAGGAGCTTGCTATGTCAACTATTTTAAATAAACCTTTTACAACTTATCGTCAGCAGTTAAAAATCTTGCGAAAAAGAAATCTTGATATCTCCAACGGCTCAAAAGCTATCCTCATTCTCAAGAGAGAAGGCTATTATAATATTATCAATGGCTACAAAGACATTTTTTTGGATATTCCGAAAACAAAATCTTTAGGCGAGGATTTTTTCAAAGCTGGTACAACTTTTGAAAATATTTTTAGCCTTTACGATTTTGACAGAAACATTCGCTCAATACTCATAAAATATCTTTTGAAATTTGAAACCGCTTTGAAAACCAAAATTTCATACCATTTCTCTGAGCATTTTACCGGCAACTTCAGCTATCTTGATATAAACAATTTTGATACTTCCAATCCGCAAAAAGTGACGAAATTGATTGCCCGTTTATCAACGGTCATAACAAATAACTCTCAACCGCAAGATCAAGGCGGACAGATTTACCACTACATCAACAAGTATAAAGAACTTCCTTTATGGGTACTGATTAAGAAAATGACTTTAGGCGAAACCTATCATTTCTTCGATGCCTTAACTCCTGATATGAAAAAAGAAATTGTAGATGAATTTATATCGGATTATCAAAAAATTTATCCCTCTGCCACCGTAACTAAGCATAAAAATTATGTGACTTTTTTCCACGAAATGTTAATGTTGTTGAATCATTTTAGAAACGTCTGTGCGCACGATGAAAGGTTGTACAACGTTGTTTTCAAAAAAGGTGGAAATATGCCTAAAATCATACTTTTTCATAAACAAACCTCTTTTTCTTTTAAATCAAAATTGTTCGACTGCATACTGATATTGGGGTTATTGCTACAAAAGAAAGACTACCAGAGACTGTACAATCAAATGGTATCAGAGTTAAGTCGCCTTTCTGAGAAATTACCACAAAATTTGTTTAATGCAGTTCTTTTAAATATGGGATTTCCAAAAAATTGGAAAAGCGACTTGAAGATACCGTAAAAACTTGATTACAAAATCTTTCCTTTCAAAAGTTTGTAGTAATCATAAAATTTGTAGATTGGCACATTCAGCCGGAAATACAAGCGCACTCCTGACCCGTGTATCCACGTTTTTCCGTGTCTGTCTTTAAAGATTGTCATTGCCGCCTTCCTCCAACACTTCAAGCTCTGCAAGATACTCCAAAATACGGTCTTCATATTCTGCGATGTTTGTTTCCATATTCACCTCAAATTCGCCGTCTGTCAGTATATCGTCGGAATAAACTTCCTTGTCGTTTTTATCATAACCAATCAACTGGGCGACGCTGTACGGTGCTACATAAAGCCAATTTCCATATTCGTCTTTCAAACGACAAAATTCTCTGCCTTTGCCGTCTACATCAAATTGGATTGAATCACTGAAAATATATTTGCCTTCCTCTGTTTTGCCGCGAAATTTAATTTTTTTCATTTTCTCCGCTATCCTTTCTGACATCTTCGGACTGAAAACCCCAATACATACCATTTGTACTTTGTACTACATTGTCACGCCGTGCCGTAAAAGTATGTCCGTCCATTGTGCCGTTAATCCCTTGAACTTTGTCACCTTCATAAATTTCATTACCGTCCGCGTCATAGCCGACGAATTGCGCGATACTTTCCGGCTCTACATAAAAAGTCATTGCAGGTTTATTTTCTTCCGCCTCTTCCTGAATATATGTTTTCAATTCGCCTTTCAGAAAATAAACAGACAACCAACCTTTATGAATCTGTCCTTCTCCGTCTTTTCCTCTTACTTTAAAT
>CAJOGF010000284.1 GCA_905233995.1 uncultured Bacteroidales bacterium | reverse complement strand
CCTCCAACGAGAATTTCCATCCGAAATCGAAGTCCACAATGTCCCGCACCTTGTCCTGAGAACCGCAGGACGCCATAAGCGCGACAAGTGGAATTATAAATGTTGTCCTTTTCATAATCACGGTGTTAGTAAACCGAAACAAAAGTACAACATCGGCGATAATTAAGCAAATTTATTTGTTTAAAAGTTTAGAAATAATGTTTCCATCCGATATTGATCGGGATGTGTGATTCTGACTCTGGGAATGTTTTTTAGGCGATATTTAACGGAATCTTGTGATTTTTTGCCCAAAAAACGCTGGAATTTTGTGATTTTTTGCTAATTTTGAGCTGGAATTTTGTGATAATCATCAATCAAAACACTATGGCACTGCAACTTAGACGAAAAATAGACCAATACCTCGAAAAATGGAAGAATAATCCCGACAGACTGCCGCTGATTGTAAAGGGCGCACGTCAAATCGGGAAGACTTTTTCCATCGAAAACTTTGCGAAAAGTTACAAAAGTTTTGTCGAAATAAATTTCATAACCTCGCCCGAATACAAAACCATTTTTGAACACGGTTTTTCCGCCGTCGATGTCGTCAAACAGATTTCGATGATAAACCCGAAATTCGAGTTCATTGAAAACGACACGCTGATATTTTTTGACGAGTTGCAGGCGTGTCCCAACTGTGCTACCTCGCTGAAATTCTTTGCGTTAGACAAGAAATATGATGTCATCTGTTCAGGCTCGCTGATGGGACTCAATTATCAGGAAATCGATTCGGTGTCCGTCGGCTACAAAATTGATTACGAAATGTATTCGCTTGATTTTGAGGAATTTCTGTGGGCAAAAGGATACAGCGGCACGCAGATTGGCGACCTGTTTGAAAATATGAAACTTTTGCAGCCTTTCACCGCGACGGCGATGGACGTGATGATGCAAAATTTCAAGGACTACATTCTCGTTGGCGGCATGCCGCAGGTGGTCAAGATGTTTGTCGGGCAAAACAATTTTTCGGGCATTTTGGACGCGCAGAGGGCATTGCTCAGGGCATACGCCGAGGACATCACAAAGTATGCCGTCGGCCTCGACAAGGCGAAAGTCAGGAATGTTTATGAAAACATCCCCGCGTTTTTGGCGAAGGAAAACAAAAAGTTTCAAATCTCAAAGATTGCCCACGGCGCGCGCAACCGCGAGTACGTCGGCGTTGTTGACTGGCTCAACGATGCCGGGATAGTCAACATCTGTTATTGCCTCGACCTGCCCGAAATGCCGTTCAAGGGCAATTACAACCCGCAAAACTACAAACTTTATTTCCGCGACACGGGGCTTTTGATTGCGTCTTTGGACGACGAGGCGCAGGCCGACCTTCGCGCCAACAAGAATTTCAACACTTACAAAGGTGCTGTGTATGAGAACATTGTAGCCGACATGCTTGTCAAATCGGGCTATCCGCTCTTTTACTACAAAAACGCCAAAGGCACTCTGGAAATGGATTTTTTCGTCAGGGATGCGGATTCGGTGGTGCCGGTGGAAGTGAAGGCGTCAGACAATTCCACGCCGTCGCTCAACACCCTGATTAACAGCGACAAATATCCCGACATCAAATACGGAATCAAACTTTGCCACAAAAACATCGGCTTCAACGGCAAATTCTACACATTCCCGTACTTCACCGCCTTTCTTCTCAAAAAATATATGATATGGAGGATTGAGGGAAAAGCCCTTACGCTTTGTTGAGCGTTCTTTTCGCCGCCCAATTTTTCCACACAATTACCGGCACTATGCACACGACCGTCGAAATCAAAATGTAAATGATTCTTGACACAACAATATTAGGAATAATTGTGTCAAGAATTACACAGCAACCTATACAACCAAACCGGCATGTCAATCAGGTTGCAAAATAAGGCGCAGACCTTATTTCATCTATTCGCATTCACGGGGAGCCTCGGATGAACCCCGTCCACTTACAATAGATTTTTCAGCCCGCACCTTTTGGGAGCGAGCATTAACCAATTGTAAGTGGGGGACGTCCTTGACATCCGTGAATTGCTAATTATCCGATTTAGTTCAAAATCAAGAGTTTCCGAGGCTTTTGATTCGA
>CAJOGF010000283.1 GCA_905233995.1 uncultured Bacteroidales bacterium | reverse complement strand
AGGTTACAAAAGAGTCTATCAATTCAGCATACTGCGCCTCGGTGGGAAACGCATGCTTTTTAAAATAGGTTTTTAATATGTCTTTAATATCCATTTTTTTATGTGTTTTTATTTGGTTATACAATTAGTTTTTGGTATTTTCACCGCCGTTTTCAAACTGAGGGGGAGTCGGAATCTCCTCTTTATTGATTGCCGATATTGCCACCTTGATTTTCATTACAGCCATGTCTGTGAATTTGTAGGCGGCGAGTCTTTCGTTCAGTTCCTTGATACTATCAACCGTGAATGAATCATCGATCACTGTGCAATGATAGGATTTGGGATATGTGTTTTTTTCGTTCATTTTTTTTAATTTTTATTTGGGTATTAATAATAATACTTTTATATTTGTACCGTTTTCATTTTTAATGTAATACGTATGGATAATACAACAGAAATAGTCTCATTTGAAGATTTTAAAAATCAAAATGGCATCGTTTATTGGTGGGCTTCTGAGATAGCTTTGATGTTTGGATATAAAGACCTTAAAAGTTTCCAAAAGGTTCTTGACCGAGCAACCAAGGCTATGATGTCGCTTAATATTTCGTATTTTGATAATATTGTTGCGGTTCAAAGAGAGGATAGCAACGGGGAATCGTTTCAAGATTTTAAACTTACACGATTTGCTTGTTACCTTGCCGCCATGAACGGTGATCCTAAAAAAGAAGAAATTGCACAAGCCCAGATGTATTTTGCTCAACAGACGCGCAGTTTTGAACTTCTGATTGAAAAAAGCAATGATATTGATAGACTTCTGTATCGCGAAGAAATTACAGAAGGAAATAAAAGTCTTGCATCGGTTGCTAAGTGTGCGGGAGTGGTTGATTATGCTAAATTTCAAAATGCTGGTTATCTTGGTATGTATAATATGCAGAATTGGCAGTTGGCTGCCAAAAGACACATCGACAAAACCAAAATTTTTGATAGTATGGGTAGGGCAGAACTTGCTGCAAACCTTTTCCGCATAACACAAACAGAAGAGCGAATAAAGAACTATAACATAACTGGACAACGCAATTTGGAGCAAACCCATTATCAAGTTGGTAGAGAAGTACGCACTATGGTACAACAAAACTCCAAAACATCCCCAGAAAACCTGCCTCAGGAACGGAGTCTTCCCGAAGTCAAAAAAGAACTCAAAACGGGTTACAAAGAGATGAAAGACGTTGACAAACCCAAAAAGAAAAAATAATTGTCTTTGGGTCTTGTTCATATCTATTTTTAGATTTAATTTCTTTTTTTTCATAACTTTATTTATATTTGCAGCGTTAACACTATAGATAAACTATTTAATCATTACAATTATGTGCGACAAACAAAACACCGAGGAACTACCCGATTGGTTACAACCGCAAGACGGTATTGAACCCGGTATTGAAGACATAACTTTGGAAGATGCCAAAGAATTAAAAGAATTGCTCATTAATTTAGGTGCTAAAATCTAATAAACAAATTCAACCTCTGACAACCAAAGCATTTCTTTCAAAACTTTTTCACCCCATTCTTGTTCTGCAATATCTTGCATAGGGAATGGGGTATTTTCATCGTGTTTTGAATAATAGTCTTTTACCATTTCTTTTACTCTTTCATCTTTGATTCCTTGTATGCTTTTACGGTTTTTCGCCTTAAAGCCCATTTTTGCCCAAGTATAACTACCATCTTTTTTTGCCGTAAATTTTATTTTATTAATACCGATATTTTTTGATTGCTCAACCATATTAGTAATAATGCTTTTTGCAATACCTTTCTTTTGCCATTGTTCATCTACTCTTATACTGAATAATTCTACGACAAAAGAATTATCTTTCTTTTTGTTGAAATGCGCAGCAAACGTCATAACTCCGTTTTCTATAAATAGTCTAACGTTGTTTTCTCTTACAACAATTTTTTGAGACACTTCCGAGCCACATTTCAACTCTTTCATTTTGTTATTTACAACATCGCCTAATTGCTTAAAGTTAAAACCCTTTGCGGGTGATGTGTCTAAAACCTTTTTGTCTAATAGTTTACCGTTTTTGTCAACGATTTCAAGGTTTCCTTCTATCAGTTTTTTACATTCCTTTGTCGCCGCCTG
>CAJOGF010000282.1 GCA_905233995.1 uncultured Bacteroidales bacterium | reverse complement strand
TGAACAAATCATAAAGTTGAACGAATCCGAAAAACTTGATGAAGCAAAAGCACTTTGCGACGAAGCTGCATCATTGTGCCCTGACTTGACAGAACATATAATGTACAGAGATGTGCTTGCAGGTAAGATAAGGATTAGGGAAATGGAAAAAGCAGCGGCACAAAAACTTGTCGAGGAGCAGCAAGAACGCGCCGCCAAAAATGCGGTTCCATTAAAGGACAAAATCTCCAATGCTACCCGAATTGGCACATTGTGTGGCAATGTGGAAACGTGGCTCAAATACGGCAACAAGTTTTCCGAGGATGACAAGGCTGCGTTCTTCGACAAACTAAAAGAAATATCGCAGACATTAAAATCGAAAGATTTGAAAGCATTCAAAGATTTCAAGTCGTGGAAAAAAACTGTCGATTTATTCGGCGAAGATGTTGCAAAAGAGTGGTTTGATAAACTAGCAAAATAAAATTATGAACTACCAAATCATAAATACATGCGGCACAAGCGTACTAACTAATCCCGCAAGAGGAGACAAAGAATTGTACGACGTCCTGACAAAGTACAGCAATGCAAAAAGAGAAGAGGACATTCCCTCTGAAATATACAAAAAGGTTCATAACCATTGGGAAAAATTGATAAACCAATGGAACACTAAAAACGAAAAAGATGTCAAGACCAGTTCCGCAGAATTAAACTGCCTATTGACATGGCAGCGTAAAAAAAATATTGACAACAAAAAATGTTTTTGCTACCTTGTCCACACTGACACTGTATTCGGAGAATTGGCGGCATCTCTCATCGAAGAATGGTTAAAAGTCAACAAATACCAAGGTGTTGTTCTCGAAAAAATCGAATCCTTAAACACTGACAATTTGGATTCTTTTGAGACGGGTCTTTCAAACCTTGTTAAATGGGCATTTAATCTGAAAAAAAACGATAAATCTTCAAAATTCATCTTCAACACCGCAGGTGGATTCAAGTCCGTATCGGGTTTTACTCAGATATTGGGAACGTTCTTGGCTGACGAAACTATTTACAAGTTTGAGGGTGGAGAAGAAGTGCTCGAAATACCAAGACTGCCAATCATTTGGAGTGAAACTGAATCTATTAAACAATTTTTAGACGATTATCACAAAATATCGCTCGGCATTCATCTGCAAGACTATTCGCATCTTAACTCCTTGTGGGTTAAAAACGGCGAATTTTCACCATGGGGACAAATTGCTTGGGAGAATACCAAATTAGAACTCTATGGCGAAAAAATATTACCGTTTGTATTCGACAGAGTTGTAGAAGGCAAAAATTTCCGAAAAAGCGTCAAAAATGTAACCATTGAAGACCGCATTTGGGAAATAAACGAAAGAATTGATGACCTTTGTCTGTACAAACTTTCCAATGGTGATTATAATCCAAAAAGATTGGATTACAAACAACTAAAAGGAAATCACGGTTTTACACATGAGTGCGATGCTTGGGCTATCCATGGCGCAGAAAGATTGTTCTGCAATGAGAAAGACGGCATAATCATTGTGGAAGAATTAAACAAGCACTTGTAACCCCTATGCGCACCCTCGTTTCCATACTATCAGCCCACACTATCCCAAACTACCTTTTTATCAAGGAGAGCAACGGTTATTATGACAAAAACATCTTCATAATCACCGACGACGTAAAAAAGGCGGGTAGGGACGTTGCGCTCGAACAGACATTGGGCTACAAGCGTGGCAGCATAAGGAGGATCCACCTGACCTCCGCCGACAACTACTTCCAAATAATGCAGGAACTGTCGGCGGAACAGTTTGACAAAACCGACGAATATTGCGTCAACCAGACCGGCGGTACAAAAACAATGTCGATAGCCGCGTTCAACTTTTTCAGCAAACTGAACGCCCGTTTCGTCTATGTACCGCTCGGCACCAACAAATATTACGAGTTCGATAAACCGGAAGAATTTGCCATCAACTACCGACTGTCATTGAAAGAGTATTTTTCTCTGTATGGAATCACATTCCGCCCCAACAACCAAACCGTCAAGACATTCGCAGAACTTAGCGGATTATTTGACCAAATAAAAAGGAAAGGATTCAAATTGTTGTAAACAGCCGAAGCACGCGCCTATTGGAGTGGGCAATGGTTTGAGGAATACGTTTATCAGCGCATCAAAAGTGATTACCATCTGCCTGACAACGCCATAGCGAAGTCAGTACAAATATTCAGAGACGATACGCAGAACGACAACGAACTTGATGTTGTATTTGTAAAAGACAACGCATTAACCGTCATAGAATGTAAAGTAACGATGTATGGAGTTGGCGGCGCACGAGAAACCACCGAAGAATACCTCTACAAACTCGCCGCAATCTCCAAAGATTTTGGCTTGAAAGTCAACCCTTATCTATTCACCCTCCACAAGATGGAGAAAATATCGGGCAACTTCGACAAGCGCATCAAAATCCTCGGCATCAAAGGCATCTATGATGGCAAGAAAATTGCAGAAAACGACTTAAAACTATAAAAAACACAAAATATGTCTAAAACCATAGTATCCATAATCTCGGCGCAGACGATCCCAAACGTACTTTTCATAAAGGAAATGTACAAGGATGGCGATAAACTTATGTTTATTGCCTCGCGCGTTATGGAATCAAAAATCAATTGGATTGTCAACGCAATCAATATCCCAAACGTTGCACAGACAACAAACATCGTTTTCGAAAACAACGATGATGAAGAACGTTGGGATATTATGTGCGACAAGATTAAATCGTATCTTTCCGACAACGAAAAATATTTTGTGAACCTCACAGGTGGCACAAAATATATGGATTTCGCTGTTAGTGAAATTTTTGAAAAATACGACAGTACAATCTATTACATTCCGTACCCAAAAAACTACATTCTTTCGCCCCGCTCACACGACAACATACTTATCAAGACAAGACTCTCGGTGGCTGACTATCTCACAGCATACAACATTCCGTTCAAATGCAAGAAAATCACGCAAAGTGAAGAATACACTTTGTCATTTTATAATCTGTATGTAAACGGTAATTTGTCTAATGAAGAAAAAATTATTCTTGATAAATTGAGGGCATATCGTAACGGTAAAGGTAAAAATAAAGCCGGAATCGAAAAGCCATTCACAGTTGCCGAATTGGAAACTCGTGAAGACACCGAAAAGAAACCGCGTATTGATGGCTTGTTGGCTTTCTTAAACCGCACAAACTTTCCGATACGGAACAACGAACTTTCTAAATATGACATTCAATTTCTCACCGGCGGATGGTTTGAGGAATACGTTTTTCATTTGATTAAA
>CAJOGF010000281.1 GCA_905233995.1 uncultured Bacteroidales bacterium | reverse complement strand
TACATCTACATTCAAAATGAATTGAAAAAAGTTAAAGATCATGCCATTGAAAACATTAACATGGAATTGTTATTCAACAAGTTTAATATTATAAACGAGCCAAACAATTCTCTTTACCGTTATATCGCTTCCGAAGGCGAATCGGCTAAAAGAGCAATTAAACAAGCCCTTCCTGACTTAAGTATCAATTTTTATTATATGGAGCGAAATTATGACTACATTGAAAATTTCTACTACTACGCAGACGACGATGAATTATTGAATGAAGTCGTAAAAGCTGACGAGAATAACAAATGGCTGATCTTTGTTTCATCAAAGCGTTACGGGAATGAACTGCTTGAAAAAATTAAAAAGAAAAATGATCAGATTTCAGTTACGTTTTTGACTGCCGAATCAAAATCATTGTCTGATTCGCCCACTGACAGAGAAATTCAGGAAAAAGAAACTTATGAAAAATTGGTCAATGAACAAACTTTTGATGAAGACGTTTTGATTACAACATCGGTTTTGGACAACGGTGTCAACATCAAAGCCGGATCAATTAAAAACGTAGTCATTGATTATTGCGACAGGACAGAGTTCATTCAAATGTTGGGTCGCTTACGCACTACTTACGATACGAAGATAAATTTGTACGTTCCGCAGTATTCTGAAGAACAAATACAACGAAAACTCAAAAGAAATATCCAAGCTCTTGTTGACAGGCTGATGTTTGACGTTTGTGATGTAAATTTCAAACAAAACAAAATTGACAAGCGTTTGCACAGATTTACCGATGACGGTGACTTTGCCACATACAATTCCAATGCAATATGGCAACTGATAGAATCCATAAATTTTCAAATGTCTTTAATGAAAACGTCCGATTCAAACTTTAATCTTGATACTTTGATTGAAGCATTAGATTTAAAAAATCCAATAGATTTTTCTTCCGATTGCAGGAAAATCTACAATTATTATATGAAAGAAGGGAACAGAGTAATTTGGAGCAGAAATATAGTTGACATTCTGACCACCGAAGCTGATATAAAGTGTAGAGCCGATTGGACAAGGAAAGATGCAAACTTCAACGAATACGGAAACCGTTATGCCTTCAGATTTGATGACAATTTTGCAAAGTATTTGTTTGAAAAGTTAATCCCCGACACTTTTGATGATAAGATTAAGAAGAGACTTGAAACTGTACTCAGTCGATTAAAAGGCAATGAACTGCACAGCTACAAATGGTACAAATACCAAAAATATGGTGATAAAACTATGTCGCCGTATGAAGAATTGCAGATTTTAGCGAATTTTGTCAAACGGTATGATTTACCCTTTTCCACAAAGCGTGAAGAAAAGCTCTACGACAAACAAAAATATTATCGCGGATTGGGAACTTCAGAATTTCAAACTGACTTGTGTTTTGAAGATATGCTACTCAACGAACAAATGAAATGGCTTGAAAAAAACATAGATAATTGCCAACCGATTCCGACAGCACATCAAAAATCAAAGGTTCATGATCTCCGAGAATACATTATCGAAAACGCTGTTCCGCTGGAAGAGATAGAAAGTCAAAAGTCTGGCAATTACGTTAATAAAGATTACTTAAAGAAACATGGAATACCTCACGATGAAAAAAACCCTACAGCTGAAGAAATACGTTTTTGTGAAAAGTTCAGAGAAAGCAAACCTTTTAATCGTGGCGAAGTGAATAAAAATTGTTTGGAAACAGACAAATACGAGTATCGGCTTAACTCATACATTGCAACAGGAAATCGTAAAACTTACTATGTTTTTGTGAAGATCGAGAAGGAATGAGTAAATGTTTGTGCAACAAACGGCGTTTTTATAATCAATCACCAATATCTACTGCACAAACATTTACGAATTGCGGTTTACGCAGATGTAATTGAGCGAGTTAGAACTTCTAAATTAAAAAATCAAGGGCTTGGCGAAATGCCAAGTCCTTTTTTTGTGTCAAAGTTAGAATGAAAAATTTCAAACGCATATTATATAGATGAGTAGAGTATAGCCGATAGCAATTTTGATGAAAAATTGAGGGAGTGATGTCTATTGATTTACGGTTACATCAGAGTTTCAACGAAGGAGCAGAATGAGGACAGACAATTACGGCGTACCGGCAGATTGCATTTATCTTGACAAGCAGTCCGGAAAAGATTTTGAGCGTCCGGCTTATAAAAAACTTCTGCGAAAACTTAAGCCGGACGATACAGTTGTCATTGCAAGTATCGACAGGCTGGGCAGAAATTATGAAGAATTGCTCGAACAATGGCGCATTGTCACAAAAGAAAAACATGCAAATATCGTTGTCCTCGATATGCCGTTGTTCGATACTCGGAGTTGCAAAGATTCAACACGGACGCTGATAGCCGACCTTGTTTTACAAATTTTCTCCTACGTTGCACAGAAAGAACGCGAAAATATAAAGCGTCGTCAAGCGGAAGGAATAGCTGCAGCCAAAAAACGCGGTGTCAAATTCGGACGCAAACCGATTCCGAAACCTGATAACTTACTTGAAGTCTTTAAGCAATGGCAAGAAGGCAGGTTGTCGGGCAGAAAAGCGGCAAAAAAAATAGGTGTTTCACACACCACATTCCAACGCTGGACTGAAGATTTTCAATAAACCGGCACAAAAAGTACACTTAAAGTGCCACGAAAAAATAAAGCTGTCAGACAATTTTTTATGTTGACCTGACGGCTTTTTTTGTGATAGAATCGCGAGGAAATGAGAAGTGAATGTGAACGAAATCGCCGGTGTTTTAAGTGTAGGTTTTTTAACAAAAAGAAGGGACTGTTGCTATGACAAAAGACGAATTTGATAAATTGAAAGCTCTTCAAGAAGAATAGAGAGATGCTTGACAATTTTATGGATATCCGCGTACTGATTCACTCTATAAAAATTTTCGGAAAAATCAAGATAATTCCATGATTCAATTTGCAAATAAAACGGGAAATATATACCCGTAGGACTCGCTTCCTACGGGTATATATTATAATTATGGAGCCACAGTGTAATAGCTGTTGGAGAGAGAAACAATCATTCTAAGGAGGAATTGATTATGATTGATGTAG
>CAJOGF010000280.1 GCA_905233995.1 uncultured Bacteroidales bacterium | reverse complement strand
ATCTTTCCCCGATAAAAATTTGATGATTTTTATATCTTTCCCCGCTATTTATAACATATAGTAGCAAACTCTTAACAAGGATATTTCAATCATCTCCTCCCCCTACACAAACTCCCCATTCAACGCCTCAATCTCCACTTCGTGTTTCTTGGTGGTTTTGTCGTAGTTGATGCCGAGCAAAATCAACGTCTTGGAAAAATTCTGCAACTTTCCGTGATAGTTTTTGGCTTTGATTTGGGCGATTGCACCTTGCGCTGTTTTGTCGTATTTCAACTCCACAACCACGGCGGGATATGGCGAGTTTTTGATTGGCACAAACACCATATCAGCAAAGCCCTTGCCCGATGGGAACTCCCTGAAAATCTCGTATTGAGCCTGCGCTGAATAGTATGCAAGGCGGATGGCACACGCCAAAGAATTTTCGTCGTTGAACTCAATGAACGACGTAGCCTCGTCGTGATACAAATCCAAAGCCTTTTCAATGTACTTTTTGTCGCCGGCGATGGTCGCATTGAGAAGTTCGCGCGAATTGCCTATCGCCTTAGACAAACCACCCCAACCACAAATACGAATCGAGTTTTTAAACTCATCGGCAACCTCGGTATTCGGAATCATAACACGGCCAAATACAGGGTCATACGACAAGTAGCCGAGATGAGCCAAAAGCGTCAGAACATCGTCGCAGGTTTCGATATTTCTAATGTCGTTGCGGAAACTCGTAACACTGATTGAAACCTTTTCGCCGTTCAACATCCTGACGATTTTGTCGCGCAAACCATCAATATCGTTTTTGATGTAATGCTCAATGGTTGTGTAAGATGCGGATTTTGACCAATGGCTGTTGTAGTTTCTTTTTTCAATCGACTGCATCACCGAATTTGGATTAAACATCGACTTTTCATCACCTATGATATAACCGTCGTAGGCGTGCTTCATCATTTCAAAATCCATCTTGAACTTGTTGCAGAGTGATTGTACTTGCATTGCAGTAAAACCGTAATATTGCGCTGTTCTACCCGGATCAATTACGCTGTACTCGTCAAAATTGTTGAGTGCCGACTGCGACTCTACTTTTATAATCGGCAGAATGCCAGTCATATACACCAACAAAAAAACATCGTCGGCGGTGTTGGATTTGAACATCGAGCGCAAGAAGTTGACATATTTAGTTTGCGTCTTTTCGTCAATTTCCCTAACCAACTTGTCCCACTCGTCGATGATAAAGACAAAACGGTCGCCAGTCTTGTTGTGGATTTCTTCAAGAGCCGACATCAATGAGTCTTGCTCTTCCAAGATTGGATACGACAATTTCAAATCTTTGATGATTTTACGTTGCGCCTCTTCCACAACACTTTTTTCGTCAACAGCCGAAAATCTATTCCAATCGATATAAATTGTCGGATATTTGTTGAGATGCGTTTCATAACTTGGCAATTTTGAAATCTCCAAATCGTCAAAAAGCGGCTTTGAATCCGACTTCCTGTCGTAATAGGCATAAATCATCTTTGCTGCGACAGACTTGCCAAACCGCCGTGGTCTCGACACGCAGATATACCGGTGCGGGGTCTTAATGTTCTCATTAAGAATTTCTATCAGCCCCGACTTGTCAACGAAGTCGGAGTTCTTAATTTCCTTGAAGGCGATGTTGCCCTTGTCGATGAATGTACCCATAATGCTTATGTTTTTTCTTGGCAACAAAGATATGTTTTTTTGGGTATAATGACAACATTTTTTTTAATTTTATCCTCAACGAACACACGCCCAAAGGTTTTCAATTCAGACACATTTGACGGCTGGGCAAGCGCGTTGAATAGTTACAACGGAACATTCACAAATAGTCAGGGCAGGGAACACGATTTTTATTGAGACGTGCAAACAGCGGACGAATAGTCAAAAAAAGTTTCATTTCATTCAAAATTGTTTCATTGCAACAAAAGGCTGTCCCAAAAGTCAGCACCATACTTTTGGGACAACATCTTTTATATAAAACTATGCGACGATTGATTGTTCTTGAAAACTAATGCTATTCTTCTTCTTCGTATTCTTCTTCACCTTCGTCCTCGTCAAATTCTTCTTCGTCTTCGTCGTCCTCTTCTTCGTCGTCCTCGTCGTCCTCGTCGTATTCGTCTTCGTCCTCGTCCCAAT
>CAJOGF010000279.1 GCA_905233995.1 uncultured Bacteroidales bacterium | reverse complement strand
ATAACATCCGATTGCAACTGTTCTTTCAATTCTTTCATGCCCGCCACGTCGGCAAATCCGCCGCGTTTGCGTTTTGGGCGTTCCTCGGTAACAGTCTCTTTTTTAGCATTTTGGATAATTGGTGCAGATACGACAATTTCGCCGTCCAAGGCTTTTATAAAATCCTCCGCCGTTTGAAAACGGTCTGAAATTTCGTTGCTCAACGCTTTTGAAATGATGTTCAAAAGGTTTTCATCCAACTCGAATTTTTCAACGTCGGGAAATTTCAGAGTTTTTGACCTTGTTGTCGACAGTTTTTCGTCAATTTGGTCGCTATCCATTCCCGAAACGTCGAAAAACCACGGCAATTTTCCAAATAAAAGGTTGTAAATCAGCACTCCGACTGAATAAAGGTCTGACTGTATGCAACAAACACCGTTGAATCTTTCGGGAGCAAGATAAAAAGGGTTAACTTCCTTTAAATCAGGCTTTGCAGGCTTTTGATTCAAGAATCTTGCGTTACCAAAGTCAATGAGTTTTAGTTCTTGTAAATCGCCCGAAAGGTTCAACAATATGTTTTGAGAAAAATGAATAAAATATTTGTATGTGTACAAACAATTAGTTATCTTTGCAACGAAATAAAATGTTAGAATATTATGAATGCGTTAGACCTATTTTGTGGCTGTGGAGGTTTGTCCCTCGGCTTTGAAAAAGCCGGGGTAAATGTCGTTGTCGGCATTGATTCGTGGCAAGACGCAATTAACACATTCAATTTCAACCACAAAAACTCAAAAGGTCTTTGCAAAGACTTGTCTAAAATGAAGCCGCAGTACATTGAATCCGAATTGGACGGCAAGACGATTGACATAATAATCGGAGGTTCACCTTGCCAAGGATTTTCAGTAGCTGGCAAACGCATCGTTGACGACGAACGAAACAAATTATACAAAAATTTTGTAAAGTTTGTAGCATACTACAAGCCGAAAGCATTTGTTTTGGAAAATGTACCAAACATACTTTCGATAGGTGATGGTTTGATCAGAGATTCCATTGTGAAAGATTTTTCGTACTTGGGGTATAATGTCCAATATAAGGTGTTAATGGCGAGTGATTACGGTACACCACAAAATAGGCGCAGGGCTATTTTCGTCGGATTATTAAATGAGAAATTTGAATTTCCAGCAAAATCAGTCGAAAAATACACAACCTCGTTTGAGGCGTTATCTGATTTGCCTGAAAAATCAGTTGATGATTGGAGTCGATATCCGTCCAAGCCATTGAGCGACTATCAAAAAAAGATGCGAACTGCCTCTCAGATACTTTATAACCACCAAATTACGGAGCATAATGCAAAGACAATCGCAATAATTTCCAAAGTCCCTGACGGCGGAAACTACAAAGATTTACCAATGGAATTGCAAAACACTCGCCGTGTCCATATAGCATGGACTCGACTAAACAGCCCAAAGCCGAGTTTCATGATTGACACGGGACATAGACATCATTTCCACTATAAATATAATCGTATTCCGACAGTGAGAGAATCTGCAAGAATTCAGTCAATTCCTGATGACTTTATATTTTTAGGTTCAAGGACAAGCCAATATAAACACGAAAAACTATGAAAGTTAAACCAAACTGTTGTAAAGAGGGAAAATATTTCCAAACTAATAAAAATAAAATCTCTTTTTTGGAGATTTAAAAGTATAGTTCAAAACAATAAATAATGAGCAAAAACGATAAAATAGTAGAACGTTTTATGACCTTTCCAAAAGATTTCACGTTTGATGAAATGGAAAAACTCTTATCCTATTTTGGTTACGCGAAATCTAACAAAGGCAAAACATCAGGGTCGAGAGTGATGTTCAAAAAAGACGGTAGTGCGCCAATTTTACTTCATAAGCCACACCCTGGCAATATAATGAAGGAATATGCCCTTAAACAAGTATACAATATATTAAATAACAATGAATTAATCTAAAAATAATTAATTATGAACACATTAAAATATAACGGATATATCGGATCTGTAGATTTCTCAGAAGACGACAATGTTTTTTTTGGGAAATTGGAAGGCATCGAGGCTCTTGTAAATTACGAGGGCGAAAGTGTAATCGAACTAAAAAATGCATTCAAAGAGGCTGTTGATGACTATTTGGAGTTTTGCAA
>CAJOGF010000278.1 GCA_905233995.1 uncultured Bacteroidales bacterium | reverse complement strand
CGCCAACGGATTTTATCAAATCGTCTAACGATGACAGACACATGGCTATTTTGCGCTGTTCGGCAAGGGTGGGGAGGGAAACACGGATAGCACTAAATTTTTCATATTTTAAATTTAATGTATCATTTACAAGACCTTGCGAGTGTTGATGGAAAACATTAATCATTTTCTGTGTCTTAAACATATAATAGAAAAACAAAGAAAAAATGTTTTCCTTAGGTTTGCATACTGTATATGCAGGACTAACAATACCTTCTGTATCTACCCATACGCATCTACCCTGCCACATTCTCATTGTATTATATGCTATATCTCCAATACAAACACGGAGGTATTTTGATTTATCTGAATTGGAATTGTCTTTGCGATTTGTTTCTTCTTGTGGTATAATTCCATTTTCTGTCAATGATAGCAATGGCAGATTGATACATTTTTTTTCTATTCGTTCATCAAAACATTCCCCCAACCGTTTCACCTGCCAATCGTCGTGAAATTCTGGGAAACGCAATTCGGGGGCGGTGGTGGTTGTATCTATATATGTTGTTTTTGATGTCATTATCTGAAATTCATTATCCGTTTAAATTCTTCCTCTGTGGGCATATAGAGTTTGTACTGAGAGGCGAACAGTTGTTTGCTGTCGTTGAGCATAGAATATTTCACCACAGTCTCGTCGTTCTGCGAACAGAGTATTATTCCTATTGTGGGATTGTCGGTTTTGGTGCGTTTCTGGTCTTCATAGAGCCTTACGTACAAATCCATCTGTCCTACGTCTTGCGGTGTCAACGTGCCGATTTTCAAATCTATCAGCACAAAACATTTCAAGAGGTAATTGTAAAACACCAAATCGATGTAATAATGTTTGCCCGCCTCGGTGGTTACGCGTTGCTGACGTGCCACAAAAGAAAATCCTTTGCCAAGTTCGAGCAAGAAATCTTGCAGACGGCTTATCAAGGCCGTTTCCAAATCGGCTTCAAGATAGTCCTTGTTTTCTTTCAAATCAAGAAATTCAAGGATATAAGGGTCTTTGAGTATGTCTTTGGGTGATATTGACGTATTGTTTTGCAGAGCCTCTTGCTTTACAACATCTTCGTTTTTGCTCGACAGCAAACGTTGGTAGTAAAACGAGTTGATTTGCCGCTCCAACTGCCGTGCGCTCCAACCGCATTCGACGGCTTCCTTGATGTAGAAGTCTCGTGCTTTTTCGTTTTCTACGCGCATTAACTGACGGTAATGTGTCCAACTCAATTCGCTACGCAGTGCGTAGCGAATTGGAAATACAAGATAAAACTGTCTGAAATTGCGCAAGTTAGGTTCGCTAAAGCCCTTGCCGAACTCTTCTGTGAGGGCTTTGGCAAGGGTTTCAATCAAGTATTTTCCGTATTCGGCACGGTTGCTGCCGTTCTGTTCTTCTTCCACAATGCGGCGGCCTATCTCCCAATATGTAGCCACCATCACGGTATTAACGCTGCGCACAACGTGCTGTTGCGCCTCGTTTATCAACGCCTTGATGTCGCTGATGAAATTGCTTGTTGTTGATAATGCTGTTGTCTCCATAACTATTCCTCCCAAGCGTTAAGTCCTGAAATTTCTTTTCCTTTTGCCATACGTTTGAGTAGCGGCACAATCCTCGACATAAATTCTTTTTCTTTTGTTACCCGCTCCCGCCATCCGAGATCAAGTTTTCCAAATAGTTCGGTAATGTCGTCGCCGTCTAAAATCAGGCGGTCGAGGGTGCGGTTGATAAACGCCGTCAAAGGGTCTATGCCAAGTTGAAAATCAGTTGCGATGCCGCCTATTTCGTTATCGTATTTTTGGTGTTTGAAATCCTCGAAATTCCGCTTAACTTCGTCAACGGTTTTGCCATTGAGGTTATCCTTGTCGAGAGAATTGATGTATTCTATAATCTCGTCGCCGTCGTCCATAAAATTGGAACTCGATTTGATAATGTTGATAATTTGCTCTTTGGTGAGTTTTTGCTTGGTTTCTCTGCCTGTCCATTTGGCAATCAATTCCATTATATAGTCATAGTCGATTATAACAGAGGCAAATAGAACATAATCAAAGTCTATGTTGTCATCGTTTAGTTCTTCGTTGTTAGCATTTATTGTATCTTGGTCGGCTGATTTGGTAAATTTGATAGTTTTTGCTG
>CAJOGF010000277.1 GCA_905233995.1 uncultured Bacteroidales bacterium | reverse complement strand
GGGTTTTTAGAGGTTAACGTATGTCTATCTTACCAAAGACAAAATTTATTTTTCCGGCATACCGCCTCGGATAATGCCGCTCGACGAAGCACTGCTTTCGTCTTGCGGCACTTTCCTTGTCTGTCGAAAAAATCCCTCTGCTTTTGACACGAACTCATTTATGCAGCACCTCTTTAATGATATTCTGAAAACAAAGAGCGAAAACAAAAACAATAATTGATAAGGTGAAAAATGGCTATACATAATAAGTCTCATTATAATCATGCACTTATGTCATTAAATAAAAATCGACGCGATAATACGTTAAAGCATAAGACGGCAAAGGATTTTACCAAACCTGACAAATCCATGTTGTGCCTTAGTATTATGGATTGTTGTGATTTTTTGAAACTTCTCCCCAATGAGTCCATACAGTTGATATGTATCGATCCCCCATATAATCTTGAGCTTGCAGGGTGGGATATTTATGATAATTATATTGATTGGGCAGCAAAATGGATTGATGAAGCATATAGAGTTCTTTCAAGAACCGGAAACATGGTTGTTTTTGGCGGTATACAATTTAGAGATATTAAGTCGGGAGATTTAATAGACATAATTCACCATGTTAGAAAAAATACAAAATTCAAACTCATAAATACAATTATTTGGCGATACAGAAACGGAATGTCTGCACACAGATATTTTGCAAACAGACACGAAGAAGTAATCTGGCTGACAAAATCAAATGATTATTACTTTGATTTAGACTCTGTAAGAGAACCGTATTCCCAAAAAGACCTTGAGACCGCATTAAAGGACAAGCGACTCAACCCGGAAAATACAATAAAAGGGAAAAATCCTACTAATGTGTGGGAAATCAACAGATTAAACGGTAACAGCAAGGAGCGAGTAGGACATCCAACGCAAAAACCCTTAGAAATTATCGAGCGCATTGTAAAAGCATTATCCTATCCCGGTTCCGTTGTGCTTGATTTTTTTGCAGGCAGTGGGACTGTTGGACGTGTATGTATCGAAGAAGGGCGACATTGTTTAATGTGTGACAATGACCCAAAATCTAAAACTTATTTCAACAAACATATTGAACTTATGAGAAATTTAGGGCAAAACACGGCATACACAGAAGTCCAAAACATAAAGAACTTATTTTCAATGTTAAGTAACGAGGCGGTGAATGTGTGAAAAAAGGACAATCAAATCGGTTGACGGAACAGCAAAAAGAAGGGCATGGACCTATTACAATCTTTCACAAAGACGCACAAACACACGATATAAAAGTCGGAAATACGTCCATTTTTGTAATGAAACAACTTGAGTTTGAATTTCCTATGTTAAAATTTCGATATAGAAAGGATTTAGCAAAAAAGGAAATAAATGCGTCTTTGCAAAAAGTTGATAAATACCTTGGACAGACACTTTTTGTGGAAAGTGCAAACATAAGACCGGACGGCGGGCTAATTGAAGTACAAGATGACAATAAAAAATGGCGTGTTGTTTTGGTATCAGAGGCCAAACATCAAGGAAAAGACATTGAAAATATAAAAGCAGGAAAACTTGTCGGTAAGAAAAACGATCAAGACCTTATGGTTGCAGGAAATGCTATAGAAAGAGCCTATAAAAATGTCGATGAAATAGCCAATTTTATGTTGTCGGAGCGTTATTTCCCGTACATTTTATTTTTAGATGGTTCAAATTTTTTAACGCAAAACGTCACAGTCACAAGACCTGATGGCAGAAGTGTCACCTTAGTTTATAATGATGGCACATTAAACAGACTTGATAGACTTACCGCCGCAAATTATGGTATGCCAATAAATACAAACTTATGCGAAAATAGATTTGTAAAATGTAACGGTGCAAACATTATGCTACAAGCTGTTTCAATTTACACAAAGAGCGATGGATGTCACTGGAACGATAGGGACATGATTATGGTTATGCTTGACATTGCGCGAACTTCTTTGAAGATGTTAGCTACTGACCTTTTTGCCCAACTCAGCAAACGATGAAATAACGGAAACAATGCATAACTTCTGCCCCCTTGCCGGGTCTTTTTTCGGCATATTGCGTCAATAGACATTTTGCTGCAAAACGGCAAACAGGAAGAAGCCATGGCGGCTGCCACCGACGAAGAAAAACGGCGCAAATTGTATT
>CAJOGF010000276.1 GCA_905233995.1 uncultured Bacteroidales bacterium | reverse complement strand
TCGCCTTTTATCACATCAAAATCTTTTTCAGAAAACTGACTCCTATTAAATGCCGTCCTTACCGCTCGGTCAACGATGCAACGAAAAGGCTCTATCAAGTCACACACCAACGACTTCCGCTTGAACCACAATCGGTGATACACCCCAACGTATGGGTCAAAGCCAAACATACGGACAAAGCACTCTATGTAATTGAACAAGATGGTATAACCTATGTCGAGTGTCGCGTTGACTGCATCGCATTTTATACGAGGTTTTCGTGCCTTCCAGTTCAAATCCTGATAAAACGCCTCAAAAAAGAACTTTGACGCCAAGCCCTCAATTCCCATCAAACTATTGTACTGATTAACGGTTTTCAGTTTTTCAACACAATCCCTGCAAGCATTTATTGACAACTTGGTTGTCTTGTCAGTCCTTCGGGTCTTTCGAAGCATTTCAATCTGATTGCATATCTTGTTCTCGACAAGTACTTTGGCTATGGAAATATCTTCTTTAGGAAACATATATTGTTTTTGCCGAAGCAGGAAATTTGCCTCGGCAGCATTTGACCAATAAAACACCGGTCTTAAACCTTGGTTAACTACAATTAGCGCGACATTGAATTTCTTACACTTGTCAATCAACGGCGTGGTGATTCGGATATGTCCGATGACGAACAAAGCCAAAATCTTTTGAAATGGAAGTTTCGTCAGTGTTTTAGCCTCTTCAACATCCTCAAGCAACAATTCACCGTTACTAACCCGTAAATCTCTGTCGTGAATACAATTAATCACATAAATCGAACGATATTCTATATCTTTGTTAGTAAACATTATCTTTTTCGGTTTTGTCGCACAAGTTACAATAAATACAATGTTGACATTTGTTAGGGTTCGTCAGGACAGGCGCAGTCGGGTCATATTCCTTGAACGAGTTGATAAACGACATCAGTTCCATTTTGTCAGAATCGGTTGGTATAGCGATGGGAATGGTTTTGTTTGTGGAAATCTCATAAAAAGAAATCTCTTTCACTTCATACCCCATTTCCACCATACAAAAATACTGAGCCCACAACTGATAAATCTGTCCTTGGTAAATTTGTTTGAGTTGGTATTTGCGCTCAATCAGCTTTTTCTCCGTTTGCCTATAGACATCAATCTTACCCATCACTCCCAATTCTTCAGACATCACAGGCAACGCAAGGATCACGTCTTTTTTATTACTGGACGATTTCGTGTCAACAGGTTCATGCGCCAATTTCCCTTTGGTCTGCGGAGTAGCATGGTACAATCCTTCGTCCGATTCCATATACACATTGTGCAGGTATATGGAATACGGACAAAAGATGAAATCATTTAGGGTGGATATGGAGATGTAGTCTTCCATACTATTATTTCACCCCTTGTACATATCTCAGCCACTCTTTGTTGCTGATTGCCAGTCTGATTTTTGTTATATCGTCGCTCTGCTTTATCTGCTCCACAATCCAGAGACCTTTTCGTGCAATGTTGTAAGCTCCGTTGGCATCAGCGTTTATTGGCAAATTATCACAACACTTGCGACTGTCATAAAACTCGCCATTGGCATTCTTCACAGGTGAAATCAGATAGTCTTCTTCGGTTCCAGTAATGCTATTTCGCATTTGCAAAGTCAAATGTAAGAGATGCAACAAATCCCTGAAGAATTGTGCTTCGTTTTGTGAACAAATTTGACCTTTCAAATCACCATTGAAGTCGATGTTGAACTTTGCAAATAATTCGTTGAATTTGCTTGTCAGGTCAAGCTCTTCGCTCACGAATTTGTTGTTCTGAGTTGGATCTCGTCTTGTTTCAATACGAGTGCCCTGCGTACAAAGTGTCCATTGCGTCTTTGTCCCAGCAGCCTTTGTAGTGAAATCTTCGTAATCAAAAGCAAATTCAAACCAGTTATCCTTTGCATTGTAATAAATGTCCTTGAATTTTCCGAAAAAAGACCTGGCTTTCTCCACATTCTCGTATCTTGTATCGAAAAAGTTCACGAAACCCGTTGTCGGGTCCATCTTGCTGGTATTCCATGCCGGAATATAGAACAAGAAACCACTTTGCTTGCCTAGTTTTTGAAAACTTTCAAACTTATTGGTCAACTGATAGGCATTCAGCACACCACCTGCCTCCGTTACATCTAATTTCTTGTCAACAAGA
>CAJOGF010000275.1 GCA_905233995.1 uncultured Bacteroidales bacterium | reverse complement strand
GCTGCTGTTGGAATGCTTTCAACATTGGGAATTACGTTAGCAACTGACGCTTTCGGACCTATTGCTGACAATGCAGGCGGAAATGCTGAAATGTCTGGTTTACCTTCTGAAGTCAGAAAACGTACCGACGCTCTTGACGGTCTTGGCAATACAACCGCTGCAACGGGAAAAGGTTTTGCTATTGGTTCAGCGGCTTTGACGGCTATGGCTCTTCTTGCCGCATATTTGGAAGAGATAAAACTTTGGATTGTTAAAACACCAGAAAAAGTAAAAGAGTTTATCGACGTTACTGGTGTTTCTGACATTGCAAGTGCGTCGATGAAAGATTTTGTTAACTTTTTTGACTTGAGTATTTTCAATCCCTTACTTCTTGGTGGATTGTTTATTGGTGCTATGATGGCTTTTGTTTTTTGTGCTTTGACAATGAAAGCCGTAGGTCGTGCGGCTGGCAAAATGGTGGAAGAGGTTCGTCGTCAGTTCAAAACGATAGATGGAATTTTGGAAGGTAAAGCCGAGCCTGAATATGCAAAATGTGTTGAAATCAGCACCGCCGGAGCGCAAAAAGAAATGGTTTTGCCTGCATTATTGGCAATTATTGTACCTGTTGTTGTGGGCATTGTGCTTGGAGTTGCGGGCGTTGTTGGTCTGCTTGTTGGTGGTTTGTCGGCGGGTTTTACTTTGGCGGTTATGCTCAACAATGCAGGTGGCGCATGGGACAATGCTAAGAAATTTGTTGAAAAAGGTAATTTCGGCGGCAAAGGTAGCGAGACACACAAAGCCTCTGTTATTGGTGATACGGTTGGCGACCCGTTCAAGGACACCTCAGGACCATCACTCAATATCCTTATCAAACTTATGAGTATGGTTTCGGTTGTTGTTGCAGGTGTAACGTTAGCATGGTCGTTATTATAAATAAAAAAGAGGGGTTGTTTTTTAGACAACCTCTTTTTTTATGTTATTTGTCATTTTATCAAAGAAAACTTTGATTTCAAGCGGTATAAGGCTAACCTCGCAGATGGCTATTTCTATTACGTTCTTAAAAATTTGTAAATAGTTTTCGTCGGCGTGTGCTGAATTTCCAATGAGCATTATTGGCGTTTTGCCTGATTGTCCGCCGTTATCTTTCCAAATTTGACGAGTAAAACTTATTGCCCAATCGGTTGCAAAGTCATAATAAATTATGCAAACTTTACAACTTGGAAGTTGTTTTTTTATGTAGTCGGAGTAATCGGTCTCGGTGTTCATTGTTACGGCGAGTTTCTTTATCGACAGTACATCTTCTACCATTCCTGTAACGCTATTCGCCGTTTCGATGTCCAAATAATTGAAAATAAAGAATATATCTTTGTTTTCGGTTTTGCCTTGAATTTTTGATTCTTGACTTACCATATTCCTTAACTCTTCCACAAAATATATTGGAGAGAGTGTGGCTGAATATAGCGTGTTGTCAACAATATCTCGTCGTATGTTATTGATATACTGATTAAAAGAATCTATTTTTCCTAACGGATTCCATAAAAAAACTTTGAAATCTTTGTTGCGAAGTTTTTTTGCAATTCTGTATTGAATGCCTACATTCGATGAATAAGCGTTTCCCTCTGTGGTGTAATAATCTTCTTTTCCAAGAATATGAACAGAACAATTACAAGAACGCATAAGAGTTTCTACATTGTCTTCAGTGGCGTTTTTAGGTGCTGTAACGACCTTAATTCGCGCTCTTGAGAGTACTTTGCAGAGTTTTTGTTTTTGTTCTGTCATCTCTAAAGTTACGTCACAAACAAAAACTTTTATCGAATCAGAAAAAAATGTGATTTGATCCATATATCAAATTTTGGCACAAAGATAGGATTTTTGTTTATTTTCCACAAAAATTTTTGATTCAAAAAAAGTTATTTTTTTAACACCGAATTAAACGAATAAAACGAATTTCGTTTCGTTTGTTTAATTCGGTGATAAATAAAAAATCTCAATTATTTCTTAAAACTCCACCAATCCAACCTAACTTCGCCGTGCGCTTTTTCGGATTCGCAGCAATTTTGCAAAAAAATTGCAAATTTAACATTCAGCTGCGCATAAATTTTGCAACTATATATGGAGAATGGCAAAATATTTGCTAAATTTGCAACGAATAAAAATACAAAGAAACGATGGAAATTTTTATATTAA
>CAJOGF010000274.1 GCA_905233995.1 uncultured Bacteroidales bacterium | reverse complement strand
TTTTTGGTTTGTAACCGAGCGGCTCCAACATCAGAGACCAGCGCAAGGCGCGGCTGTAATGCCCTATAACACCGAAAATTATGCTTAAAACAATCCACGACCATTTTACGGATTTTATCTCCTGCCACAAAACAGAAAAATCCTGCCCTCGGTAGGCAAGATAAAACAGACCTATTCCGATAGAAAAAAATATTATTATTTTAAGCGCAGATTTAATTTTTTTATTCAGAACTATGAAGATTGTATTTTTTTTAACATTAGCGTTTTTTTTCTGTGAGGAGGTTTTCTCGCAAACTTTCTCTCATAAGGAAATTTATGACTCCGACTTTGTTTTTACGGAGGGAATTTATCTGACAAAAAAAGATTTTTCAGAAAATAAGCCTATAGAGAAATCACGTATTAACAGTCAGTTAGACCCTGAGTCTTTAACCTTTTTCGAGGAGTTGATGCAGCAAAGGACAATCAGTCTTTACGACAATCTCGGTCAGGAGATAACGATAAAGACTTCGGAGGTTTTCGGTTATTGTTCGTCCAACGGCATATATGTTTTGAACAACGGCGCATTTTCGAGGGTCGGAATTATCGGGAGCATTTGCCACTTTTTAGGCTCAAAAACGGTTTATAATCCGGCTTATTCCCCGTATTGGGATTATTACAACAGACCCTTTACGCAAGTCTCTACCGTTGAGCCGCAGCAGTATTTTCTCGTTTTTGAAACCGGGCAAATCCTTGAATACACACCGCAAAACCTTGAAATGATTTTGATGAAAGACCCCGCGCTCCATGACGAGTATGCGGAGTTGTCAAGGCGCAAAAAAAATTCAAAACTGTTTTATTACATGAGGCTCTACAACGAAAAACATCCGCTTTATGTACCGGTTTATAAATAATTTTGAAAAAAAACTTTTAAAAACCAAAAATAATGGATATATTTGCCAAAATTTAGAAATGTATTTAAACTGAAAAATAATATGAACGAAGAAGCGCAATTATACATTGACGATGCGGAAGAGAAAATGAAATCCGCTGTCAATCATTACGAAGCGGAACTTACAAAAATCCGCGCAGGCAAGGCTACACCCGCTATTCTCGCCGACATCAGGGTTGATTATTACGGAACGGAAACGCCGTTGAATCAGGTTGCTAACGTCGGCACTACCGATGCCCGCACCATCGTGGTTCAACCGTGGGAAAAAGCGATGCTCCCGAAAATTGAGAAAGAAATCCTAAAAGCAAATCTCGGTCTTACTCCCGTCAACAACGGTGAAATCATCAGAATCGTGATTCCCGCACTTACCGAAGAGCGCAGAAAACAACTCGTAAAACAAGTGAAAGCCGAGGCTGAAAACACAAAAGTCGCAATTAGAAACGTTAGAAAAGACGCTAACAACTCGTTGAAACAACTTGAAAAAGACGTTATCACCGAGGACGAGTCAAAAGAAGGACAAGATATTGTTCAAAAACTGACAGATAAGTACGTTGCCAACACGGACAAAATATGTGAGGCAAAAGCGGCTGAAATTTTAAAAGTTTAAGAAATTGTATTTTTGCTGATAGAAAACGGGCTACCGCATTTTTTTACTTTCGCGGATAGCCCGTTCTTTTTTATGTAATTATTATGACCCTTCTTTTTATGCCAAACCGTTGGCTTTGAACATTCTCACGAAATCTTCGTCAAGCATCGACTTGTAAGATGACATCCAAGACTTGATGAAAATGATAATTTTTATAAGTGATATCGTCTCACCGTTTGCATAATTGGAACGGTTTGACTGCAACGTCCCGATAAACTGATCGTGGGCGAGTTTAAAATCATCGTAGCGAGGATAACTGAAATCCTTTAAGTACTTCTCCTCAAAACCGAAGTGATAACCCGTATAGTCGATTAACTCGTCAAGAGCTTGCAAAACTGTTTTCGCTGGCGATTTACGCTTAAAGTCACCGTATAACTTGTTGATTGTCTCCAACCACTTTCTTGTCTGCGTATCAATAATGTTAAGACCGATACGATAATTTTCAAATGCGAGCAACGTGTAATCCTGATCGATGCCCGGAAGTTCGATTTTGTTTTTGATGAGCAGGTCTTCAAGAATTTCGGTTCTGTTTTCGAGTTCAAACTTAGCCGTGAGCATATCCTCTTCGTATGAAGAAGAACGTTTACGCTCTTCTGAAAGTTTTGACAAA
>CAJOGF010000273.1 GCA_905233995.1 uncultured Bacteroidales bacterium | reverse complement strand
AAAGTAGGCGTAAGTTTTTCAAGCACCGAGAAGAACATTGTGGATTGGGTGATGAAAAGCGAATGAAAACGATTATCGGCTGTCGTAATTGGCAGCCGATTTTGTTTTCATATAATTACCACCCCATTTCTTCGCCTTGGTACCATCTGAGCAACATTGTGTTGTACCTGTTGCATATACCTTCTACAAGTCTTCGATGGTGACAACGTTTTGGAAATTGCCGCTATACTCGTTTGTTTTGAGACCGAATGTTGTTATAAGCGTCAGGCGGATGTTGGGTGCAAATTTCAGACGTTTTTGCACTGTTTTGGACAAAACTGTCATTTTGTGCCGCAATTCTTTGAGGTATGATTTCGTGAGAGTGAAATCGTCGGTGTAGAATTTGATTTCGCAGAGGTGAATCACCCTGTCAGCTCGGTCGATTACCATATCTATCTGTGCGCCGTCGTCTTCCGGATCTCCTTTTTTGATAAACGGCGCAATCGACGTCTGCACCGCGCTGATACCAAGCGCATTTTTGATTTTTTCGGTTTGTGAAAAACAAAAATCCTCAAAGGCATAGCCCCGCCATGCGTTAAGTTTGGTTGTATTAACGTTGTCAGAAAAAAAGTTTTCGTTTTTGGTTTCCGACGCAAAAAAGTTGTAAAAAAGGCAATACGGGTCAATCAGTTTGTACATTGTATCTTTCTTGGTCATTCCAAAAGGAATATACGAAATTATCAAATCGTTGGCTTCCAATACATTAAGCATTTTTGACAAGCCGCCTCCGTATGGTATGGATGTTTTTTGGGAAATTTCTTTGCGCGTAAAACCGATGCGTTTTTCTTTGAGCACGCCTACAACTTTTTTGTAAGTGTCGGAATTGACGAATACCGACGAAAACAATCTGTCGTATTCCAACCTAAGTTTTGCATTCTTCTTAAAGAACAGATTGTCAATGTTTTGAGCAAGGCTTTTTTCGGGCGACAACATATCCAAATAGTATGGAATGCCGCCTAAAATCATATACGATTGAATTTGGTCATATCGGTCAAAATTGATGTTGTGTTTTTTATAATACTCCCTACACTCCGAAAGTGAAAAAGGTTTCAGATTGATTTCTCGCGTGACACGATTGTACAAACCGCCGTGATTGTTAACTAAATTGTCTGAAATCCAAGATGTTGCAGAGCCACAAACTATAAGCATAATGTCGCTTTGATTGGCAGCCCAACCGTTCCAAAAGTGTTCGAAGCCTGTAATGAACCCCGATTTTGGAGTGTCGAGCCAAGGCATTTCGTCGATAAAAATGATGCGTCGCCTGCCTTTTGCAACAGTTTTGCTTGCAATCAGTTGTTTCAAAAGTTCAAATGCTTCGAGCCAATTTTCGGGTGTGGAATCAATTTTGAGCCCATAACTTGCAAGCGAAAATGCAAAATTTTGCAGTTGTTTCTTGGTGTTGTTTTCCTTTTCTATCGGCGAAAGCCCTGTATGGTAAAAACACATTTGCGACGAATACAAATGGTTGACAATGAAGGTCTTGCCAACACGTCTGCGTCCGTAAACAACCACAAATTCGGCTTTTGACGAGTTATAAATGTGCTTAAACTCTTTGATTTCGTTTTTTCTGCCAATTAATTCTGCCATTTTCTTGATTATTAGTACGGCACAAATTTAATCCAAATCTTTTAATGTGGCAAATTATTTACCCATATTATTTGCCACAGCATAGTTAAAATGTGTTAATGTGGCAACTTATTGCATACAAAAAGTTGCCACATTACCTATAAAAATGGGTAACGTGGCAACGTATTTTTTCACTTACCACCCCATCTCCTCTCCTTGGTACCATCTGAGTAACATTGTGTTGTACATATTTTCATAGATGGCTTGGGCGAGGTCGGATTGGGATTTTAGGAAGGAGTTTTTGGATTCGTTGAACTCGGTGATTGTAGACTTGCCGTTTTCATACTTCGCTTGGGCGAGGCGGAAGGCGGTCTCGGAATTGCGGACGGCTTCGCGGGCGGCGGCAACTTTCGCCGTGGCGTTTGCGGCGTTGAGGGTTACTTGTTGGATTTATTGCAGTCGCATTTTTTTTATCCTTGATACCGTATCATCAACCATTTGAATTTTTTTCAAAAAAAATTTGTTTGTTTCCACAATAATTTGTTCCTTTGTGCCGTATAAATATTAAAAAAACGAAAGAG
>CAJOGF010000272.1 GCA_905233995.1 uncultured Bacteroidales bacterium | reverse complement strand
ACACCATATAAAACAAAAAAACGTGGGATTTCTCTACCATGCTCGTCCCACGTTTCGAGGCCTTGCCCTGCCCACTTCGTCAGAAACGAGCAACACGGAAGCCCACGTTATATGTATATGTAACCGCACAATAAATGCACGGTTATACTATATACATAACCCGCAGGCATTACTGTGTTGCTTTGCCAAATGACGAAGTTTTGAAACGGGCAAGTTTCGAAACGTCAAAGACAAAGCGTCAGCAACGCCTTGTTTATATATGTGTGCCTTTTACCCTTCCGCCCATGCGGGCATCCATGCAAAAGTGCATCGCAAATGTGGGAAAAATTTTAATACTTGACAAAATATTTTTTCGATTTTTTTACACTTTTTATTGACATACATTGATAAACAAATATATACGAAAATGGAGCGTTGATATTATCTTTGCTCCGTTAGTTCAAAAAAAAATCTTTGCAAATCATTCTTCCGAACAATTTGCAAAGATTTTTTTTGATTACCTATATTGTGAAAATAATTAGAATGCGAAGTCGATTCCTACGCCGATGATTCTGTTTGTGCGGCTGTAGGTGGTTGTTGAAGTGTTCGGGACGGTTTTTGTGTGGTCGTCGTAGATGGTTTGGAAGTAGGCGACGTTCACTTTGATTTTTTCGGTGACGCGGTAGCCCACGCCAAAGCCAAACGAGTAGCTGCTCAGGTTGAAATTCATGTCGGAATAGTTCGCTTCTGTTTGGTCAAACATAGTTTTCTGATAACCTGCGCTGACATCGAACTTGTCGTTGATGTCGTATTCAATACCACAAGTGATTTCGTTGGTGTTGCTTGCGATTTTGTCTTCAGACCATTGTCTTGTGCCGAGGTCTAAATAATAGTGATAACCAACATTTAGGCGAAGTTTTTCTATCGGGATAAATTGCGCACCAACTGTTAAAAGTGCAGGCATGTCGGTTGCTGTTTTTGCGCCGTCGATATAGCCGCCAAAGGCAGGGTTTGTTTGAGCAAGATTATTGAAAGCGTCGTTGTTGTTAGCCTCTGACTTTACTTTTATTGGCGCACGGAACTCGTATTTAGCCGCTAAATTTACCCAATTTGCTGCTTTCCAGTCAATACCAACGATAGGTGCGATACCAAAGCCTTTTTGTTTGCAATCGAGGATAAGGTCGGGCATCAACGTATTGACATCTCCTGTTTGAGCAATTCGGTATTGCATATTTTTTATTGACCCTTCGTAAGAGTTTGTGGCGTATAGTCCGCGAAGACCAAACGAAATACTGAGATTATCAGTTAGTTTTCGTGCTGCTGTAAGTGTTAGACCAAAATTGTAAGATTTACCTTCAACGGTGCTGTTGAGAGCATAACCTCCGAAATTTGCGCCTAAAGCGTTTAATGCACCACTTCCTACCAACGCTTCAAACATTCCTACGCCGTTATCAAAATTGCAACCGCCGCCGCCGCCCATGACACCGATTCCAAGTTGATAACTCCAATCTCCTTTGTTATAAAGGAAAAATAACGATGGCTGAATCGGAACTTTGACATCACCTTTAAACTTTCTGCTACCGTCGGAGGCGGGGTCAAGAAAGTTATATTTAAAAAGGTCGCCGTAATTCGCCACTGCGTCGCGGTGCTGACGTGCATTCTGCCAATTGAACTGAAAATGAAAGCCTTCGCCCAAGAAAGCCGCGCCCGCAGGGTTGTAATAAACGCCGTCGATGCCGATACAAGCCTCGCGCGCGGGATTGCGTAAAAAATAGATGCTTTGGTTAGTGTTTGTAAGATAGCCGCCCGCAAATGCGTTGCCGGCGCAGGCGATGAGTCCTGCAAGTAAAATGTTTCTTTTTCTCATGGATTGTTATTTTTATTTAAATAATTAATCAGTAATTTTTTTTTCTTACAAATAAAGTGCAAATTATAATTATTTTTTTTGTTTTATTTAGAAAAAAATTGTTAATTTCGCCCTCAAATATTTAACTCACTAAATAAAATAAATTTAATATGTTCATTTTGATGATTATAGTTTTTGTTATCGGTTATGCTTGCATTGCCCTTGAACATAAACTTAAAATTGACAAAGCCGCTACGGCTCTTATGCTCGGTGCTTTGATGTGGATTCTTTTTGTTATCGGAAAAGAAAGTATTCTTAACGATCCGAGTATCACCAACAAGTCTTGGGAGGAGTATTGTGCTGCAAATCCTGACAAACCGC
>CAJOGF010000271.1 GCA_905233995.1 uncultured Bacteroidales bacterium | reverse complement strand
GAATATTCGCTTACAGAAACAGGCAAGTCGCTCATGCCCGCCCTGAAACCGCTGATAGATTGGGCACTGGAACATTTCAACGAGGTGGCGGGGTAGGGTTTTATTTATCGGCGTTATTTCTGCGAATTTTCCTGATTTCCTTTGCCGGCACGCCGCCTACGATTGTGTTGTCGGGGACGTCATGGCTTACCACCGCGCCCGCCGCTACTATCGCATTTTCGCCGATGGTAACGCCGGCAAGTATCGTAGCACTTGCGCCAATCCAAGCGTTCTTTTTGATTGTGATGGGCTTTGTGAGCAACGTGTGGCGAGTTTCGGGGGCTTCGGGGTGATATTCGGTGGCTATCACGCAATGCGGCGCAATGAAAACGCCTTCTTCTATCGTTATGCCGCCAAGACCAAGAAATGTGCAGCCAAAATTCACGAAACTACCTTTGCCAAAGGTAGTTGTTTTGCCATAATTGATGTTGAACGGCGGAAAGATGCGGACAGTGTCGTCGATTTCCGAGCCAGTTATCTTGCGCAACAATTCGCGCACCTCAGCCTCGGTTTTGTAGCCCGTGTTCATCTCTGCCGAAAGCTCCATGCAACGCCTTACGTCGGCATAAAGTTCGTCGCTTCCAACGTATTTTTTACCTGTGTGTTGGTCTTCTGTCATAATTTAAAGTTGAAAATTTCGATTACTTTGGTGCAAAGATATGAAAATCAACAAAAATAAACATTTTTTTGCAAAAAAAGTTTCTCTCAATTTGCCTCCCATCACCTCGATGTCTATTGGGATTTTCTTGTTGTACATATAAATTATGCTTTATGATTGGCAACCTTTCCGCCGCCAAGACGCACAGCAAATGTAGCCTTGTCATCGGTTGACATATACGTTAGATTGTAACGAGTGTCAAATTTTAGACCGTCGTCGCCAAAATGTTTTGCTAACTCTTCGAGGTTGTCGCCAAATTTATCAAAAATATCTTTAACAACCTTTTCAGGGTCGGAAATATTCGCTTGACGGTTTGGATAATACCGCGAATCAATAGAAAAATTTTCTTTTTTTTCGGGATTGAGTTCTGACGAAAAAATTCTCTCTGACCTTTTGAGCAACGAGAATAAAAATGTCAGAGAATCATGGTTTAAGATTTCAACACCGTTATTAAAACAAAGCGGTGCAGACACTTGACAATACGGTTTTTCCTCCCAAATTGAATAATACGGCGTTTGACCTGCTTCAACCAAATTCTTGCGATAATATGTTAAAGTTTCTTCTACGATGTCAATGCATAAATAATTTCCGTTCAAGACATTAAGTACGGTGTCTTTTATTGTTGGCGAGTTTTTGAAAACGTAATTTTTTATAAGATAATTTTTAGGTTCGTCGTTGATAGCCTTTGAAATTTCGTCGTCGGTTTCAAGTACGGGCAATGTTTCAAGACGGTCTTGCAAAAATTTTTCTTCTGACGACAAGTATGTTGCAATCCCTTTCATGTACCGACCCGTAAAAAACAGACCGATACACGTCAACAACACTAACACAATCACCACCATTAAGCAACCTTTGCTTTTTCCCTTGTTTTTTTCCATAACAATCTTTACTTCATTTTGCTATTTTCCACTCATTTATTGTTCTCTTTTCGCTTGAAAAATTCACACCGATTTAAATAAAATTCTTTCTTGCCCTCAAAATACGCCTGCAACGTGCTTATTAACAACGATTTGTTTCTGCGGCTTGACAAGTTGGTATATCAAGTCGGTCTTGTCGATGTAAACCATATCGTGGTTGACAATCTCCGAAAAAGTCTGTATGCCGATTGGTAGTGGTTTCATAGCGTAACAAGTTTATTTGTTGCAAAATTAAAAAAAATATTTGTGAATCGCTACTTTGTTTCAAAAAAAGTGTTTACATTTGCAGTGTTAAACAATGATAATTTAAAGATATAAAAATGATACAAAACTGTAATAAAGTGATAGATTTTTGTAGGGGGGGTAAATATACTTTACACTCTAATAAATCGTACTCTGTTGCATCAAAAATATTTGTTATGTCCCGTGCGGAGGTTGAAAGACTTCTGCACGGGATTTTTTTTGTTTAATCAAATCTTTTATCAATTAAAAAAAATGAAAAAGTATTTTGTTCTTAACAATGCTGTTGTTATTCAGCATAGTATTCGTAAGCAAAGTTTCTGCTCAAAACAATGCATTCTCCTCAGGTACAATCGGTATCAATGCCGGTTTAGGATTCGGTAGCAACACTTGGGGAAATGGTTTTATGCCAACATTCAACCTCGCCGGCGATTATGCAATCAAAGACGTTATCAATGACGGTGGCTCAATCAGTTTGGGCGCGTTTTTTGGCATCGGTGGCAACAAAAGCGAAAACAATTTTCGTCTTGGTGTTCGTGGCGCATTGCATTACACTTTTGTTGACAAACTCGACACATACGGTGGTATTGCAATGGGGGTGAAACATTCCAAAGGAAAAGATAACGACCCGTCAAACGGTTACGGTTCTCTTTTGGGAGGATGGGACGATGACGATGAAGGTGGCAAGGAAACCCACTTTACCTTCATTCCTATTTTTGCAGGAGCAAGATATATGTTCACAGACCAATTCGGAGCATATAGTGAAGTTGCAATTTCTAAGTTTGCATATTTGCAGATAGGTGTATCTGTGTTGTTTTAGTCAATCATTCAAACCACAATTCTGATTATTCCCGTACTGATTTTTTCGATTAATCATTTCGGAAATAATCAGTTTTGTCGAAAAAAAATGATTAATTTTGCAATATGAAAACAAACTAAAAATGAATTTTAAATTAATCTTTTTTACAATTATAACCATCTTTTTTTCTTCTTTCTGTACTGCGCAAGAAGGTATGGTTCAGTATATGAACAACACACTTTATGCGATGTATCATAATGCAAAGTTCGATACTAATTATGTTGAGCGACCTGCGCAACGTTTTAATGCACAAGTGCAATTTGAAAACGGTCAAAACACTATTTCGTGGAACACAAAAGGTTACAAGGCAGATTTTACCACTTACGACAAAATTTCCGTCGGTTTCAAATTTTCTTATTTAAGCATTGGCGGCGGTTATTCCTTTTTCCCAAAATATGCCAACGAAAACGGTAAGACATACGAGGCTAAAAAATACGGTTTTCATTATTACGGACGAGTTTTCGGCGGCGAACTTTCGTATTTGACATCAGGAAGTGCGGGTGGCAAAGTCGTTAATGTTAATGTTTCACCTGACGAATTTAACGACACTCTTTCGCAGAAAATGGCTTCTGCCGATATCTATTACGTTTACAATAATAAGAAATTTTCTTATCCTGCCGCATTAACAAGCGGATTTTTTCAGCGTAAACCGTGCGGAAGCCTTCTTTTCGGTTTTTCGGTACTTTACAGCGAAACAGAAAACTCTTCATTAACTACGGTAATGAAACAGAAATCTTTGTCGCTTGGCGTTGGCTACGGCTACAATTTTTTATTGAAAGAAAAATGGTTGCTTCATTTGTCAGTAATACCAATGCTTATATCAAGTAACGAGAGCCATTTTAAGTTTGAAGGACATCCGGACGACATCGACAAAATAGACATGGGATTTATCGCCACAAGCAGACTTGCTGTAATCTACAACTTTTCGCGTTATTATCTCTCAATAAACGGCGTAATGACATTACATCAGTTTGGCGACGAAGAATCGTTATCAGTTGATATAATGAATTTAAATACACATTTTGACTTTGGTATAAGATTTTAGTTAGTTTTTTTGCTGATTGTCAGGTAATCCGTCTCATTACTTCTCTATCTTCCACTCATCCACCGTCCTCTTTTCGCTTGAAAAATTCACACCGATTTTCCAAATTTTTCTGTTCTCAAATGAGAACTTTTTGGCGTATTCTTTTTCGTCGATTTGGTCTAATGCCTCTTGTGCAGATTTATTGAGT
>CAJOGF010000270.1:2279-2758 GCA_905233995.1 uncultured Bacteroidales bacterium | reverse complement strand
TGATCCTGATCATCATCGTGCTTCCATGATAAACCTTCATATCTGGACTCCTTTTTCCCGGGCATAATCTGTAATATCACCAACCAGATATTGCTTTCCCTGCGTATGCAAAACATCATAATGCGTTTCAAGGAAGTCAATCACGGAATGTTGAAAAAACATCTTTGCCACTTCGTCCGCTTTTTGAGCGGTTTGAGCAGCATATTCCTCAATACACCATGAAACAAACTCCGCTTTTTTTTCAAAAAGTGTCAAATCTTCCGCACTCATCCGCTTTATTTTTCAACCGCTTTACCCTCTGACTGCCATGACAAAATGCCGCCTTTGAGGTTGACGATATTTTTATAACCCTCTGACGACAAAATGTTTGCAGCCGTAACGCTCCGGCGTCCGCTGCGGCAATATACGGCAACAGTCTGATTTTTGTCAGAAAGTTGCCTCAACGCCTCGTCCTTGAAACTGTCAGCCTTAACGTCGAT
>CAJOGF010000270.1:0-2254 GCA_905233995.1 uncultured Bacteroidales bacterium | reverse complement strand
TCTTACATCAAGAATTACGACGGATTGCTCCGCCGTAATCTTTTCAAATTCTTGAACGTCAGCATTTTTGAAACCGTTTTGAGCGCAACCGCTGAAACAGACCGACAAAAATGCTAACAATGTAAATATTTTAAACTTCATATTTTTTACGCAAAAATTACGCTGTGCAACGCCCAGAAACAAAGCGCACCGGCAAAATAACCGATTAAAGCGAGCCATGAAATATGTTTCAAATACCATACGAACTCGATTTTTTCAAGACCCATTGCGGCAACACCGGCAGCACTTCCGATGATAAGAATGCTTCCGCCCGTACCGGCTGCGTAAGCCAATAACTGCCAGAAAGTTCCGTCCAAAACGAGTTCAGGAGTTGCGCCCAACTCATACATACCCATAGAACCTGCAACCAAAGGCACGTTGTCAACAATTGACGAAAGAATACCGATTGTAAGACCGATTCCGTAAGTGTTTTGATTGAAAGCCGAATCCAAAACGCTTGACATTGCAGCCAAATGTCCAGAAGTCTGCAAAGCGGCAACAGCCGTCAAAATACCGAGGAAGAAGAGTATCGTCGGAGTGTCAACACTCGTAAGAATTTGAATAACAGAGTTTTCTTTGTGGTCGCCGATTTTGTGGTGAATAATATCGGTTATCAGCCAGAAAAGTCCCAAAACCAAAATCATACCCATATAAGGCGGCAAATGCAAGAACGTTTTTAAAACGGGAACCATCAACAACGAACCTATACCCCAATACAAGCAGAAAGATTGAAGTCTGTTTTCAGAAGCATTTGTAAGGGTTGTAGAGGCTTGCGGAGTTTCCAAATCGCCTTTGAGCGAAAAACCCAAAACAATCAGCGGAATAATCATTGAAATCAGTGATGGAAGAATAAGCATTGCAATAACTTTTCCTGCCGTGATGTAACCGCCAATCCAAAGCATAATCGTTGTAACATCGCCAATCGGAGACCACGCACCGCCCGAATTAGCCGCTAAAACAATCATTCCGGCATACGTCCAACGCAAATGTCTATCCGCGACAAGTTTATTTAGCAGCGTTACCATAACGATAGTCGTTGTTAAATTATCCAAAACCGCTGACATAAAAAACGTTAAGATGCTCAGCATCCAAAGCAGTTTCATTTTGTTGCGGGTAGTAATTTTGTTCGTAATGATTGAAAAGCCGTTGTGCTTGTCGATAATTGCAACGATTGTCATTGCGCCGAGAAGAAAGAACAACGTTTCGGAGGTTTCGCCCAAGTGATGAAGGCTCTCTTCCTGAATGATAAAAGTGTTCAGGAACGAATCATCATGAGGTTTGTCGGGATTAGCCGCACAATATTCGTCCCACGATTTGTTGGTAATGTCAGGATCGTTCAAGATACTCTGCTTACCGATTACGAAAAGAATCCACATTAATGCACCGAGCATTAAGGCTGTGGCGGCCTTGTCAATTTTAAGTTTGTGTTCAAGGGCAATGCAAGCATAGCCTATGACAAAAACGATTATCATTAAGACAAACATAGTTTAATTTTGTATTTTAAAATTTTAAGTTATCAATATGACGGCGAAGTTAACAATTTTTTTAAAAACGGCATAATAAAAATAATGTTTTTTTTAAATATATTTGTTTAAACAGTTAAATTCGTAACAGATATGGTAACGATAAAATTTTCCACGCAATTCAAAAAAGATTACAAATCGCTGCATACCATAGATAATTAGTCAGAGTCGGCAGTCATTCTAAATTATTTAACAAATAAAAAAAAATCCTGTGGCTGAAAAACTCCTTCAACCGCAGGACTAAAACATGAAAAAAAGTTCCGTCATTCTCCGCTGATTAAAACATTGAATACGCCGTCCGAAATTTTAAACGTATCGCCAGAAGCGTTTTTCAATGCCGCAGAAAAACTGCCTGTAATAAACTTTGTCGCGTAAACAGAAATTGTTACTGCGGCAGACTCCGAATAGTAAAAAGTTTCACTACCCGGCACATCGTCCTTACCTTTATAAATTATTAGAGCCGAATAATAATATTCATTATCTAATTTTTCAAGCGCGTTTTTTTCCTTTGAAGTCGGTTCGTTGCCTTTTAAATAACTTAAAATTGCCGATGCTGCATTTGAATCTTTACTTTTAACGGAAGAAATATTACCGTAAAAACTCTTTCCGTCAGCGGACGAACCTGTTACCAAATACGTAATTGATAATGTGTGGTTTGATGAGATTGTACTTATGCAGTTTGAAAAAGGCAC
>CAJOGF010000269.1 GCA_905233995.1 uncultured Bacteroidales bacterium | reverse complement strand
TCCAGATTCAACATTGGATAATCTTTTGACGATGTTTGACCAGAGCAAAATTGACCCTGACAACCATCAGGTAATTTGTTATGACATTGACGACTACGACATCCCGAAAGGCGAACTTCGCGATGATATGCGTTTCATTGTACGCCGTCTTGAACAAGCGACCGTCAGCGAGGAGGTCCGTATGAAAATGGATTTGGAAGACAAAGTAGAGCAAATGCTATTTGAAAAACGCACTGCCGAGGAAAAACTCGTCGAACAGGAAAAAATTTTGTACGAACAAGCGTCGCAGTTGCAGGAACAGCAATCGCAGTTACAGAAAAAAGATTCACAGTTGCAAGAACAACAATCGCAGTTGCATAAAAAAGATTCACAGTTGCACGAACAGGCATCGCAATTGCAAGAACAAGCATCGCAATTGCAAGAACAGCAATCGCAGTTGCAAGAACAAGCATCGCAATTACAACAGCAAACCGCACGGATTGCAAAGTCCATCAAAAAGATGTATTCCCGAGGCGAAAGCATCGAAGAAATCGCTGAAGATTTCGATGTCAGCGTAGAATTTGTAAAGGAGATATTGAATTAGGCATTTTTCTACGCTTTGTGCCGTGGGTGATAACCCACGGTATTGGTAATGGTGTGAACCCACGGTATATAATATATGTTTTTCAATTTTCAACTTTTTATTCCATCCACACCACGGCAATTTCATTTAACACCAAATTAAACGAATAAAACTACATTAAACAAAGCGCCGCAAGCGGCAGCGAATTTAACGAATATAAAAATTGCAGAGGTGTATTCGTTAAATTTGTAAAATTAAAAATTAACTTGTTGGTTTTTAATTTATTAGTTTAATTTCATCTTTGTTTGGATTTGTTTACAGCACTAATTTAGGTGAAATATTTGTAACGGCAAAATATTCTAACTATTTTGTTTTCAGTATTTTGCCGTTTTTAACATTTTTTAATTTCGGAATTGAGGTAAAACTAACAATCTTAAGCGGCTATCAGGTGTATAACTACCCCGCCATCCTTATTGCTTCTGCCACCGAACTGCCTACAACGTGCGCAAGTTTTACGGGAACGGCATTGCCGAGCTGGCGCATAGCCTCCGACCACGCCCCTGTGATTACATAGTTGTCGGGGAAAGTCTGAATCCGTTTCGCCTCCAACACAGATAGATAGCGAGTATTGCCATCGTTGAATCGTACCATATTTTCGCCACCAGGGACACCGTGGCTGCCCGCTTTAATTGTTTTGGAAGGTTCGTCGATGTTGCTGCCCGTATGTCCAGGATATGATTTGGCACCCAACCGCAAACTATGTTCGCCCGCCTGATTGTCGGGTTCGCCAAGTTTGTTGAAGGCATCACGTATTGTCTGCCACGGTTTCAATTCTGGTTTCCACATACCATATTTGTCCAACAGACGTTTCCGCATTGTTGAGTTTAGAAACGTATCGTCTTGGTTTGGGATATTGTGCTTGGTCCAATATTCTCCCGATACATATTTTTCCCAAAGGAGCGAGTCTTCACTATGGGTTGGCTCGGGGAATTTCCAATCAATATGCAAGTCGTCTCTGAACCCCACAATTATTACTCTTTCTCGTTTTTGAGGAACACCGTAGTCGGCAGCGTTTACAAGAGTATGCGAAACGTTGTATTTCGTCCTTGAATACGATTGCTCAGTGTCAACTTTTTGGAGTAATATAAGATTTTCAAGCCAATCGTCCGACTTCAACTCAATGTCGGGGTATGTAAGTTGAAGAATTATATAATTGAAATATTCCTTGAATGAGTTCCGCAGCAAGCCTTTGACGTTTTCAAAAATGAAAGCCTTTGGAAGCAAAGTCCGTATTGAAGACACAGCGGAAGGAAACATATCCCGGCTATCGTCGAATCCCTTTGACTTGCCACCCAAAGAAAACGGCTGGCACGGCGGCCCGCCTGCAATGATGTCAACATTTTGGTCTTTGTAGCATGAAAAATCAAAATCGCGTATATCACCTTGAAAAACAAACGCATCGCCATAGTTTTTGCGCAAGGTATTACAAGCATCGGCATTCCATTCAACCAACGCCTTATGTTCTACTCCAGCCAACTCCAAACCCTTTGCCAGGCCACCTGCTCCCGAAAAGATTTCTATACTATTCATTTTCAAAATATGATGATACTTTTTGTTTTATTTCTGTAAGCGAAAATGGACTTGCGTTAAGTTTTTCTGCCCACCTTCTTCCTGGATGGAGCATATCCCATTCCGATTTCGACTGTTGATATCTTCCCTTGCCTGGGTCGTGGTTGCCAAAACCGTCTATGCAGCTATTCCAAACAGGCTTATATTCCCTGATAAGTGCGGCCTCCACAGTACCAATCATATCGGCGGCGGCATCTTCAAGAATCATAAAACGACATCTGAAATCATAAATGTCGAGATTGTCGGTCTGAGATATGCTTTTAAAATGGTCACTTAATCGCAAATACAATTCATTGGAAGCATTTTGCAATCGCGCTTGTCTCCAACCTCGTGGCACTGCCTTGCCTACGTATATCGGTTGTACAAAATTTAGCCTATTGATATTGTACAAATGTTCGTAATAGGTGTTTTTGCCGATATAATAAAGCGCATACACACCCGCTCCTTCGAACTTTTCAGGTGGCGGCAAACAATGTACGGGAGTCCCGTTGAAAAAGCGAATAGTGTCCTTGATTATTTCTGCAAAATAATCTGATCTGTAGATATGTTTTTCTCTGTCAAATGTCTTTGCAACGTTCATTTTCTTCGTATGTTTTATGTCGCAAAGATATAAATATTCTTTGTAATTTTACCACTACTTTCAGCATAAATTGACAAAATCAGCACGGCAATTTCATTTAACACCGAATTAAACGAATATAACGAAATTGTCTTACAGAAAGTTACATTAAACAAAGCGCCGCAAGCGGCAGCGAATTTAACGAATATAAAAATTGCAGAGGTGTATTCGTTAAATTTG
>CAJOGF010000268.1 GCA_905233995.1 uncultured Bacteroidales bacterium | reverse complement strand
ATAATTAATTATTTTTTAGTGCAAAATTAAGTTTTTTTTTGGCTATTGCGGCACAATAATCAAAAAATCTTTTTTAAATTTGCGCTGTTTTAGTAAACATTTTTATAACATAACATCATAATTAAAATGAAAAGATTACTACTTTCGGTCGCCATTGCGGGACCATTGTTAATCGGTTCGTCTTGCAACAGCGATGAACTTCAAAGACTCCAAGCCCAGAACGACAGCCTTAGAAGCGTTGCCACTACCGGCGGAGTAAAAATTGATGAATATTTTGCGGCTTTCAATTCTATTCAGGAAAACCTTAACAAAATCAAAGAAAAAGAAAAAATTATTTCCGTTAAGGCAGGCAGCGGAAAAGAACTTGACGAAACTTCTGCCGACCAAATCAACAACGACATTCTTTCGATTTACGAGTTGATGCAGAAGAACAAGCAGACAATCAACGATTTAAATAATAAACTTCAAAAAAACGGTCTTAAAAACAAGGAGATGGCAAAAACCATTCAACTCCTTACGGAACAGATTAACAGCAAAGATTCTGAAATTTCCGACCTGAAAGACCAGTTGGCAAAACTCAACCTCGACGTTCAGCAGTTGGAAAGCCAGATGGCTGTAATTGATTCCACCCTCAGGGAAGAACAGCGTCTTAGCGACGAAAAATCCGAAATCATTTCTTCTCAGGACGAGGCTCTCAACACCGTATATTATGTTGTAGGTTCCAAAAAAGAACTTATGAACCACAACATCGTTGCAAAAGACGGCGTTTTCAAAGGCTTGAAAATCGGTCCGGGTATGGACAAGGATTATTTTACGAAAGTTGATTTGAGGTCTTGCAATTCAATAAACCTGAATGTTAAAAAGGCTCAGATTCTTTCAAACCATCCGAGCGGCTCTTACAAACTCGTTCAAAAAGGCAAGACGGTTGAAAAAATCGAAATCACCGACCCCGTAAAATTCTGGGAAAACAGCAAAATCTTAGTCGTTGTAACGGACTAATAAAAATAAAAGAAAAACGGAACGCCTTAAAAAAAGCGTTCCGTTTTTTTTAGCAGAATATTCTGTCCATTTTTATGTCAAACTCCTCTGAGGGAATCTTCTCAAACATTTGAAACGGAAAACAGACACCTATTATATAAGTGCCGGTCAGTTTCGGTAAAAATCTGTCATAATAGCCTTTGCCTCTGCCGAGACGGTTGCCGTGTCTGTCAAAAGCCATGCCCGGAATTATTGCAACGCTGATTTCGGAATATTTTTCTTCGGGAAAAATTTCCGCCGACGGTTCTGAAATCCCGAACGCGCCTTTTGTTAACAGATTGTCGCCTTTATAAATGCCGAGGGTTAAATCCGTGCCGCTGACAACCGGCAGCAAAACAGTTTTGCCGCTTTTGGCTGCGTCTTTTATAAGAGGCGAAACGTCAAGTTCGTCTTTGAGAGGCGAGTATATCAAAACCGTTCCGGCGTTTTGCCAAAACGGTTCGTTTTTGATTCTGTCCGTTACGCTTACAGAAAAGTTTTTTAATTCCAAGTCAGAAAAAGACTCTTTTAGTCCGCGGACATGTTGTCTTAATGTCTTTTTGTCAGAAATCATTTTGACGGAGTATATGACACAATTCTGAAACCGCCGTCTTTTCTTACAACTACCGAGCGCATTTTTTTGTATAACGCAGCCTCCGCGCCTTCTGCACCGGAATACACATTGACTTCCAAAAGCAGGGTGTCATTTCTTTCAGCCACAATTTTTTCCACTTTTGAAAATATTTTTTCAGTGGAGCCGCTCTTCATGATTTCGTATTTGCCTTCGGAGGTCAAGTCTACGTCAACCGTGTTCTGCGGCTTTTTGACAGGGTAAGAAAAGTACTGCAATACCGTAGCGTGAACTTTTGCCGTGTCGATTCCGAAACTGCGTTTGCCGACGGGGGTAAACATTTCGGGGTTTTTGTTCAACATTCTTTTGACTGCAAAATCAATCTTTGTAACATCGTCAGCATCAGGTCCGGTGAAGTCGTTGGTATAAACTTCCGACAAATCAGTAAAAAAAACGTTAAGCGTTTTTATGTCGTCTTCCGGGCTTTTGCAACCGTAAAACGCAAATAACAGTGCTACACAATACAATATTTTTTTCATTTTAATAGAATATTAATTAACATCACGCAAAAATAAAAAATATCCGCGAGACCCCAAAAAAATGACGGATAAAAGTATCATTTAATTAACAAAATCTTAAATAAAAAAGTGTTCTGCATAACAGTTTTTTGATATATCTTTGCACCGTAA
>CAJOGF010000267.1 GCA_905233995.1 uncultured Bacteroidales bacterium | reverse complement strand
CCTTGCGTCTCCTCGTGCGCGGGAGCCGAACAGGATGGCACTACTTTTTAATGGCAATATATTGGCGAGAATCTTGTCAATGCCTTCTCTTATGTTTTGTAAGGTGGTGCTTTGATTCATACTCAAATATTTTTTTCGCACCAAAGATATATAAAAGTTTCACTTTTTGCAAAATATTTTTCGGATAGATTTGTACAAAAATAGGCGGACACTCACGCATCCGCCTATTTTGTACAATTGATTGTCGAAATGTTACAAACAGTCTATCAATTCGAGTTCGCCGCTGTAAATCTGAGACCGCCAGTCGCCATTGCAATAGAAACCGTAAGTATCTTGCAGTTTCTGTGCTACTGCCACACATGGGTCATCGCCGCCTCCGTGAAATTTGATATGATAACTACCTTGTTTGCCCGGCGCGGGGTTTTCACGTGTTACGCTGACGGACTTGCCGATGGCTTTGAATGCATTTTCGATGATTCTTTTGTCTACCATTTTTAAGATATTAATTTAGTGTGCCGCAAACTTTTATGGAGTTGCGACTTCTCCTTTAAGTTCTTCATTCCACTGTAAAATTGCGTGTACAAGCGAATCGTACCGAGTGTCTGCTATTCCACATCTAATTCAACAGAACCGTCGTCCTTGAATTTCAATTTCACTTTCCGACCTGTGAGTATAGCGGCAAGAGCAACACTAGTTCTACACAATATAGCAAGTTCTGCTGTTGTTATAGTTATGGTGGCAGTTGCTCCTGCTGCAGCAATGCTAGGAATCAGAGATGCCCCTCCGGTGAAAGGAGCAGCAGCTATAATCTCTTGAATGTATCCTGAGTACGGCGGGACACGTGGAATCTTGTCGGAATTAGCGGCATCCGTAGTAATAGTTGCCTTGCCTGTATGCGACCATGAACCAGTCCAAGAATCATATTCACCTGTAGGTACGACACCTGTAAGGGAATGAGTTGGTATACAGTTAGTATTGATTGCGTAATCATTCTCGACATTGAAGTCATAGTTCGTGAGAGATACTATTACAGAATGCCCACACCTTATGCAGATGCGAGTATTTGCAAGAATCGGCAGTTCTCTTTTTGTTGGGTCTATTCTTATTAAGCCGATTCAAGCAAACACTCTTTCGATTTTGCGAATATTTTATGCGACAAATATAAAAAAATTTGACAATACCCGCCAAATTTTTCAGCCGATTTTTTAAAATGATTATCAAAAAAAATCACATTTAGTAAAAAACAATACTAAATGATTAAGAGGTGATATTTTTACATTTCAACTGACAAAACTTCTCGGCAAACAATCATTTCAAAACCCTTGTACATCACCAAAAGGCAATGCAAAGTAGTTCCTTTTGATTTTTTGACAACAAAACCGCTCTTGGAATATTTTTCCAATTGAAGTACAGCATCGGCTTCCTTGTTTTTGATTTCGGTTTGAGTAGCCTCAGCCTTAACATACTTAAATTCAATCAGATAACTATGCTTTAAATCACGATAAAGGTCAATGCGCGGTTCAAGATAGAGGTCGGGAAAACCTGTGGACGTATCTGCTTCAGAATGAGGAAAATACGCCGAACATTTGCACGTGGAAGCCAAAGTAAATCCGTGTACAAAACTTTCGCCCTTAGCCTTGTCTCGTGTGGAGGCAAAAGTCTTGACACTCTCTGCCACAAAATCAAAAAACTCCTTCCATTTGCCGTCAAAAGCCATATCCGATATTAATTTGTCGCCCTTATAAGTATTGAAAACCAAGTCGTTAGCCTCGTAATTTTCCATAAGGTAGTTCATCAATTGCTCTTTGACAACGATGTTGGGAATTTTGAAAATAACCTCTTGCTTTACAAAACCTCCTATCGTTACCATACCGAAATAGTAAAGCAAACTTATAAAGTTTTCGCGGATTACAATATTTTCGGCGGGGAAATTCTCAACGAGTTTGCCAACAATCTGACCGTCGGTTACGAGCGTCTGAATTATTGAACCCTCAAATTCCATTTCCTTGTCCTTGCGGATAAGCATTTTGAGTTTTGCGTAGTCGGTACGGATGTTTGAATCGATGATATTCTTCGGGAATTTGCGGTAGTTGCACAATTTGTCTACGAAATAGAGCAACATATCGGAGTTGTACATTGTGGTCTCGCCAAAACAATCTTCCGCAAAACAATAATTGTCGTACCACGGGCGGATGGTTTCGATGATTTTGTCGGTGGAGCATGCAAAATCGAAATATTGACTGTAATATTCAATCATATCCCTTGCCTCACTCTCGGTAAAACCGGTGATTTCGTTGAAATTTGCGGCGGCGGTGTAGTTGGTGCCAATATTGAATCCGCTTGTGAGGTCGTCGAGGGTAACGGGCGACACGCCTGTGATGTACAGCCTTTCAAAAGCGTCCTTGCTGCCGTCCTTGATGGCGTTGAAAAATGTGCGCAAATAGCCAGTGCGGTGCGTTTCGTCCATATAACGGCCGAGTTGGGTGTAATCCGACAGGATATTGTTGGTAAAATTGTCGTATTCGTCGATGAATATATAGACTTTTTGTCCTGCCTTCTGAACCTTTTCACGGAGTTTTTTCAATTTTGCCACAGCATTATCGCATTGATTCAACTCAGCCTGCGTCTCAGGCGGAAGCAAATCACTGTATTTGTCGCAGAATGAATCAAACTCTATCTTGCATATACCGTCAAAACTTCTCTTGTAATCCTCTATCGAACCGTTCACCAACGAAAAATTGAACTCCAAAACAAGGTACGAGTTGCGGCTTTCTGTTGGGTGGTCGCCAATCCAAAGTCCGGAAAATATCTGTTCAAACTTGTCTTTCTTGTTGATGTCGTAATATGCCTCCAACATCGTCATTGTCAGCGTTTTACCGAAACGACGGGGGCGCACCAAAAAGAAATACTTATTGGAGTACTCTATTTCGCGGATAAACCTTGTCTTGTCCACGTAATAACAATTGTCCCGCCTGAGCATCTCACCGTATGGTATGCGCCTTGCTTTTGGATTCCAACTACACATAATGAAAACTTTTTTGCAAATATAATCCAAAGTTTTTTATCGGCAAAAAGTTTTTTAACCCGCTGATCTACTTTATTTGAACAGACAATCCAAATCCATCGTCAAAAATTCTTCTACGGAAACACCTCCCGAACCTACCACCAACGAGCGGAACTATATATAACCGTCTGATAATAAAATTCTTCGTGTATATTTCGTCAAAATGTTCAATGCACTGAACAAAAATGTTCAATCGATTGAACATTTCTTTTTTTGCAATCGTTTGCGCATTTTTTGCACCTGTTTTCCGCCCCAAAAATAGGGCTGTTATTACAATTATTTCTAATATTGCAGTACAATAAAAACATCGTAATATGAAACTAAATTTTTTGACCACACTGGCGTTTTCAGCGGCGGTATCGCTGAACCTCAACGCCCAAAACCTAAAAGTTCAGCCTGAATTCTGGTATTCGGGATTCAAAAACCCTGAGGTTCAGGTGTTGATTTATGGCGAAAATATCAGCCGCTCAAAAGCCACAATCACCGCTGCAAAAACACAACTTGTCAGCCAGCAAAGAGTTAAAAATCCGAATTATTTATTCTTAAATCTTAAAGCAGGCGGTCCTGAAAAGTTTGAAATTGTTTTGCAGGATTCTACTTCCAAAAAGAAAAAGCCGCAAAAAATCGTTTATGAAATCAAGGAGCGGACAAAGCGTGATTATGGTTTTTCTGACCGAGATTTAATGTATCTTATTATGCCAGACCGTTTTGCAAATGGCGAAGAGAATAATGATAATATTGTTGGAATGTTGGAAAAAGCCAATAATTCAGATCCAAACGGACGACATGGCGGCGATCTCAAAGGCATTGAAGATAATATTGACTATTTCAAAAAAATGGGTTTGACTGCACTTTGGATTAATCCATTGCTCGAAAATAATATGCCCGCATATTCGTATCATGGTTATGCGATAACGGATTTTTACAAAGTTGACGCTCGTTTTGGTAGCAACGAAGATTATCGTCGCCTTGCAGAAAAACTTCGTCAAAACGGCATAAAACTCGTGATGGATATGGTTTTTAATCATTGCGGAAGTAATAATTTTCTTTATACCGATGTGCCGGATTCGTCATGGTTTCATTATTGGAAAGAAGGGTATACGACCTCCAATTATCGTGGTACGGTTTGTTTTGACCCTTACGCTTCAAAATATGATTACAAAAAAATGGATGAAGGTTGGTTCGATAGAACAATGCCCGATATTAACCAAAACAACGAAATGTTTATGACTTATTTGATTCAAAATGCGATGTGGTGGTCGGAATATCTTGGTTTGTCAGGCATTCGTATGGACACTTATCCCTACAACGACAAATATGCCATGAAAAAATGGTGCGATCGTATGCATAGTGAATTTGATAATTTTTCGCTTCTTGGTGAGTGTTGGTTAAACGAAAATCCATTCACAACATATTATGCGTCAGGAGTTAAGAATCTGGACGGCTTTACCTCTGGTCTTGACAATGTAACTGATTTTCCGCTGTTGTTTTCTTTAGTAAAAGGTTTTCAGGAAGAGGAAGGTTGGGAGACGGGAATGTCAAGGGTTTATCAGAATTTTGTTTCTGACTATTTGCAGCCTCATCCCGAAAAGAATCTTGTTTTTTTCTCTAATCATGACCTTGACCGTCCGGCAACCGTTATGAAAGGCGATATTGATAAACTCAAAATGATTTATACGATTGTTTTGACCACTCGTGGTATTCCTTGTCTTTATTACGGAGATGAAATTCTTTACGAAAGTCCTCAATCTGGCGATGGTTTCAAGCGTCATATTGGAACTGCCTT
>CAJOGF010000266.1 GCA_905233995.1 uncultured Bacteroidales bacterium | reverse complement strand
CGAGGGAATACAGCTTGCCAAAGCCGCCGGAAAATACAAAGGACGCAATGAGAAAAAGCGTCCGAAGGATTTCGATTTTTACAAGCAGGGTTATTACGAACGAACCGCTACCGTCACGTCGATTGCCAAACATTACAAAGTTTCGCGCCCGACGGTCTATAAATGGTTGCGTCAGTAGTTGACTTTGATTCGATTTTTGTTTTAATATGTGGTGCGAGGAGGTGATTCGGCGTGGAGGAAGAAAAATTTTTTACGAGTGGCGAAACGGCTGAATTACTTGGAATCAGTCAAGATACGCTGGCAAGATGGGATAAGAAAGGGACATTTATTCCGCATCATGTGCTTTCCAATGGTTATCGTTATTATTCTGCCGAGCAAATTCGACAGTTTTTTATCTCAAACGGCTCTAAACTGGAATCAAGGACATCCCGAACATCCAAGTCACTGAAACCGAAAACTAAAGTTGAGTCTTCCGAAAAAACAAAGTCCGATAAGGAAAAGGATCGTCCTATCTTTCGCTTGTATGTCGATTCAGGTACAGGAAAAAAATGGGATGATTATTATGCAATGCGAAGTGGAAAAACTAACTCTTTGGCTTTTGTCAGCAATCCCAAATCATTTGAGCGAGTTTCGGAATATATCGGTGAACAAGAAATTTTGTCAGATGATGACAAATATAAATTTGTGGAAAAAATGCATAATGTTACAATTACTTTGGATAACAGTCACTTGGATAGTGTCAACGCCACCATTGCTAAATGCGTTTTTTGGATTCAATTGATGTTTACGGATAGGTTGGGCTGTGATCATGCTTCCGAAGAAATCATTGAAAAATCACGATATATGAAGTGGAATATTGACGATTATATGCGTCTTTGCGGACTTCGCGATAGGAAAAGTGCAATTGACAGTATGAAGAGAATTTTATCGTTATTGAGTCATGCTGAAATTCAATGGCAAGAAGAAGTTATTGTTCGCGATGCAAATGGACAACCGATAGTTATTGGGACGTATAAAGGGAAAGACGGGAAATCCAGACCAAAAATAAAAAAGGTCATGCAAACGTATCGCGGCGTTTTCATAAGCACAAGAGGACTAAAACCAATTGGTGGCTGTTTTGATTATTGGATAAACAAAGAGTTTGCCACATATTTAGCTCATGCGGGTGTCATTGCCGTTCACGAGGGGATATTTAGATTAAACGCACGTCGGCATCCTTCTGCGATAACACTTGCTGTAAAATTGCTTGAATATTCAGGTATGAACAAAGGAACTGCACAAGCAAGTACAATTAGTGTGAAATCGGCTCTCAATGCTATGCCGCTAATTCCAACATATGAAAGTTTAACGGAAGTACAGAAAGTAGTTCAAACTGACGGTAGTGTGAAACATTACGAAAAACATGGTAGCAGTGGCGGTTGGCGAGCAAGAATTCAAAAACCTTTTGAAGAATCTTTCGATGCACTTGTTTCCAAAGGAATTTTAAATCAGTGGCAATATAAAAATAATCACGTACCGAGTGATTATGAAGACTTTTCAAGTCAATACATAATTTTTGAGTTATCGAATCAGGAGAAATAATATCTTTCGATTTTGTACGATAAACAATTGCTATCTTGTTTGTCGTTTTTTTGTAAAAATGCGGAGGTTTATAAAAGGGGGTGAAAATTAAGCAAAGCTATGAATAAGGCTACAAATGGCATAGTTACGCCATTTGTAGCCTTGCTGATAAAAAAATAAAATGCGGAGGTTTGTGCGGAAGTTTTGTTAACATCTTTTAACGAATGGCATAGTTACGCCATTTGTTAAAAGATGTATAAAAGTCGCATAGTTACGCCATTCGTTAAAAGATGCGGAGGTTTGAACCTCTAATTTGGCATAGTTACGCCATTTATAAAAAGGGGGTGAAAATTAAGCAAAAGGGGGGTGAAAATTAAACAAAAGCCCAAAAAAAGGGGGTGAAAATTAAGCAAAAGGGGGGTGAAAATTAAACAAAGATTTTGCGGAGCCGCATTGTAATGCGGGTTCAAAGGCATCGGAAAATCTCATGACAGTCTTATGACTGTCTCATGGGGGTGATCGCCGCCAAGCCCCCCGATGAGCAGTTCGCCAAAACGCAAGAGCCGCGCCGCGCTGAAAAGGGGAGAGGGGTTGTCCTGAAGTTTGGGTTCTCTCTAAAAAAAAATAAAAATAAAATTGCAAAAAAATTGAAAAAATTTGTCATTTTGACTTGGTTTGTAGTTTTGTTTGTGTTGGAGATTTGTGATATTTGAAAAATTCTAAACTTGTTCTTT
>CAJOGF010000265.1 GCA_905233995.1 uncultured Bacteroidales bacterium | reverse complement strand
GATAGGACAGTGAACGAAGATTTTTATATAACATTCTCGCCCAATGCCAAAAAGCCGTACCAACTTCTCAAAAAAGACGGTCTCGGAATGGAAATTCTGATGCCGTTCGGATTCAAAGGCGACGGCTTAGACCGCTATGCCGAGTTTTGGAAACTATACAAACGCCCGCCCAAAAACGAATATTGGAATTACATCATAGAGCGCAAAGACCGCCTTGTGCCGCAGGACGTTAGGGAACGCAAAGGTGCGTTTTTTACGCCTCAAATTTGGGTTGAAAAATCTCAACAATACATCGCCGATGTTTTGGGCGAAAATTGGCAAGACGAATATTACGTTTGGGACTGTTGCGCCGGCACTGGAAACCTCCTGAATGGCTTGACTAACAAATATCACATCTTTGCCTCCACGCTCGACCAACAGGACGTTGACGTAATGAAAGAGCGCATCCGCAACGGCGCAAACCTTTTGGAAAGCCACGTTTTTCAGTTTGATTTTCTCAATGATGATTTCAACAGCGAAAAAGTGCCGCAAGATTTAAAGAAAATTATTTTTGACGAAGAAAAACGCAAGAAACTTGTGATTTATATCAATCCACCGTATGCGGAGGCGGATAATAGGAAAGGAGAAGGAAGACGAGGTGTTGCAGAAAATGTAATTCACGATAAGTATGCAAACATTTTGAAAAAAGCACAAAGAGAATTATTTGCTTTGTTTTTCTTTCGGATTCACGAGGAATTACAACGTTGCAAATTGGCACAATTTGCAAAGTTGAAAGCGCTTTGCGCTTCCAACTTTGCGGACTTTCGTAATGTATTTCAAGGTACAATAAAAAAATCATTTGTTGTTCCGGGTAATACATTTGATAATGTTAAAGGTTCATTTCCTATTGGTTTTGTTTTTTGGGATTTGGACGAACCGCAAAAATTTGTCAGCACAGTAACAGATGCTTATGACGCAAATGGTAATTTTATTTGTAAGAAATCAATATTTTCATACGATAACTCTGTTTTTATTAATAAATGGATTGACCAATACAGACCTGATAAAAAATGCTCAGATTCCATTGGAACAATGATTGGTGTAGCAAGTGATTTCCAAAATCAAAGACTTACACGAATTGAATTGCCGTATATGAAAGTACCTGCCGATAATCATAATTGGCAAATTAATAGTTCGAATTTAATTGAAAGTTCTATCTATCTTGCCGTTAGATGGTGTATGGAATCAACTTGGTTAAATGATCGAGACCAATTTTTATTTCCAAATGATGAATATAAAACAGATTATGAATTTCAAACTAATTGTTTGATTTATACAATTTTTTCAGGTCAAAATCATATTTCGTACAAAACTTCTGTGAACCATTGGATACCGTTTTCGGAAGAAGAAGTTAACGCCAAGGGATTGTTTGACAGCCATTTTATGAAGGATTTTTTGGATGGGAAAACGGAAATTGAAAATGGAAAATTGAAAATGGAAACTGGAGATTTGTTTGCTGACCTCACCCCCCAGCCCCCTCTCCTTGGAGGAGAGGGGGAGGTTGTCCGCAATCAAACTGCTGAAACTAAAGCCCCTCGCCTTTTAGGAGAGGGGTTTGGGGTGAGGTCAAAATCCGTAATGGATGCTGGTCGCGCCCTCTGGCGTTATTACCACACAATGGATGCCGCAAATCCCAATGCAAGCCTTTACGACATCAAGGAATTTTTCCAAGGTCGCAACGACAAAGGCAAGATGACGTCGCTATTGAACGAATTGAAAACGGCTCTGCGAGCCTTGGGCGAGGAGATAAAGCCGAAGGTGTATGAATACGGATTTTTGAGGTGATGCGCCGCAACGAATTTGATTACGTCTAAAAACTCGGCAAACGTCTGTCTGAAATCACCAAATGGCTCAGCGGTCAGCATAATTTTACGCTGCGCACCATCGCCCAACTCTCAGCCTTTTTCGGTGAGCCGTTGGTGTGGGCGGAATAGATTATTTGTGGAAAATACTTAAATAAATTACCTTGTTAAGTTTTTCTCTGTTACCCACAATCAAAATACGTTTTCTTCCTTTTGTGAAAATTTACACTCCTTTTGTGAAACATCGATCTAAAAAATAACGGTTATCTTTGCATTGTAATAAAAATGAAATGCTATGAAATTAAAATCAATCCTCGCGGCCTTGATTGCGCTGTTTATCGTGTCGGGCTGCAATTCGCAAACCGTTAAAAACACAGGCAATATGAAAAATTCAATCGTTATCTTCTTCTCCCACGCGGGCGACAACTACTCCGTGGGCAACATCAAGGTTGGCAACACCAAAATCGTTGCTGACTACATCACCGAACTCACCGGCGCGGCTCAATACGAAATCGTTACACACAAGTACGACGGAATGGCTTACACACCGCTCACGCAACTTGCCAAGGAGGAGGCAAACAATGGCGAACTTCCGCCATACGAAGGCTCAGCACCCGACCTAAGTGGCTACGACACAGTGTTTATCGGCGGTCCCGTTTGGTGGGGAACGTATCCGCAGGTGATGTTCACGCTTTTCAAAGACATCAACCTCGACGGCAAAACCGTCTATCCATTCACCACACACGAAGGCAGCGGCTTGGCAAACTGCGTCAGCGACGTCAAAAAAGCCTTCCCAAAAGCCAACGTCCAAAAAGGTTTCTCGATGTACGGCCACGAGATAAGGACTGAGAAAGCGAAGGTGGAGAAATGGATAAAGAGTTTGTAATACAGACATTTTTACACATAGAAAACACGGAATGATTTCACACGAAAATTGTTCCGTGTTTTTTTGGTTAATAGGCACAAATCGCTTATCTTTGCCTTGAATTAATCACGGTTTGATATGGCAAAGGAATTCAACACAGCGGTTACTTGCAACCCCAAGCGGCATTATATGGTGGACACCACCAACAAAATGAAGGTTTTTGAAAGTCTCATAGACAATCAAAAATACTTCACCATCAGCCGTGCGCGGCAGTTTGGCAAGAGTACGTCGCTCAAATGGATACTACGCAATTTGAGCGACAGGTATTTGGTGATACCGGCGAGTTTCGAGTTGTATTCCGAAAACAGTTGGCAGAACGACAATTCGTTCTGCAAATACTTCTGCGACAAGATAATCGAAGCTTGCGCCAACGACGAGGGTGTCATCAAATATTGGAAATCGGCAAAACGGACACCAAAGATAGATTTTGACATATTGTCGCAAAAAATAACCAAATTTTGCAAGACCTGCGGAAAAAAAGTTGTCATCACCATCGACGAAGTTGACAAAGCCTCCAACAACGAAGTCTTTGTGCGTTTCCTCGGAATGTTGCGCAATATGTACATCGTCCGCGACAATATGGAGGATGATTCTTATACATTTTGGTCGGTGGTGCTTGCCGGTGTGTACGACGTGAGAAACCTTAAAGTCAAAATGCGTCCCGAGCAGGAGCACCAGTTAAACTCGCCGTGGAACGTAGCCACAGAGTACGAACTCGACATGACATTCAACCCGCAGGAAATCAGCACGATGCTGGTTGATTACGAAAATGATTACCATATCGGGTTCAATATCAAAGAGATTTCGGAAGATATTTATAAATACACATCAGGCTACCCAGTTTTGGTAAGTTCGGTCTGCAAGATTATCGACGAGCGTCTTGGCAAGGATTGGACGAAGGACGGGGTGCTGAATGCCGTGAAAGCAATTCTCAAAGATGAAAATTTGACGCTCTTGAAATTTATCAAGAAAAACATTGAACAATATCCCGAACTCAAAAGATTTCTCGGCGCTGTGGTGTTGGAAAAATTCAGCATCAGTTATTATGCCTTGAATACTCCTGTAGAATTGGCGAGAATGTTTTCATATATCCGTCCCGACAGCAATTCGAGAGCGCAGATTCACAATCTAATTTTCCAAAACGTATTATACGAATATTTCATTGCCGAGAAAGCACTAAGTAGGTTGGAAAGTAGCATGGGTGTTTTCACCGACAAAAATGGCGACCTGAATATGCCGCTCATTATCAACCGTTTCCAAGACCTTGTGCGCCATA
>CAJOGF010000264.1 GCA_905233995.1 uncultured Bacteroidales bacterium | reverse complement strand
AACAAAGCCACAACAAGCGATTCCTTGTAATGAAGTTTGTGTTTTTCGGCGGCGGTCTTTTTACCTTTTGGTCGTCCGAGTTTCACACCGTCTGCCTTGCGCTTTGCCAACGCCTCTTTGGTGCGCTGACTGATGAGATTACGTTCAATCTCCGCACTAAGACCGAACGCAAAGGCAAGTACCTTCGACTGAATGTCGTCGCCAAGGCGGTAATTGTCTTTGATAGTCCAAACGCGGCAATCCTTTGACATACAGATATTAAGGATTTCCATAATCATAAAGAGATTTCTGCCGAGGCGCGAAAGTTCGCTGCAAATTATGATGTCGCCCTTGCCAACCTTTTTCAAGAGCGCACCAAGTTTGCGTTTGTCGTAATTCTTTGTGCCAGAAATCGTTTCCTCAATCCAACCGTCAATAATGAGGTTTTCACGACGGCAGAAATTTGAGATTTCAAACCGTTGGTTTTCCACCGTCTGTTTGTCAGACGAAACACGAATGTAGCCGTAAATCATGGTATAATAGTTAAAGTTAGACGAATAGATATAATTAACGATTTTTTTCAATGATTTTTAGGAAAACTACGTCAATACGGTAGAATACGTTTTTTTTACAAATTGTATAGGGAATGTCCATAGTAAACTAAAATTCATAGAAATATTTTTGCAATTTTGACAATAATTACCTTACTTTGTACAAATCAAACACAATATGTACAAAGTCAAAATCACTGCTATACGACAGACTGTCTATCAAGACCTTATGGCAAAATATGAAAATCCGATTGAACACACCTGTGATATAAAAATTGGTCAGCAATGGGTGTCTGAAAACGGCAAACTACCCGAAGGTATGTGTCCGTCGGCATGGGGGGCGATGCGCGAATTTGTGGAAGAACTATCTCGCGGCGGCGGCAACTTCTTTGACGGCTGGATGCAAAACCCTAAAAGCGCATTGATAAGTTGCAACGACGGTTTCCGCCCGATGAGTTTTTATATCCAAACAATTGAATAAAAAAATCCTAATGATATGAATACAGTAAAATTGTAATAGTTTGGCTCTGGTTGTATCAGCGAATAGAAAAAATTAACGAAATATACACTCAATACATGGTGCCGCTGTGTTGGCGGCGGTATCTACAACCGGCACTTAAACTTTAAAACAAAAATGTTATGGAATGTTATTGCCTTATGTCCGACTTTTGTGATAAAATCGAATCTGATTGTGAATCAAGTGGTACATCGCAAAACCATATCAATTATATATTAAAATTTGTAAAACTGAATAGTCAATTTAACTAACAATCAATGCTTTGTGAAATGTTTGCAAAAAAGATGAAAAATGATTTTTGTATTTCAAAAGATTCTCCCCTTTTTTTTGTATCTTGTACCCGATTCTTTAACCAATAACATCAATATTATGCGCCGACTTACATTTGAAGAAAAACTATTGCTCGAAGCCCTGCATAGCGTTGACGACCATGTGCGCTTCCTACTGAGAAAAAAATGGCCAAACGCCGCGATATATTGTTGCGTCTGCCGCCGACGTTACCAGCACTGGGCGATGGAGATGTACTCAAAAAGTATGGTCTGCCGCCGCCAAACAGAAAGCAAAAACGCCGACTTTCTGCGCGATGACGAAGGCTATCCCGACCTCGAAAAAATTTACGGTTTTTTCAACCAACGGCTCGGACACAAAATGCGCGTCACAAAGAGTTTCAACGGCTACGCATATTCCGACAATGTAAGGATTTTCATCTGCGACGACATTTCGTTTCGCATTGTCCGCGACCACAAAGACAACGTAAAAGTGCTCCACGACCATTTCAATTCGGACCGTGAGCGCGGAATATGGATGCCGATGGACTGTCTTGACGAACTCTGCGACACACTCGAATTTATCTTTGATAATTACGACAGATTCCACACCATTGTCCTCAAACGCGCCGCCCTGTGGCTCAAACGTCTCGGCTGGAATCCCGCACCCGACATCTGCCAACTCATCTACTACCAAAACGAGGAAGCAACGGTATATTTTGCCTACAACGACTATATGTACGAACTCAAAATGCACGGATACAACAATCGCCTGATTATCAATGATGCCGACCAAGAAATCCGCATACTCCCTCACTCCCTCAAATACGACATTGAACGCCTCCGCACCGAACTCATCGCCGGCAACAAAGTCCAAACCGTCTCCGGCAACGAATACAACGAACCCACACTCAGCCAAATCCTTGCCGCCGCAATAGATAGCAACGAGCAGGTGGTGGAGTTTGAAGATCTCGCGAGGAAAATTGTTGGGAAATAA
>CAJOGF010000263.1 GCA_905233995.1 uncultured Bacteroidales bacterium | reverse complement strand
ACTCTAACAAATACTACTTTGTAGGTTTTCTGCTGATAGGTATTCAAAAACAACTTTCCGATTTTTTGGTCGCCATGGTAAGCGTAGATATAATTGGTATCGGCTTGATTTACTCCGGTAAAATTCAAGATGTTACCTTTTGAAACTTTGAGTTTTACTCCGTATTTGTCTTTAAATACAACGCTGTCTTTTTCCGGATAACTGCCAAAATCTACAATTACTTTGTCGGTTTTATAACATTCTATTGATTTGTAACGTAAATCATAATTAGCAGACAAATATGGGTAATATTCTGAGCCAGAATAGATTCCATGGTTCCCACTACCAAGATAATCAAAGGCGTAGGTTTGTTCTGAATACGGCAAAAAGTTGATTTGCCACTGCGCTAAACTGTCGCTTTGGCGGTGGTAATCTTTTAATAATGCGGAATTTTCGCCTGTGGCGCGATATTCTTTTATGCCCATTACAACTTTTTGATGTCTTCAACTGATAATTGAGTATATTTCGATATTACCTCAATAGGCAATCCATCAGCTTTCATACGCTTGGCCGTTTCGAGTTTTTCTGATTGAGTACCTTCTGCACGTCCTTCTGCACGTCCTTCTGCACGTCCTTCTGCACGTCCTTGCTGTAAGCCTTGCTGCAAGCCTTCTTGCAATCCTTCCTCTTTTCCTTTACCGAATCCTTTGGTCTCGGCATCGTTCATCGCGTTGGTTATATCCCACAAGTTATGAAGACTTTCTTCATAATCTGAATACTCTTTGGGCGTGAACATCGCAATTTCAGCCTGTCGGAACAATTTTTCAAAAACAACTTCTTGAAGCTCTTTCGGACGCTCCATCAAACGGGCAAGATTTTTTAGAACGAACAGCCATTTGTCGTACATCGATTCAAGTTCGGATTCGTTTTTTTTGAATTTTGGCATTTCAAGATAAAGGTACGCTAACTTTTTGTAGAACACTTTTTTTGTCGTAAGGTCAGTCAACATCACAACATGAAATAAATCTTCGTCCGAAAATTCATTAACGGTTTTAAAATTTCCGTTGTCTTCGTCTTCGGTGTCTTTGAACACAAAATTCAGAATACCAACAGTATAGACTTTGCTAAGTTCATAATTCCAAGGCTCTTCTTTGGTATCTTTCCTTGCCATTTCGCGAATCGGAAACGACGAATAGTATACGCTTCGATCTTTGAAAAATTGTTGAAAAACATTTTGCATTTCAACGATGAATTTTGAACCGTTTTTTGTTGTACAATATACGTCAAAAATTGCACGACGTTCCGATGACGCACGACCTAATTTTTCGGCGTTGAGATAGGTTACGTCTTCGATTTCGTCTTTCGGAAGTTCGTTACACTTTTCAAACAAGGCATTTAAAAAGCTGATTAACAAATCTTTGTTAAGTTCTGTTCCAAAAAGCTTTTTGAATCCGAAATCTGTATATGGGTTAAGATATTTTGACATAATTTTATTGACAATTTAGTTTAAACGCAAAATTAAACAAAAATAATTACAACACAAAAACACGGAACAATTAATAGATTAGTTTTCATTGTTTATTTTTTATTTTGTTCTAATTTATCCCACCTACTTTTGGGTTTATTATTCTCTCTTTCTATACTATCATGTTTATAATATATTGCTTGGAAAAACATATATGAATATTTATTAAACGGCTTTTCTATATCACCTTCCATATACCATCCTTGTTTTGCATGTTCTATTTCTTCATGTGTAGGATTATTTTTAAAAGTAAATTCCTTAAATAGTCTTGCTTCTTTCATAACTCCAACAAGAATTGTATCTGAATCTGGTAAAAACTCGGTTTTATAAGCATACAAAAGTTTTTTACCAAGCAAGAACTTATACTTCCAACCAAATTCACAAAACATTGTAAAATCTTTCTTTATAGCAGGTATAATATAATATCCTTCATTTCGACGTAACTTACAATATAATTCACTACCTTGATGATGTCCACAAAAATAGCAAGTGCCTAATAAATACCAAAAAACAGGTACTAAAAATCCACCTAATGGACCATACCAATTCAATCTCAAGATAAATTTTATTGCTCCAATCCAAAAAAATAAAATAGAAACAGCTTTTAATATAATATAATAAGTAGAATTCGTTATCTCATTATCATATCCTTGGAAATAGAGTAATAATGTATACAAAAGCATTGAAATCAATACAATGATGATATATGGCAATAACCTTCTCATTTTACAATTATTTTATATAATTAGGCATATAGTAACTTATACGTTTTCGGAGGGTGAGCGATGACTTTCGCAAGAAGATTCTCGAATATACCCCGTTTCATAATGTGTCTGT
>CAJOGF010000262.1 GCA_905233995.1 uncultured Bacteroidales bacterium | reverse complement strand
GTAATTTATTAAAAACGTAAAAAAGACAATGGCTGAAATAAAAGCAAGCGACGTTAAAAAATTAAGAGATTTAACGGGCGCAGGTATGATGGATTGCAAAAAAGCCCTCGCCGAAAGCAACGGTGATTTTGACGCAGCCATCGATATTTTGAGAAAAAAAGGACAGAAAGTTGCAAGCAAACGCGCCGACAGAGAAGCCAAAGAAGGCTATGTTATCGGTAAAGTTTCTGCTGACAACAAAAAAGCATACGTTGTTTCGCTCAACTGCGAGACAGACTTCGTTGCCAAAAACGCTGACTTCATTAAATTTGCTCAGGATATTCTTGATGCGGCAATCAGCGCAGATGCCGCTGACATAGAGGCTGTTAAGGCTCTCGCTTACGGCAAAGGCACTGTTAACGATGAAATCATCAACCAGACCGGCGTTATCGGCGAGAAAATCGAACTCGGTTTCTACGGCAAAGTTTCGGGCGAAGAGGTTTACTGCTACAACCACATGGGCAACCGTTTGACCGCTCTCGTAGCCTTCAACAAGGCTCTTGACAACACAGTGGCAAAGAACGTTGCAATGCAGGTTGCTGCAATGGCTCCTATCGCTGTTGATAAAGACGGTATTTCTCAGGAAACTATCGACAAAGAATTGGAAGTTGCAAAAGAGAAAACCGTTCAAGAGCAGATTCAGAAGAAGGTTGAAGCCGCTTTGAAGAAAGAAGGCATCAATCCCGCTCACGTTGACTCAGACGACCACATCGCTTCAAACATCACCAAAGGCTGGATTACTGAGGAGCAAGGTAAACTCGCTAAGGAAATCAAAGCAAAAGTTGCTGCTGAAACAGTAGTTCCCGCTCAGATGATTGAGAACATTGCGAAAGGCCGTATCAACAAATTCTATGAGGAGGTTACTCTTCTCAACCAGAAATTCGAGCAGGACAACAAGATTACCATCAGAGAATATCTTAAACAGTCTGACAAGGATTTGACGGTTAAAGAATTTATCCGTTACGGTTTGGGTAATTAATTCTGTTTCTTTTTTATATTGAAATATATTATTAATTAAAAAAATGAATTAAGATTGAGGCTGTCCTTTTTGGGACAGCCTTTTTTTAACAAAATTCTCCTTATTTATTTTGAATCAGAATAATATTGAAGAGCCGAAAGACGAATTTGAACTCGGCAAAGTAATCGTTTTTGACAAGCCTTTGAAATGGACTTCTTTTGATATTGTCAACAAAGTCAGATATTTGCTGCGTCATTACAGAGGGTTGAAAAAGATAAAAGTTGGTCATGCCGGCACCTTAGACCCTTTGGCAACAGGCGTTTTGATTGTCTGCACCGGCAAAAAAACGAAGGAAATTCTTTCTTATCAGGAACACACTAAAGAATACGTTGCAACTATAAAACTCGGTGCAACAACTCCGAGTTACGACCTCGAAACCGAAATTATTCCTCAAAGTGATGCTTCGCATATCACTGAAAATGACGTTGTTAACTGCCTTAAAACTTTTCTTGGTGAACAACTTCAATATCCGCCCGTGTATTCGGCTAAAAAGATTGACGGTAAACCTGCGTTTTTGTTGGCGCACAAGGGTAGGGGCAACGAAGTGAAAATGAGGGCTCAACAAATCGAAATTTTTGACCTTGAACTTTTGGAGTTTGATGACATAAGCAAAGAGTTTAAAGTGCGCGTTGGCTGTTCAAAAGGTACATATATTAGGTCTTTGGCTCACGATTTTGGTCAGAGAATTGGCACCGGTGCTTATCTCGCTGGTTTGTGTAGAACTAAGATTGGTGAAATTTCGTTAAAAAACGCCGTTACGATAGAAAATTTTGAGAAAATTTTGTCTGAATCTCAAAAATAATTATTAACTTTGCAGTTGTTGCAATAGATATATTTACCTCTTAAAATATAAAGGTTTTCAAATGAAGTTATCCAAATTTAAGTTCGATTTGCCTGACAAGTTGATTGCACAAAGCCCTTCTCAAAATAGGGACGAGTGCAAACTTATGGTTCTTAACCGTGCAAAAGGTACGATTGAACACAAAAAATTCACCGACATCGTAAAATATTTCAGCGACGGCGACGTAATGGTTTTTAACAACACAAAGGTTATTCCTGCACGTTTGTATGGCAACAAGGAAAAAACAGGTGCGAAAATCGAAGTTTTTCTGCTTAGGGAATTGAACAAGGAGCAGAGACTTTGGGACGTTTTGGTAGACCCTGCAAGAAAAATCCGTATCGGCAACAAACTTTATTTCGGCGAAAATGATTCGCTTGTTGCGGAAGTTATTGATAATACGACTTCGAGGGGAAGAACTTTGAAATTTTTGTTTGACGGACAAT
>CAJOGF010000261.1 GCA_905233995.1 uncultured Bacteroidales bacterium | reverse complement strand
TGAATAGTATCAACAGCGAAATCGTTTTCAAAAGCATCCCAAGGATTATCTTCAAGTTGTTTGTGTCCTAAGCTCAAACGACGATTATCTTTGTCAATATCAAGAACGACAACCTCAATTTCAGCACCGATAGAAGTAAACTCGTTAGGATGTTTTACTTTCTTAATCCAAGAAAGGTCTGAAATGTGGATAAGACCGTCTACGCCCTCTTCGATTTCAACAAATACGCCGAAGTTAGTGAAGTTGCGAACTTTAGCGATATGTTTTGAACCGATTTTATATTTTTCTTCGATATTTGCCCATGGATCTGGTTTAAGTTGTTTGATACCCAAAGACATTTTTCTTTCCTCTCTATCAAGAGTAAGAATCTGTGCCTCAACTTCATCACCAACTTTAAGGAACTCTTGAGCAGAACGCAAGTGTTGTGACCATGACATTTCAGAAACGTGAATAAGACCTTCAACGCCCGGAGCGATTTCAACAAATGCACCGTAGTCAGCAATAACAACAACTTTACCTTTAACCTTATCGCCAACTTTGAGATTTGCATCCAAAGCCTCCCATGGATGAGGAGTAAGTTGTTTAAGACCCAAAGCGATACGTTTTCTTTCATCATCAAAATCAAGGATAACAACTTGAAGTTTCTGATCAAGATGTACAACCTCTTCAGGATGAGATACCCTACCCCAAGAAAGGTCGGTAATATGAATAAGACCGTCTACGCCGCCAAGGTCGATAAATACTCCGTATGAAGTAATGTTTTTAACGACACCTTCAAGAATTTGTCCTTTTTCGAGTTTAGAAATAATATCTTTCTTCTGCTGTTCAAGTTCAGCCTCAATGAGTGCTTTGTGCGATACAACAACGTTTTTGAACTCTTGATTGATTTTAACAACCTTGAATTCCATTGTTTTACCAACATAAATATCGTAGTCTCTAATAGGTTTAACATCAATTTGACTACCCGGCAAGAATGCTTCGATTCCGAATACGTCTACAATCATGCCGCCTTTTGTACGACATTTGATGTAACCTTTAATAATTTCGTCGTTTTCGAGAGCCTCGTTAACTCTATCCCAAGAGCGTAATGCACGTGCTTTTTTGTGCGAAAGAACAAGCGAACCGTTTTTATCTTCCTGATTTTCAACGTAAACCTCTACGGTATCGCCTTTTTTGAGTTCGGGGTTGTAACGGAATTCGCTTGCGCTGATTACACCTTCCGATTTAGAACCTATGCTTACTACAACCTCACGGCTGTTAACAGCGATAACGGTTCCTTCAACCACCTGATTTTCAACAACTGATGACAAAGTCTTGTCGTAAGCCTCTTCCAAAGTCTTACGTTTGTCGGCTGAATAAGAATCGCCTTTTTTGTTAGATACATTGTCCCAGTCAAAATCCATTGTAGATACATTGGACTTGTAAGAATTCATAGGAATCACTTCCTCTTCTTCAGTTTCCTGAACTGAATTTTCCGAAGCCTGAACTCTCTGCTCGTTGAGTTCTTCTTCGTCGTAACCCTGATTGTTTTTTTTCGGTGTCATTAACTTTTATTATTTTTTTTAAATTTCTGCTTTAATGTGTTAGACTTTATTTATAGATATAAATTCCGTTGCAAATTTAAGTATATTTTTTTGATTTACACAATTTTTTTTCAACTTTTTGATATTTTTTTTGTGTTAAGTTTTTCTAATTAAATGTTTTTAATAAAAATTATTTTGCTGTTAAGATTAAAAATCCTAACTTAGGGGTTTGAATAAAGTTTGTAACAAAAAATAATTAAAAATTGAAAATCAATATCTTAGGTATAGAATCTTCTTGCGATGACACTTCCACCGCGGTAGTTTCGAACGGAATTTTGCTCTCTAACGTCATAGCAAGCCAGGCAGTACATTCCGCTTACGGAGGTGTTGTCCCCGAACTTGCTTCGAGGGCTCACCAGCAAAACATCATTACTGTGGTTGACAAAGCGATAAAAGATTCGGGATTGTCAAAAGATGAAATCTCAGCGGTTGCTTTTACAAGAGGTCCGGGACTTTTGGGTTCACTTCTTGTCGGTGTATCGTTTGCAAAAGGATTTTCGTTAGCGGGAAATATTCCGATGATTGAAATCAATCACCTTCAAGGACACGCTTTGAGCCAATTTGTCCACGAAAAAGACAACATTAAGAAAAATCCTGATTTTCCGTTCTTAACGCTTTTGGTTTCGGGCGGACACACACAAATTATAAAGGTGAAGGATTATTTCGATATGGAAATCATCGGCTCCACAATCGACGATGCTGCGGGAGAGGCTTTTGACAAGTGCGCAAAAGTTATGGGTCTCGGCTATCCGGGCGGTCCTATTATTGACA
>CAJOGF010000260.1 GCA_905233995.1 uncultured Bacteroidales bacterium | reverse complement strand
TCCTACCCTTGCCGCTTCGATTGCAGCATTAACAGCCAAAAGATCAGTTTTACCAACAATCTCGTTTATAATGCTGATTTTATCAGTAATAATTTTCATTGACTCAACCGTTTCCTTTACCGATTCGTTGGCTCTGACAACCGATTTCGCAACTTGATCAGTAATTTCTTCGGTCTGTTTTGCGCTGTCAGCATTACGCCTTATAGATGTTGTCATTTCCTGAACCGCCGTTGAAACCTGCTCACTTGCAGCCGCTTGCTCACTTGAACCTGTCGCAACAATAGATGCCGACCGTGCAAGTTCTTTTCCTGAATTTTTAATATTAGCAGCCGACTGCTTTACTTGTGAAACAATTCTTTTTTGGTTTTTAACAAATTTGTCCAACGAGGCTTGCAATTGAGCAACCTCTGTTCTGTATTTCCCCGGTTGCTTAAATTCAACACTAAGATTTCCTGATGACAATTGTTTAACTCCTGCAAGCATATTGTTAATCGGTCTACCAATTGCAAGTCCTAAAACAATAGCCGCTCCCACAGTCAATATCAATAACACCAAACTATAAATTACCATTGCCTTCATTCTCATGCCAAGACCATCGTTGAGCATATCAGAGGGCATATAACTTACAACTGTCCATCTTGTTGTGGAAGAAAACTCCAAATGTCCAGTCATAAAAGCATAACCAGAATACGATAACGGCGTTCCCTCCTTAACAGAAAACAATTCCACATGATTGATTCCGGGAATTATTTCGCCAATTTTTTTGCCAATATAATCAACATTCAAAGTTGTAGAAACAATGTCTGAATTATTGTCAACGACCATAATATCAACAGTTTGCTTCTTTTGTTTACACTGTCTTATACTCGACATAACAAAATCAACATCAAGATAACAGAAAACAGTACCAAGAAACTCACCATTACATTCCATAGGAACAAAAATCGGAATTGCATTTTTTCGTTTTCCCCACACGATAATCTCTTTTGGCGGAAAAATTTGCGTTTGCTTGTTTTTGCGAAGTTCGTCAAAAAGTTTTTCATCAAACACAAAATTTTTGTCAGGCACTATTGTAGAACGTTTTTTAGAATAAAAATAACACATTCTACCGTAATATTTTTCAAAATTAGGATCTTTCCTCAACAACTCATCTTTGCCGTCAAAAGCCTCCCAATCGAAATAAACTCCAAAAACCTCACAACTACCAACAGGAATAAAATTAGTAAAAAGAATATTTATCAAGTCCTGACGACTAAAATTAACTTTCAACGAATCCGTTTTACAAAGAGAAAAGGTTTTGGCAACCACCGTACATATATCAACACACTTGTTTATAGTGTCTGCAACACAATTTTTTGAAGTTGCAATCATACCTCTTAATTCTTGATTTGAAGAGGCAGTAATCGCTTTGTTTAAATGGAAAAGCGAAAAACCCAACTTTGAAATCAAAACAACAATCACAATACCAAGCATCCAATGTCTTATAACCGTGCTTAATTTGCTACCATATAAAACCTCGTATAAACGACTCTTCTTAAAATCTTCCAAAATTTGCAACTTCATTTTCAATAATCAGTTTTATTAGTGTTTTTTTTGATGGAAAAAACCGCTGGAATATTCAAAATCGTGATAAAATTATCATTATATTTAAAAATTCCTTCAGTATATTCAGTATTGATTTTGTTATCAAAATTAGGGACAGGAAGAATATCCACAGGTTTTACTTCAATAACGTCCCTTACATTATTGACAATAGAACCCACAAAAAAACGATTTTCAAGGTCGTCTTTGTTGATTTCCAAAACAATGATGACACTTTCCTTGAAATCAAAGTTTTTTTCGCAATCCAAACCACATTCTTTACGTATGTCAATCAGCGGCAGAATATCACCACGAAAATTAATCACACCCATAATGTAGGCAGGTGTTTTGGGTATGACAGTAATTTTCTGCATATCAATTACTTCTACCACTTGAGAAATTCTATACGCATACAATTCTCCGTCTATTTCAAACGACAAGTACGGTTGCGACCCACTAAAATTGTTTTCCATATTATATTTTTTTGTCGGATTTTTCCATTTGTTTTATAAGTTTGTTGACATCAAGAACAAGAGCAATACTTCCGTCTCCTAAAATACTTCCACCAGAAATATATTCTTGATTAGCAAAATATTTGCCCAAAGATTTCAAAACGGCTTGATGTTCACCCACAATTCTGTCAACAATTAGACCAACATACATATCTTTGTATCTTACAATATCCTCGGGCAGTTTTCAAGAAATATTGGAAATCGTTTTCCTAAAATTGACAAAATTTTTCCCCTTGGATATAATAGGAAAGCTCGCGGATATG
>CAJOGF010000259.1 GCA_905233995.1 uncultured Bacteroidales bacterium | reverse complement strand
GAACGGCTTGCCCTTGACATGTGCGAAGTTTACCTTTTTTTCTTCCGATAAATAAGGAGCTTTGAGATGTTGCAAAAAAATGCAAAACTCGTAACAATGGCGTCAAGACGCGATATAAAAAATTTTAGACGCCAAAAATTTTCTTTGAAAAATTTGCATTACATGATAGAATCGGGAAAAATTTTTCGGAATTTGTGGTGACTTGTCATGAGAAAGGAACTGCACAAAGATTTCAATGAAATTATATTTGATAAGTTAGATGAGTGGAAAAATGCTGACGGCAAAGAATTTAGCGTAAACCTTATTGACGCCTTTTGGCTCATGCACCTCGACTTTGAACATTTTATAAGCCATCTTCTACCTACTCCGACAGACAAAAAAAGGAACGCAATCGCGTTCCGTGAAGATATTGACAACATTAAACGAAAAATTCTTGAGCATCATTCACGACGATTTGAAAACGACTTCCAGAACTATCTGACAAACATGCTCGACAAAATTGATTACGAATTTTATAGCTTGGATTTAGGAAAATCTGCTTCCATCGACAACGAGTTTCTGTCAAAGACTCTTGAACTTGTGAAAGATGTCAAAAGTTTGTTCAAAGAAATTAATAACTTTCAAAACGGATACTCTCAAGAACTTCAATTACAAAAGCTAATTTTATCGCTCGCCTATATAGAGAAACTTCAAATTTTATTGACCACAGATGAATTGAGTCCAGAGATAAGAAAGCATTTAAGTTTAATCTTGACGAAGGCTACCGGCTTAAAAGCTCAAATTCGAGAACTAACGCTTAATCACGATGAAATCGAATTCAAATCGGCAATAAAATTTTGTAATGAACACGCGAACGAACTCGGCGAGTTGGACAAGCCTTTGAAAGATTGCTTGACTGCGATTTATTATTTGCTCGATCATTCGTTTAATGTGGAACTGATTTTGCTCTTCCTCTTCGGAAAATTTGATCGTGCGGGAGCCGGCGAAGCTTTGAAGCTTGTTATTGAACGGCATGAAAAATTTTTTCTGTCTGTGTATAACGAACTCAAGAGTTTTTATCACGAAATCGATGCATTGCTCGAAATTGTCACCAACGATTGTCCACGAGCGGTTAAAGAGGAATATTATCAGTGGTTACCTAAATTTCCACCGCCCGACGAGCCACGTGCCATACTTTTCAAACTCAAGAAACTAATTCATCTTTACAATTTTTATTGCAAGGCTCAAAAACTTTCTCTCTCGAAATGTGTCAAGCATATTCTGTTTACCTACGAAAAGATTCTTATCGAGACCCGATTCACAGAATTTCATTATGCTCCAATGTGGAGTAACCTGCCTAATTATATGATGAATTTTTTCGGATTAAATCAATCAGATTTGGCGAAAATATTAGGTGTCGGCAACCACAACATAACGCGAGAATTGAGCAAAGGTACTTTGGTCACCAATCACAAAGTTTTATTTCAAGCCGCCACAGATTTTTCTTATACTTACATCCTTGGAGAAACAACTATTCCCTATTACGGAAAAAATTATTCTCACGAAACAAAATATATGTTTGAGGTTGCCGTACAAATGGCATATGCTGAAATGTTTTTGAACTATATTGACGCTTTAGTAGAGTATCGAGAGAAAATAGCGAACACTCCACATATATCAAAGAGTAAAATTTCTTCAAAAAACGAATACACACTGAAAATGTCGGAGTAAATACAAATTATGGTGAGACGTATTCAAGAAATGCGCATATTCTTGAATGAGTTGGATGCTCAAAGAACTACTTACCAAAATGACATATCAAGCGAATTACTCGAAGTAACCGAACAATTAAGAGATAATTTATTGCGTGTATTGGAAATTTGTGCAAACATATTTAAGCAATCCGTTTTTGATTGTCGCACAATACCTACATACAAATACATTAAAACGGCACAAAAAAAGCTTGAAGATGCGGAATCAAAACGCAATGAAGCCTATGATCTCGACAAAGCAGATGAAAGAATTGAAAACTTACGATATAAATATGAATCTTTGAAGAAAGAACTTGAGCTTCGTCCCAAGTTGCAACAAGAACTTTTGAATAAACTTGAACAATGTTTGTCCTCGTTGAAGTAAATTTTCGCTTTTCATATAGAAAAAAAGGATTTGTTATAACGCATTCCTGTTTTTTTATTTAGGTTTTATAATATTAGTGCAGAAATCTTTAAGATTCACGGTACTCAGAAAAGACTTGGATGGGTCTTTTTTTTTTGCTTGGTAACTTTCTTTTTACGGTATTTTTTCTTATATTCAAAACTGTGGTTATTTCGAAGTCAATTTGAACAATTTATTATTAAATTGATTTATGGTGTTTTTGAA
>CAJOGF010000258.1 GCA_905233995.1 uncultured Bacteroidales bacterium | reverse complement strand
CTACACTTATTTCGCAGAAAGGCAAGTAAACAATGCAGATAATATTGTAAAACAATATTTTATTACTGATGGATATACACCACAGTTTAGACCTCTTTTTACCGAAAAAGAAATACTAAACATTTGCGAACAATTACAAATCATTTATTTGAACAGCAATTTCAAAATCAAAGGTTCTGAAATTAGGCGAGGAATTTCCAAAGATAATATGATTGCAAGCGGTGCAGTATATACCCAAAGTGCGATTGTGAAAAATATCGTATCTAACACACTCAAAAACTGCAATATTACTGCCGATACAAAAATACTTGATTTTGCTTGCGGAACGGGGCGTTTTTATCAAGAATGTGTCGAAAAACTAATTACCGCAGGTATCGCAGCAGAAACTGTTATAACAAAATGTGTTGAGGCCGTTGACATTAACCCTGTCGCTATAAATATAACACGACTTAGAGCCTGTACATACATTGATTCTATAACAGAGCAAAATTTTCAATCGATTGCCAATAATATCAGATGTGAAAACGCACTGATGCCGTCACCAAAATCAATTGGACTTTTTGCTACCAATGATGATGAAAAGTTGTATGATGCCATTGTCAGCAATCCGCCGTATTTAGTTTTGAAGCCGAGCCACAAAACCTCACCCAAATTGACTGAACAGATGAAACAGCAAGTTGAATATTTCAGAAAATCAGGTCAATACCGTCATTCTATCGAGGGAATGTTGAATCTCTATCAACTGTCCATCGAACGGATGTTGCAGATGCTTAAACCCAAAGGTGAATTGGGAGTTATCTGTCCTTCGACACTCTTTGCCGACCAATCGGCTACAAGTTTGCGAAAGCATCTATTGATGGATAACAAAGTGCGCCACATCTCGTATTATCCTGAAAAGGCTGAGTTATTTGAAAACAATGTTACGCAGGCGACAACCATTTTCTTCCTGCAAAAAAATGGACGTACTGATAATATTTCAATATTGTCAGACAACAAATCTTTTTCTGTCAATTTAGATTCCATAAAAGAGTTGTTTCCCAACAATATGGAAATACCGCTTATTTCAGACAAGGACTGGATGATACTCAAAAAAGTTAGCAAATTTCCACGGCTTAAATCCATCAAAAAGATACGGAACAGGCGTGGGGAATTGGACTTGACTCTGAATAGCAGATTCATTACAACTGAGCCTACAAGACATCTGTTAATCAGAGGAAAAATGATAACCGATAATGGAGTAGAAAGGATGTCCAAGGAATATGTAAGCGAAGATTTTATACGTACCAAATCAAATGATTATCAGATGTACGATTATGGCAAAGTGCGTTTGATAGGACAAAACATTTGCAATATCGACAATCCGCAACGGCTTCGTTTTGCATTTAGCGAACCCAATGACATTTTAGGCAATTCGTGCAATTATTTGTCGTCAGATATAGATACGCTGAAAAAACTGCATATTTTGCTTTCAAGTGCATTGCTTAATTGGCGATTCCGCCTTACAAGTTCAAACAATCATATCAACAATTATGAACTTGATGAACTTCCTATTGCGGATTTGAATAATATTGACCAATCAATGCGCTTCAACACCAACCAAGAACTCAATATGTTTGTCTGCGGTCTTTACGGCTTGGACAAAACGGAAACCGAATATATTTGTAATCTATGAAATTATACAACCATATAGCGTGCAAGTTGTGCGAATACGAAGCAAAACTTGCAACATATATTCCGCAAGGCGGCAATTGGAAAGATATACCCGACACGATACACGACAAGCGTCTGGACAGCATACGCGCCACAGGAGGACGAACCACCTATTATGGCAGGTTGCGTTGGGACAAGCCAAGTTATACAATCGCGACATATTTCAACCGTGTACCTAACGGCTGCAACATTCACCCCGAACAAAATCGTATTCTTTCAAACCGGGAGGCGGCACGATTGCAATCCTTTCCCGATGATTTTATATTTAAGGGGTCAAAGGCTTCTCCGTTGTTGGCAAGGTATGTTTCATCACTTATTAAGCCACATCTAAAATCGTACAATTTTATCGATTTGTTTGCGGGTTGCGGTGGGCTTTCGGAAGGCTTTATTATGAATGGGTTTAATTTGGTGGCGACAAACGAAATCGACGCTAACATTATGATGACCAATGAATTTAACCATTCTAAATATGCGCCGAAAGAAAATTTTATTTTGGGCGATATAACCAAACAAGATGTGCAGCAACACCTGTTTGATGCTTGTAAAGACACTCAAATTGACGTAATTGTCGGGGGACCTCCGTGCCAAGGATTTTCGTATGCGGGATGGCGCAATCCCGATGACAAGCGCAACCAACTGTTTCGTGAGTTTGTCAGCGTAGTGTGCCATTTCAAGCCAAAATTCTTTGTTATGGAAAACGTACCAGGCATTTTGACGATGAAAAAAGGCGAAACAATCAAGGAAATTATTGCGGCGTTCAAAGATGTGGGTTACCATATCAACACACCTGTAAAATTGAAAGCCGAAGACTATGGAGTACCTCAGAAACGCAGAAGGGTTTTTATTATAGGTTCGCTTGATTCGTCAATTGAATTGTCTAAACCTACGCCTTTGTTTTCTGATGATGATTCCAACCTGCCAAATTGTATTACTGTAAAAAAATCAATAGGCAATTTGCCGCCTTTATCGGACGGCGAGGGCGAAATAGAAACGGATTTCTCATTTAAAGAGAAATCCGCTTACGACAAGTTGATGCTTAAAGAAATTACTTTTGACGAGTTTTATAGAATCTGTAAAGGCTTAAACTAACGCCAAAGCATTTTTTTGATATTGTTAGAGATGATTCTTATCAATTCATTAAGCAAAGTGTCTGCCCTTTTGTAAGAGTTGCTTTTAATCAGCGCGACAAGTTTTTTTATTGTTGGCTCGTATTGGTCAACAATAAAAAAGACCTTGCGGTTGCTTTTGTCATTGAACTCTTTCAAACTTTCAAACGCCACACGAACATATCTTTCTGCATTTTTTTGCTTGTTGGCACTGTTCAATTCTTTGCGTTTGATTATCAATTTGTCCAAATTCAACGGGTTGAAGTTTTCAAAACGGTAATCATAAAAGGCGTATTCGGGATGGAGAAACCTCCTTAAATAATCTACACCTGTTTCTGCATAGATTGTTGCAAACAGTTTCAGTATGTTTTGATGGCAATGCAACATCACAATGCTTAATTTTTTTGCATCATCATCTTCTTTTATTTTGTTTTTCAATGCATTCCATACATGTTTCGAATGCCAACTGATAACTTGTTTGCCATCTTTTTCCAATGCAATAAGTGTGTCGATGTCCGATTTTGTAAAACGATTGTTTTTTGCACTGTTACACGACTTGCACAACGGAGCAAAATTTGTGCTATGGCAAAAACCCAACGATATTGGACCAATATGGTCTGCGGTCATTTTTCTACGTTTGCCACATTGTGGACAGACGTACGTTTTATTGCCCTTTGCAAATTCGCCCATAAGGCGGTTTGCCAAATTAAAATCTCCGTCAGCCCATTCTTCGTATGCACGTCTGTCTTGTGTGTATGTCTTCATATTGTCGGAGAGCCTTCCCTTGTCTGTTTTCTCTCGGCAGCACAAGCCATCGGAGTGGAAACCGTCAAAACGGTCGGGACAATTACTCATCACTCCTGGCGACAATGGACTTGACTCCTTTGTAACAAACTCTTTATAAACCTTGTCAATGATTTTTTGACGGATGTCTGCCATAGTATTATTATCTAAAAATCGCTGAGAGATGTTCAAATTGAAAACATCAATCCAAAACATTGCACTTTTTTCAGATTTGCAATGATTGCTGATTATTTCTTTTATGGTGTAGTCTGTTTGAGCCAACGACAAACCAAAATAATCGTTGATTTTTTTCAATAAGCGTTTGTCTGGATACTCGTACATTATGCTCAATTCTTTACCACAACACTGACAGACCTTGATTTTTGTGGGATGTACCAACCTTGCCGCTTTTGCGTAGCATCCTTTTTCGATTGGTATACCCATTTTGCGACATTGTTTGTCCCACCACGCCTGTCGTTTCTGTCCGTTGTCAGATTTGCCTGTAACCACCCATTTTACTCTGCCGTCCTCGCTGCGCTCATAAAACAGACCTTTGTAATTGGGATGTTTCACCATTTCTTCGGTGTATTTCTCAAAATTTGGATGCCAAATCCTATCTATATTTTCAGCCATAATGATTATCATTTTAAAAGTTCGGATATTGTTGTATTCAATGCGATTGCTATTTTTTCGGCATATACGAGCGACACATTTCGTTCTGTCCGTTCTACCATACCGATGTAAGTTCGATGAACGCCGGCACGAAACGCAAGTTC
>CAJOGF010000257.1 GCA_905233995.1 uncultured Bacteroidales bacterium | reverse complement strand
AATTCCAATTTATGAAAAATACAAGGACAAGGGCTTAAATGTTATCGCCATTGCCCGCGAGGAAACACTCAGCGATATGATTCGCGCCGCAGAAAAGGACGGTTATCCGTGGCAAAGTTATATTGATTTGAACGACCAATTGAATGTTTGGCTGAAAAACGGTCTCGGACTTGGTGGCGGCGGTATGTATCTCATTGACAGCAATGGCATTATCCTTTCAAACACCATGGATTTAGAGACATTAGAGCCATTGATTCGACAGGCACTTGGCATCAAATAGCAAAAAATTTTTTGAGGAAAATTTAATTAATTATTGATTGAATGAAATTTGCGGTCGAAATATTTTGATCGCAAATTCTTTTGAAATTTTTTCTCAAAACCTGTAATATTTTTGACCCTTTGTTGTCTAATAGGCGAACAAACAAAATTACAAACATAATACACTACAAAAATGAAAAAACTTCTGACAATTATCTTCTTGCTCTTTGCGCTCACTGTTTCGGCGCAGCGAGTAATAGAGAACCCTGTAATCGGTGCACGTGGCGCGGGCGCTTGTACGGGTTTCTTCATCGACAAAATCGAACTCTCCGACAACGCCACCAAACTTTTTATTACCTACTATCACGGACATAAAGCTGGATGGATGAGAATGGCATCCACCACGTCGCTCCGTGCAGGCGACAAGCGTTGGACTTTGCTCAACGCCGAGGGCATCGCGCTCGATACCGAGGTCTATCCGCCCGACGATGGCAAGTACGTGACGCATTTCGTACTCAACTTCCCCGCCATCGACAAGAATCTGCAGAATGTTGACTTCATTGAGTTGGACGACATCAATGGCTTCAATCTCTACGACATCGCCCTCACCGACCAAGCCGCCGAGCAAATCAAACAGCGTATCGCCTTCCCCGACGCACTCCGCAACTATGCTCTCAATATCAAGGACAACGGTCAGAGTCTTGAAAAAAACGATTTTTCAATGAAGCCCGCCACCGTAAAGGGCAAACTCTATGGCTATGACAAGAGGACTTTTGGTTCAAGGATGGACAATTCTATTACAGCCTATATCTACAATCCGTTTTTGGCGGAACAGATGTCATATTCGTCAAAAATCAACGCCGACGGCACTTACGAAATTTCCGTGCCGATGACCTCTAAGCATCAGGTTGTGTATTTTGCTGCGCAACCAATCATCAGCAACTATATATTACTCTCCGCCGGAAAGATTGTTGAGGTCAACTTTGATTTCCAAGAGATTTATCGTCCGTGGGAACTGCCTGGTAGCCGTTTGATTTCGTATTTTGCGGGCGAGAATGTTGACATCAATTATGCCTTGTCGTTTGACTTGTCACGCAACATCGACCAAGAGTTGCTCCACAATCCAACTGCCGCAGCAAAAGTGTCAAAATTCACTATGGCGGAGTTCAAGGATTATGTGATGAAGTTTTTTGACGATTACAACATCCGCATCGACGCAATGCCGATTACAAAACGCGCCAAAGAATTGCTGCGAATAGAGTTGAAGTCTCACGAGGCGTATTATCTTTCGATGGCAACATATTGGATAGAAGAAGCATACCGCGTCGCCAATGGTAAGGGCTACCGCGACCCGATTCCCGATTATGTAAAGCCGAAGTATGACGAAAGTTATTTGGATTATCCGCAATTGATTGGCCTTGACGATGTTATGATGTTTTATTCCGAAAGGTTCAGTTATAATGTTACTGGTTGGTATGCATGTTTTCAGCAGGTTTACTATAAGTCAAGGTATTTGGACGAGTATCACGCGCTCTACGCCAATACGATGGAAAACCTTCCCTCTACTGTCAAAAAAATGCCGAAAAAGGAAAAGCCGCTTGCCGCCATCCTCGCTCAAAAATTCCGCACCGCCGACACTTCGAGGACGCCCGAAGAACGTATTTTTGAAAAAAAATATGTTGACGTTATATTTAGCCAAATCGGTGAGTTTAAAAAACAAGAGGAGGCAAATGCGCAGCTTGCACTCAACAAATATCTTGGCGACGGAGATAGTTATTTCAAGGATTTTATCAAGTTGCAGACGATATGTCAACCTTTTGACCGTCAGTCTGTTGTCTCAGATTCTGTGGTAAGCGAAGTTGAAAAAATGCGCATCCCGTTCTATGCCGAATACATCAAGGCAAAAAACGCCGAACTCAAAGCCAAAATTGCCGCCGAAAAAGCGCGTGGCGGCTACCACGTCCATCAGGCTGGCGAAAGCGAGGGCGATTCTTTGCTTGTGGATTTGATAAAGGATTTTAAGGGAAAAGTCATCTTGATTGACTTTTGGGACACTTGGTGTATGCCCTGCCGCCACGCCATCAAGCAGATGGAGCCGATGAAGGAGGAGTTTGAAGGCAAAGACGTTGTGTTTATGTACATTGCCGACGAATCGTCT
>CAJOGF010000256.1 GCA_905233995.1 uncultured Bacteroidales bacterium | reverse complement strand
GTAGAGACGCACGGCCGTGCGTCTCTACAATATTTGCCGCCGCAAAAATACACTTTTTTCAATACAACGCGTCGATTGGCTAAAATTATTTTTCAATTCGCTTTTTATACAATTAACTATCTGTTTTCTGCACATAACCGCACAAAACTTGCACAAGCCGTGTTTTTACGACAACCCTGACAACATTGGACAACTATTCATCATTCTTCATTCATCATTCATCATTCATCATTCAGCATTAAAAAAACGGCTCCCTCGTTCCCGAGGAAGCCGTCGCGTATTTACGTATTAATGTAGAATCTTATCTCAACAGCCTCCCCTAGGTATGATCCATCGCGACAAGGAGCATTCCTTTGTTTTTCAGTTTCCACACGCGTTTCTGCATTTCCTGCGAAACCGTTGCGAAATTTTAACTATTAATTGTTAAAACACTTTTGGTAAAAGTTGCGTAATGATTTGGCAGTTAGTGTGTAACGCTGATTTTTAAAAACCTCTTGACAAACAAGTTTCTTTGGTGTATCTTTGCCCATAAATATTGAAGACATGGACGAAAAGAAAGACAAAAAAAATCATTCTCCTGAACTGATAAGCAGGCCCGAGGCCACTACGGCTTCTCAAGAGAATGACGCGGCAAAAATACAAAAAAATGTTATTGGTGCAATAACAAATCTAAAAATAATCGCAGAATACTATAAAGGCGTGTATGATCCGTCCGGTTTTATTACGAATCTAAAGTTGGCGTTAGGAATAACACCCAATCGTGCAAGTGATTATGGCGTATTTATGGTTGGAAATCCTCCCTCTTCTGTGTCAATTAGAATTAGCAACCATAATGCCAAAGCTGCCAATTACGAAAACCATAGCTTGTCGGATTCTAATGTTAGCATTGTTGTGAAAGGCAGACGTAGAACGACAAATACTTTTGAGGCAAGTGAACGAGTAAAGTTGATAGAGTTTGTCTATATGGAAAAGTCTCTAAAATCAGTCCAGAACCCTTTTTCTCAAATCGCAGAATCCATAGCGGCTTTTTTGGAAAGCGGGGTCTATTGTGACACTACGGGTGTTGCTAAGGTGAATATTTCTCCGGTCATCGACCGTAGACCTTAGATTTCCTGATAAGGCGGTTTTACGGTTTTAGGGGGCGTGCGTGAAATGCACGAATCCGAACTGAATTTTCAGTATGTGTGTTATAATCGATTTATGATTTCCCGTTTCTTTGTTGTTTTGGCATCTTTTCCGAAACACATATCTGTTTTGTTTTCAGTCTTTTGCATGCTGTTTAATAAGTTTGAAATTTCTTCTTTTGAATATGTGTTCTGTATATGATTTTTTAGTACTTTTGCGACCTCTCCTTCAGGTTGGGTGACGGGCGTTTCTGCCCCAAGAACTGCAATGGAAACCGCAACATCCTCAAGGAGATTTTTTGTTAGAAACACTTCGTGAACATATAATCTGCGTGTCGTTGTATTGTCAATTACAACAACAATGCAGATATATTTTTCGTCTGTCATCAATGAAAACATCGCCAAATTTGGTCGATACGTGATCTCCGCAAGATTTAAAATACTCCGCTATTTGTTGATGCAAAGTCTTTCCTTCCACTTTTGAAAATTCATTGCCAGATAATTGACATACTGGATTCTCGGACAGTAATTTGTTTGATAATTCGCTGCTTTTCTCGACTTGTTGCATGGTCATAATATAATTGTTTTCTTGTACCGCAAAAATACAACAAATTCCTGTGAAATAATAATTTTTATGAAAAATTTTTTATTGCTGAATGCCAGTGTTTTGCGAAGTGATGATATAAAATATTAACAATTAATTGTAAAAATTAATTTCGTTTTTCGCAGATTTTGGACGATAACGAGGGCAACGCGGGACAACAGGGTGGGGTGACATCTCCGCCACGCTGTAGAGGGTGTGTCATAAGTCTGTTTTGGTGAAAATTGCTATTTGATTATCAGATAGTTACAAATCGAAAAATGCCGATTTTTGGGCTTTTGACACACCCTCTACAATCCCCTCTGACGCACCATCTCTGCGTGACCGTTGGCTTTCAATTAAACAGGAATTTTAAATGAGATCGTTCCATTCTGGGTTCATGGCGTTGATAAGCGCTATTTTGTCTGCGCGGCGCATGTTTTTTATCTGGTTCTCGCGCTTTATGGCGGAAAGGTAGTCGGGGAGAGTTTCGTAATAGACACAATGTTCACAGTTATACTTATCTGTGAAGGACCCCTTGTGTTTGTGCTGTTTGTGTTCTGCCACTCGTCTTATGATGTCCGATGTGCAACCGGCGTAAAGCACTGTGTGTCTTTTGTTTGTCATGATGTAGATGTATCCGGGTTTCATAATATTTTATTTTCTGCAAAAATATATTTTTTTAATTAACTCGCTAGAGCATGGGTTATCGAACCCCCCACCTCCATTCCGTTTG
>CAJOGF010000255.1 GCA_905233995.1 uncultured Bacteroidales bacterium | reverse complement strand
GGGGAGATAATTATCAAAACCACCCCACAATTGTGGCAAATCGCTACGGAAAATTTGCTGACACATTATTAAAAGCATATCCACTTGTTGATCAAGGCGATAACAAACTCAACAAAACAGCACGAGACCTTATACGCGATGCTGCATTTGGTTGGCAGACATGGTCTTGGGCATCACTTCAGGCGAAAAACGGAAAATCAAAAGTATACTTATATTATTTTGATCAGCCGCCTCACGGTGCTGACGGTTCGTATCATGGTCAAGATGTAAACTTTGTTTTTCAGCACATCAACCAAGGCGAAAACGAGATTGCACTTTCAAAAGCAATGGGAAAATATTGGACAAATTTTGCAAAAACCGGCAATCCTAATGGTGAAGGCGTTCCTACTTGGCAAGAGTTCAACAACGAAAACCAAAGCGTTATGTATCTTACAGGTCCAACCCCTTACGAAGGCAAAACTCCAAGTCTTGAAGCAATGAAAGTTCTTGATAGTTATTTTGCTTGGCGCAGAACTCCTGAAGGTAAAGAATGGGCAAAATAAAGTTTTTTTGCTAATATACGTTTATTTTTTTAACTTTGCGTCTTGATAATAATGTCAATAATAAAAAGAAAAAATACAAAAAAATGGAAATAGCCGTAAGGATAGCACAACTTCTGGTAAGTCTTTCACTTTTAATAGTTTGCCATGAGTTAGGACACTTTATTGCAGCAAAAATTTTCAAGACCAAAGTTGAAAAATTTTACTTATTCTTTGATCCATGGTTTTCACTTTTCAAAATAAAAAAAGGTGAAACTGAATACGGAATAGGTTGGTTGCCGCTTGGTGGTTACGTAAAAATCGCCGGCATGGTAGACGAAAGTCTTGATATGGAAAGTATCAAAAGTGATCCTCAGCCTTGGGAATTTCGTTCAAAACCGGCATGGCAACGCTTGATAATAATGTTGGCTGGCGTTTTCGTAAATTTTATCCTCGCGATGTTTATTTACGCAATGGTAGCCTTTAGTTGGGGAACACAATATCTACCTACCGAAAACATAAAATACGGTATCAGTGTTGACACTTTAGGCGAGAAAATCGGTCTTAAAAACGGAGACATGATAAAACTCGTAAACGGTGAAAAATGCGAAGATTACAACAAAATCTTAACAACACTGCTTTTGAATGAACCCAAAATCTTGACCGTACAACGAAATGGCAAGGATACAACCATTCATTTGGACGACCAAAAAATTTCACTGATTCTCAATGCCGAAGCCCCGTTTATGACACCAAGGTTTCCATTTGTGATAGAAGAGTTTGCGGAAAATTCGCCAGCACAAAAAGCGGGTTTTCAGAAAGGCGACAAAATCATTCAAATAAACTCTAAACCGAGGGAGTTTTTTGACGAAATCAAAAAAGAACTTAAAGCAAATTCAGGAGAGCAAACCGAGTTTACAATTTTAAGAGACAATAAAACTCAAGTTATAACCATGACGATTCCCGAAGACGGACTTATAAAAGTTATAACAAAAGGTCCTGCTGATTTTTTTGACTTTAAAACCATTGAATATGGATTTTTTGAATCTTTTCCTGTTGGCATCAACCGCGGCTTCGACAAGATTGGAGAATACCTCAAACAATGGAAACTGATTTTCAATCCTGATACAGGCGCATATAAAAGCGTTGGAAGTTTTATTTCGATGGCAAAAATATTCCCCGGAGTTTGGGATTGGTATTCATTTTGGAATCTGACGGCATTATTTTCGATAATGCTTGCTGTTCTCAACGTTTTTCCAATACCCGGTCTTGACGGAGGACATGCACTTTTTACGATTGTAGAAATCATCACGGGCAAACAACCTTCGCTGAAATTTCAGGAAACAGCGCAGAAAATAGGAATGATTATCTTGTTGGCAATCATGGTGTTCGCTATCGGAAACGATTTTATAAGACACGTTTTTAATTAGAATTTTTTAATTTAGGATTATGAAGTTTGAATTACGAATTATAGTTGTTTTTTTTCTGCTGATAATTGCCTCTTGTAAAGACAGTGGAATGCTTTCGCTGATGCCACAAAGCAACGGTAAATGCGGTGAAGTTGTTGTTGTTATGAAAGAACAACCTTGGCAAAGCGAAATTGGCGATACCATTCAAACATGGCTTAGACAAGAGGTTGCAGTGTTGCCTCAATACGAACCAATGCTTAAAGTAATCTACGTTAAACCCTCGGCTTACAGTCAGTTGTTTCAAAAGACAAGAAATGTAATTTTCACCGACATAAATCCCGAAAACAAGAAAACTGAAATTTCAATTGAAACCAACAAATTTGCTGCGCCACAACTTTATATTACAATAAAAGCAAATTCTGATTCTACATTTTTGCAGACATGGTACAAAGTGGAGCAATTTGTGCTTGATACAATTGTTAAAGCCGAGCAATCAAGACTTTTGGCTGGATTT
>CAJOGF010000254.1 GCA_905233995.1 uncultured Bacteroidales bacterium | reverse complement strand
AAAATTCTCACCGGCTTCACGTTGGGCTTCTAAGGTATTGAACTCTTTTTCCAACCCTTCATCGGTGGATTTACGGGTATATATGGCGCATCTGACTTTCTTAATCGTTTCCATTATGCACTCCGAAAAATTCTTGGCCGGATATTTTGCGGCCGGTTATCTTGAACGCGATGGCAGACAATGACTTAAAGACTTCGTTGTCCCACTCATAACCGTTTTTCAAAACTTTGACTTTATAGGTTTCTCCTTTGTATTTTTTAATCAGCTCAACGCCGACGGGAACACTGCACTCCGGTTTTGGGGTGTAATCTTCATCCATGTTTTCCAAAAGTTGCCGCGTTTCTCTATCCAACCCGCCAAAGCGTAATTCTTGCAGGCGGTTTGTGATTTGCCAGATATAGAACTCCTTGCGAGTGCACTTGTTCGGTCGATTGAACAAGGTGACATATAAAGAATACACGTCATGAAACGGCATATCCGGAATATCTTCAAGTGCGATGTCTAAGTCCACTGTTCTGGTCATGAGTGACTCCTTTCTTTCTGACACAATGAATGCTCTGTTTTTTACTTTTATCCAATGAAATCTGAGCCTTAGTGCATATTTCTTGCACTTCCTCTTCAAACAGGATCTGTTCGACGACAGGTTTTAAAAGTTCAATCAATTCGTTCATTCTGTTCTCCTTTCATAAGGTAAAACCCCCGGAAGTTGAAAAACGGTCTCAAAAAAAAATGTGGTAAAAATGCTAAAAGTCGAAAAACGGTCTCAAAAATTTTCATTTTTTCATTCTCCTTTCACATGTGGTAAATTCCCGGAAGTCGGAAAATCCTCTCAAAAAATTTTTTCTTTTTACATGTGGTAAATTCCCGGAAAACGGAAAATGTGCCCCAAAATTTTCAACTTTTTTATAAGTAATTGATTCTGAATGATTCTTTTTTTTATTTTTGCTCATCACTATCTCCTTTTGTTTGGTAGCCACATGTGGTAAAAATGCTAAAAGTCGAAAAACGGTCTCAAAAATTTTCATTTTTTCATTCTCCTTTCGCATAAGGTAAATCCCCCGGAAAACGGAAAATCCCCTCAAAAAATTTTCACTTTTTTATAAGTTATTGATTTTCAATGATTCTTTTTTCGCTGTTTAACTCCTTTTGTTTGGTTGCTACAAAAGGTAAAGAGTCAAAAAGTCGGAAAATGTGCCCCCGGCAAATAAAAAAATTTTAATGAAATCGTTTGGATAACAAAAAAGGTGTCGAATTCGACACCATAAATTTTCAAATTATCAAAATTTAGCGGAAGACATTCCTTGGACAGTTGAAACTATCACTTATGTTCTTTTACCAGCTTTTCATAATCAGCCAGAGCAGATGTTATTTGTTCAATCATTTCTTTTGTTTTGGTTGCAGAAATTCCTATCCTTTGTGCTTCAATGATTAAATCATCATCAGTAATATCAATGCCTTTTTGGTTGACCATGGCGGTTTGTTCACCGTTAATGCCGGCTGATTTCGTTAAGTCATAAGCCGGTGCCAGTTTCCAGTTTTTGTTTTCATCAAGCATAAAACTGAAGTTTTTGCTGTGATCATCTTTGTTGCCGGCTTTGACGTTGAATATCATCAAACGAACCATTTGTTCAACATCTTGGTTGTTTTTGGTTAAAAGTTTGGTGAGTTTTAATAAGCTTGCATAGTCAAGGCTGGCTACTCTGAAATCTGCATTGAGCAAACCACAGGCCGAGTGAATATGTATTTTTTGGTTGCCGATACGGTCAAAACGTTTAACCCCGAAATGTCCGTAACTGGTCTTTGAAGGAAAAAGGTATGTTTCAGGCATTACAATTCCGGCATTTTTAGCAATCAGCGAATAAACATATTCATGCAAACCGATATCTTTACGGTCTTTTCTGTTGGAAAATTTAATAAGCCAATGAGAAAAACCGGTTGGAACTTCATTACCGCCATGTATAATTTTGTTTTTATTATCGGAAACAAGGGCTGTTATTTTTGGACGAGCACCACCGGAGGAACCGTTTAATTTCAACAAGTCGTCCAACATTTGACTTGTATGCCCCTCTAAGATGATATCGGCATCATCAGCCAGAGAATCTAATTGAACTGTGAAATCTTCAAAATCTTTACTTTCGGCAGGCTCATATTCCAAGGCACCGAAAGGATTTGCACCAATGAGCGAAAGTCTGTCAAGCGGTTTAATTGTATCATAAGACAGGCCTTTTTGATGTAATTTTCTATCAAGCAATAAACATCCCCAGCCATCCGGCAAACTATCATTAAAAAGTCCGAACAAACCGTCGAAAAGCGCGTAATCACCTTCAAATACCTCGTTTTTTAGCGGCAATTTGAAAGGAGAAACATCTATTCCTTCGGCAATAAATTCAGGCGTATACTGAAAAAAGATACGACGATTTTCGGCAGCCAAAATTCCCATAAACAACCGTTTCCCGTAGGCATTGTAAAAAACATTCAGTTTCATTTGATTGATCCTCTTTTCTTGGGTTTAGCCTCATCGGTAAATAGGGATACCGGTTTATTATTGTTTTCAAACAAGCGGTCACATTCATCTAAACAATCTAAAACAAGTGCGATATTTAACAAAGACACAAACGAGATTTCTCCCGTTTTTTCAAATCGTTTGAGTGACGGAGTGCTCATGCCGGCACGCAAAGCAAGTCCAGCTTGGGTCAGATTTTGCGCTAATCGCCTCTCTTTAAGGCGGGAGGCTATTTCAAGCGAAACTTCTTTCGGTGTTTTTATTGATAAAGACATTATATTATCCTTTAATGCTTATTTTATCCATTTATGTATAATATATTATCTTTTACAAAAAGTCAAGAAGTAAGTAATTTTTCATACCTTTAAAAAGATACCGGCCAGACCGGTCTGAGCTGGTATCTATCAGGGTTTCCCGTATTTCCGGGCATTCTTAAAATTTAAAATCCGAGTGGGTCCTATCCTCCACCATATAAAAGCCTCTTCGCAAAGAAGAGGTTTTTTTGTTTTAAATTCTCGGGTGCAATTTTAGCTTAAAATATTGCCTCTATATTCCTTATTTTCCGGCACTTTCCGATTTTTCATCAATCGCATTTATAAGCGCATTTGTGCGGTGGTCTGGTCGCGTATCTATTTTAAATTTTAGTGTCTAAAAGAAAAAAGATACCAAAATAGATACTTTTGGTCTGGACAGACCCG
>CAJOGF010000253.1 GCA_905233995.1 uncultured Bacteroidales bacterium | reverse complement strand
AGCGCAACAAATTACACCATCAATTTCACCGTTTTCTTCTACAATTTTTTTTATCAATAGAGGAAACTCGTCTGTTTTTCTTAAATCTTGAACTCTGAACCAATGCCCGCTGCCCTCCATTTCGGAAAGTGTTTCATTTAGCCGTTCTTCGTTCCTTGCGACCATTACCACTTTCGCGCCCATTTTGGAGCAGTCAATCGCACATTGACGCCCTATTCCGCTTGACGCACCAGTTATCAAAACAGTCTTGTTTTCCAATGAAAATGGATTGTACATTTTTATATTGCCTTACCGTTTTCTACTTCTACGATTTCGCTGATTTTGCAATCAACGAAAGGTACAATCGCTGTTGACCACGACATCCCGACTCCAAATGCACTTAGAAGCAGCGTTTTAGTGCCACAAAGAGAATCTTTGAGTTCGCTGACAATTGTCAGTGGAACGCTTACTGATGACGTGTTGCCAAATTTTTCTATCGTATGAGGAATTTTTGACGTGTCGAGTTTCATCTTTTTGGCTATATAACTGTTGATAAAATTGTTAGCCTGATGAAAAACAATGTAATCCATATCCTCTGTTTTCTTGTCGGCGAAGTCCAAAGTTCTTTGAATGTTCTTTGGTATTTCGCGGATTACAAAATTGAACACGTCGCCGCCTTTCATAAAGCCTTGCTCATCACTGCGAATATTTCCGTACTCGTCAACTACCTTTTCTTTCAACGTTTCCGCCGAAGACATATTCCTATAACCGCCACCTTTTATCATAATCAACTCTGCAAGTGAGCCGTCGGAATTGAGCGAAAAGAAACTCTTGGGATATTTATCACTTTTCTCGACGAGGGCTGCAATCCCTGCATCTCCAAAAATAAACGCGCTTCTCCTGTCCTTCGGCGAATAGACTTTGGAACGGGTTTCCCCATTGAGAATCAGAGCTTTCCTTATGCCCAAATTTTGAATCAGAGCATAAACAGTAGAAAGGGCGTAGCTGAATCCTGCACAACCGAGTTGCATATCAAAAGCCATGCAGGTATTCGGCAATCCCAACCTGTTTTGCAAGATGATTGACGTTGCGGGCATCCTATAATCGGGCGTCTGCGACAGGAAAACCAACAAATCAATTTCGCTTTTGTCAATTTGGTTGTCCTGAAACAATTTTTGCGCAGCGGCAAAACACAAATCTGACGAACAAGTGTTTTCGTCCGCAAACCTGCGCTCGTAGATGCCGACCTTTTCGACGACCTCTTTCACCTGTTCTTTCGGGAAAAACTCGGTGTATTCGAGATTTTGGATTACGCGCTTAGGCACAGCTGCGGACATTGCCGTAATGCCGCAATGTTCAAAAGTTAAAAATGCCATTGTTAAGCGATTGCAAGGTTGTAGAGGTCTTCGATTGTCTGAGCCTGACGAATTTCCTTTTCTCCTATTTGTTTTTGAAACTCGTCGTCATAAAAAGCGATGAGAATCATCACCGCCAAAGAACTCCATTCGTCGAGTTCCCTGAATGGTGTATCGCCTTCGAGCGATGCTACATCCTCAATTTCAACCGCTTCCGCAAATTTTGTAATAAATTCTTGAATGGTCATAATATATTATTGTATTACATTTAGAACTTTGTCAACATCAAATACAGTATCGTTGAATTTTTTTTCATATTCTTCAGTTTCTATTTCAGAGTTTTCAACAGACAAGCATGGATTTATGCTACCTAACTTGTATATTTTACAAGAATTCCATATTGGCTTATCATAGAATAAATCCAAATAAAACTTGTTGCAATAAAGGGTATACTTTCTAATTTCCTGTACGTTCATTGTTGATACATCGCAAGTAAGAATTATCTCAAATTGCTCTTTTTGCTTATTATTTGAATAATATCTAAGATTGTCAATATCTGTGTCAAACAAAATATAACGATCATCTTTGAACACAGCGGATGAATATTCTTTTTTTACGCTTTCAACGATTAAATTATCGATGTCATCATTTTTGTAATCAGAACTTATTAAAGTCCGAAAATAAAGTATTTCCGCATCTATGATTACATCATTATTGAATTTTTGTTGAATTGCAATCGTTTTTTGTAAAAACCATTTGCTATTGTCCAACATTTGTACTTTGAATCTTTCCATAATATTTTTTTGATTATTTATTGATATTTTTCAATACCTTCACGTTTTTAACAATCTTTTTCAACAAATTGTTGAAATCATATTCGTTGTTCTCCTTATGCTTGAAATATTCGGATTTAAGGATTGAGTAATTCCTGATATTGTGATATTTGCCGTTTTTGTAAATTTTGTCTCGTTGAGTTCCTTCATACGTAAACATGAACGCATCAAGAGCGGCTCTTGTCCACAAATGTTCTTCAAGACATGAATTTTCATATCTATGCATGTTCAATTCCTCAAAGATATAATTAATCTTTAAAATATGGGATTCAATGTATGCAAAACCATCTCTATAATTTTGGTCGC
>CAJOGF010000252.1 GCA_905233995.1 uncultured Bacteroidales bacterium | reverse complement strand
TTTGCCGCTGCCCGACACTCCCGCTATGCCAACTATCTGGTGCAGAGGAATGTCAACGTCGATATTCTTGAGATTGTGGGCTTTAGCACCACGGATTTCTATATGTGTGGGTTGTTGCATGACTAATTTGTAAAATATGATGAACGTGGATGAGTACAAACAATGTAGTTGTTAATTCTTCCTTCTCCGAGGCACAAACTTCCTTTCGCTTTGCGGTTCATACGATTTCAAGCCCTCGTCGCCAGTAAAAATCTCTGTTGCAAAACCCGATTGGAACCTTCTTCATAGTTTGTCCTCCGTCATTATGCCGCCAATGGTGGACGATGCCATCAGTTTTGCGAGATTGTCCTTTTCTTCCAAAAGTTCGATAACGCTGTTGCCCTCGTTGTCGCGCTTTACATAACTTATGAAAGGTATCATGTCATTACCTAACTCATTAATCAACACAGGATTGTGAGTGGTGCAAAGAATATCCACGCTGCGTTTTTGCGACAATTCTTTCATCACTTTTACCAACTCTTTGGCGCGTGAGGGGTGCAGACCGTTGTCGATTTCCTCAATCACCAACAGACTGTGCGGTTTGGCGGTGAGAAGCGCAAGCACAATAGCCGCAAATCGCAGTGTTCCATCGCTCATTCCACGGGCATCAATCGGCTTGTCGGGATTCCAATCTTCGTAACAGTAAAGCATTGCATCACTGTTGTTTAGCCCAACGGTAACAGACTGAATTTTGCGGATGTCCTTTTCGGGCAGGGGACTTACATATTTTGTGAGTTCGGCTTCAAGTTTTTCTTTTTCGTCTTTTGGCAACGAGGCGATAACGCCCGCGATGTTGCTGCCATCGGGTTTCAATTCGCTCGAAACCGGCGAATAGCCACGCATTTTTTCGGGGACGGGATTGAAGACGAAAAGATTTTTCAAATCCTCAGAAATAACTTGTTCAAAATGAGCCATTTTTTCTGCAATAGTCAATCCATCAGAAGTTTGTTGAAATAATCTTAACATATTATCTCCGTCCTTCAAATCGGGAGTTTCGCACTTTACACCATTAAGTTCAATGATATGCCTTTCATAAATAAATCCACCATCCTTATTAAAAATCTGAACCGCACAAATACATTCGTCATCAAAATCTTTTAGTGTAATTTCCAATTCACATTGTTTCTCACCGCGTTTAATCAACCAATCCTTGCCACCACGAGTTTGTTCTATGGTGTCAATAAGGCGAGAATTAGAGGTTACAACATTTTTCAGAAAATCCAACGCATCAAGCACGTTGGACTTACCGCTTGCATTTATCCCTATGAGGATGGTCAAGGGATCTATATATAAGGTCGAGTCCTTGAAACTCTTCCAATTTTTTAAGCGAAGTTTGGTAATCATAGTTAATAGCAATTAAATTATCGCACCGCAAATTTGCAAAAAAAATTGCGAAAGTACAAATAAAAATGTATCTTTGCCATCAAATAACCAACGGCATCATTATGAAAGCATTGTTTCTCGATATAGACGGTGTGATACAGTCTCCGAGCGATCAAAATAGGTTCAAACACGTTGAGGAGTTCGTTGACCTGAGCAAGCGTCTCACCAAGGAACTCAACAACGGGTTCGACTATTACAAGTTTGGCGGTGATTACTACGATGGTAACTTTCGCAGCGCACCTGCAACTCAATACGACATTGCGGCAGTCTATTACGATTGGCGGCCTGTCGTGGTGGAGCGTCTGCGCCATATACTTGACACTACGGGAGCAAAAATCGTCCTTTCGTCAGATTGGCGCGAAAAAGGTCTCCACAATATGCGTGGACTCCTTGACATCCACGGACTTGGCAAATACCTGTATCCTTACGCGCCGTTCTGTGTTCCATACGGAAAATTTTTTGAGGATGCTTACAACCTAAAACAGAGATGTGAAATGCAAAGTGATACGATGAAAATCCATCAAATGATTGACAAAAAGATGCACGAACTATATCCTGGCGACCCAAACAAATGGTTTGATGGCTATGACCCGCGCACCGGCGAAATCAGGGAGTTTCTTGATCGACACACAGAAATTGATGCATACGTGGCTCTCGATGACCGCAATCTTTCGCGCGGTCTTGAAGGTCATTTCGTGTCAGTCTATCCCTTCATCGAGGACGAACAAGTGTCGCAAGCCATCGAAATTCTTAGCCACCAAGACGGGCCGTATCCTCTGCCCGACGTCCTAAAAACCGACGAATTGGAGGAGTGGAGAAAAAAATGGGTTTATGAGAGCAAGTTGTATTGATTGGAATTGTGGGTGTAATCAGTTTTAAAAGACATAAAATGATAACAATACAAGATTTATATGACATTGTTGGCAAAAAAATATCTAATGAAATGAGCAAACAAATCATTAGAAACAATATGCCGTCACATATTGCAGAACAGATGTGCAATGCCATTGATGCTCACGAAAAAGCCGAACATTTTCAGCGTTTTATACGTGAAT
>CAJOGF010000251.1 GCA_905233995.1 uncultured Bacteroidales bacterium | reverse complement strand
TTTGACACGTCTTTAACATCGGACATGTATTCAGCGGCGTTTTCAGGCAAATAGTTTTTATATCTTTTGATGAAACGAGCAATTGTTTCGCAAACGTTGAAATTGAACGAATCCTCAACGTTCTCCCGCCTACTGTCCACAGAGGCAAAACTGAATTTCAGAATCATGTATTTGCCTTGCTGACCTGTGGCGTGTTCGTGAATGTAAAGCCCACCGAAAGTCTGGTCGAAATTGTCCTTTTCCAAGACATCGTAATACGCCGCCAATGTGTTGATGAACAGCGTCTTCCCGAATCGTCTCGGACGTAGGAACATGATATATTTGGCGGCGTTCTCAAAGTAAGGAATGAACGCTGTCTTGTCAACGTAATAGGAATTTTCTTGGCGGATTGTAACAAAATCCGTCTCGCCGTATGGTATGCGCCTAAGCATGATAATAGAATGTTTGGTTCAGTGGCAAAAATAGGAATAATTTTTCAGCAATTCAAAAAAATCTCTAATTCCCTTTTTTACGCATAACACTGACGCTTTGGTTAGGTTTTCCACTGAAACACTCTAAGGTATTCACTTAAAACGGCTTACGAGGCTTGCACGTTGTCTAAATTGTGTGTTACTTTGTCCTTGTAAACAATAAAAACTATCATATCATGGACAGTCTGATAACACAAAGGGACAGCGTGAACAGTTGGATGTTCCGCTACGGAGTCAGGTTCGGAATCTACAAAAACGGCGAGTTCAAGGAACAGATTTTCCCGTTTGACGCAATCGCCCGCAAAATTTCAGGACGCGAATGGCAACGGCTTGAACGTGGACTTATCCAACGTGTCAATGCCCTCAATCTCTTTCTCAACGACATCTATGGCGACAAGAAAATCGTTAAAGACAATGTCGTGCCAGAAGATTTCGTATACTCGTCAAAAGGCTATCTCCCTTTTTGCGAAGGACTTACGCCGCCAAAAAATGTCTGGTCGCATATTTCGGGAATAGATTTGGTGCATGGCAAGGACGACGAATGGTACATCTTGGAAGATAATCTAAGGATTCCCTCTGGAGCGTCTTATCCGCTGATTGCAAGGGAGATAACACGCAACATATCACCCGAAACTTTCGAGAACAACGCCATTTGCGACAACCGCAACTACGCTCAACTCTTGAAAAACATGATGGATTACGTCAAAAAGGATGGTATCAATGTCATTTTGACTCCCGGACGTTACAATTCGGCATATTTTGAACATTCGTATTTCGCCGAAAAGACAGGCGCAATCTTGGCAACTGGTCAGGATTTACACGTTGAAGGCGACAAGTTGTATTACAAGACAATCGGTGGCGAAAAACAACTTGTTGGCGTTGTATATCGTAGAATTTCAGACGAATACCTCGAACCGATGGTCTTCAACGCTGATTCGCTGATTGGTGTGCCAAACATTATGCAGGTTTACAAAGCGGGCAATGTCGCAATCGTTAATGCACCCGGAAATGGTGTCGCCGACGATAAAGGCATTTACTACTTTGTCCCGAAAATGATAAAGTATTACCTCGACGAAGAACCAATACTGAAAAACGCGCCGACATATCTGCCTTTTTACGAGGACGACAAAAAGTTTGTCCTCGAAAACCTCAGACGGCTTGTAATTAAAGACGTTGCAGAGGCAGGCGGCTATGGTGTCATCTTCTGCGGAAAACTCTCCGACGATAAGTTCAACGAAATCAAAAACCTCGTAATTTCACAGCCAAGACGATGGATTGCTCAGGAAGTGGTTGATTTCAAAGACCTTCCAATCTTTGAAGGCGACAGAATTGTTGAGCGCAAAGCCGACCTACGCGCCTACGTCATCACTGGCGAACAAACTACGGTCTGGAAGTGCGGTCTGACACGTTTTTCGCGAAATCCAGATTCCTTCATCGTCAACTCCTCGCAAGGCGGCGGTTTCAAGGACACTTGGGTAATGGACAATTGAGAATTGACAATTGACAATTCATAATTCACAATTCATAATTCGTAATTCATAATTAAAAATGAACTGTTTGATTTCTACGGCGAAGGCTAACAGATTGTTTTGGCTTGCAAGATATGTCGAAAGGGTCTTTATGAGCCTCAACGCCATCCGAAAATATATCGACACCGACATTGACGGTGCCGCCAACGCATATAGAGAGTTTTGTGCAATGACCTCTATTCCAAATAATTACACTGACGCAAAGGATTTCCGCAAAAAAATCCTTTACGACAAAAACGACCCATCAAGCGTTTACAGAATGTTAATCAACGCTTTCGACAACGGCATCGAACTGCGTGAAGACATCACTTCTGAATCTTTGTCGTACATTCATTTGTCGTTGGAGGTGATGGAAAAATGCGCCGCAAAAAATGCCAAAATCATTGAACTTCACCCAATTGCGGACTATATGATGTCGTTTTGGGGAAGCATTGACGAGAATGTCATCACGCTGACAAATGACATGAATCTCCGTTTGCGCACCGATTGGGATTCTATCAACGAGATTCTCAAAGGCGGCATCTTGACTAATGCAAACATGCTTCCGTCAATTACTGACAAGTCAAAAATATTGAGGCTCAAAGAGTTGATAGAAAGTCATCACGGCGAAAACCACGGTGAGGATTTCCCTGAAATCATTGGCTGTATCAACGGACTTTTTACGGCAAAAATATGATTTTGGAGTTTCAGCAGAGGAGCGTTTCAAGGTTTTCGCAGCCAGTAAGAAATCATGCTTTCTTGCTGCGCTGCAAGCCTTACGAAAATAAAATTCAGAACATGGTATCTTTCAACGCCGTAGTGTCGGGCTGCAACATGATATTTGCTCAGAAGGATAGTTTTGGTAACGACGTTATTTTTTCCAATATCAATGATTACCATGATAGTTTCACTTTGAAGACTTCCGGCAAAGTGGAAGTGTTGGAAAAGAATAAAGATACTTTTCTGAATCCGATATTTTGTTATCCCTCACCGCTTTGCATTTGGGACAACGAAATGGCGAATTTTGCGCTTAAATGCTCTAATTCTAATATCGAAGATACTGTTAAAAAAATATGCAATTTTGTAAATAATAGAATAAAATACAAAATCGGAACAACTTGTGTTTCAACAAATTCGTTAGACGCATTTACGATTGGGTGCGGAGTTTGTCAAGATTATTCACATGTTATGATTTCGATGTTGAGGTCGCTAAAAATTCCGGCGCGATATGTTGCGGGATACGTCAAAGGTTTAACAGTGAGTCATGCTTGGACAGAGGTTTTTTACGATGGATTCTGGCATGGCTTCGACGCTACGGAAAACTCGTCGCAATTAGACGGCTATATCAAAATTGCCATTGGTCGCGATGCCTCAGATTGTCCGCTCAACAGAGGAATTTATTACGGGAATGCTGTGGAAAAAGTGGAGATTGAGATTGAAGTGAAATAATTTTTTTTGAAATTTGAAACACTTTTCTTATTTTTGCACATTATCAAACGGTAAAACATAGAACTATGTCCCGCAGCGAAACCAATAAGTTAAAATATATCATTGCCTTGGTTGCAGAATTTGCCGCAAAATTCTCAATCGGCGAAAAACAAGCCTACAACTATCTGAAACGGTTCAAAGGTATGGATTATTTGTCGGAGTTTTATGACGTGTTGCATACTTTGTCGTTTGAAGAAACAGTGTGTTCGTTGTCAATAGTTTGCAACAGAAACGGTGGAAAATTGATGTACAACGTATGATTCTTTATCACGGCTCCAATATGGTCATAGAAACTCCTGACTTGTCGAAATCAAAACCTTACAAAGATTTCGGACAGGGATTCTATTTGTCTGCCAATCAAGCGCAGGCAAAACGCATGGCAGAGCAGCGGACAGCCTTGACTCAATGCGGAGAACCGACCGTAACACGTTTTCTTTTTGATGAAAAAAATATGAAGTCTGATGAACTTAAAGTCCTTGTTTTTGAGAATTATACTGAGGAATGGGCTGAGTTTGTGCTCAAAAACAGAAACGTTAATCAGCCTCAGCCTGTACACGGTTACGATATAGTTTACGGACCGATTGCTGACGACGGAGTAACTTTTCAACTGCGCCGTTACAAAGCCGGAGCAATTTCACTTAAAGAACTTGTGGACGGACTGCGTTTTGCACAAGGAATAACGTATCAATATTTTTTCGGAACTGATTTGGCACTTTCTAAACTTCAAAAAATATGAAACTCTCTGATTCTCAAATTAAAATGATGCAAGAAGATTTGCTCTCAGAACTTGTAACGATGGTTATGGAACGTTGGCATTATTCTATTAACGAAGCATTGGACACCGTTTATAACAGTGAAACATTTTCTCACTTAACCGACAAAAATACAGGACTTTATTATCAAAGTGCTGGTTATGTATATTCTTTTTTGGACAATGAATTAAAAGAAGGACGATTTTGCTAATTCTTAAAAAACATCCGTATTTTTCCTTACCTACCCCTACAAAAAGTGGCACACACCCTTTCTTTTTTGTGTTCGGCTGATGTTAGGTATTGTCTAACATAAAAAAGAATAAAATTATGAAATATGACTATCCGCATTTAACATAAAATAACTTTTTTATTTTAGTAATAATAGTTACTTTTGTATTAAACATCTTGATTATTATGAAACTGATAGAATTTACCGAACACTTTTCGAATGAAGAATCTTGTGAACAGTAC
>CAJOGF010000250.1 GCA_905233995.1 uncultured Bacteroidales bacterium | reverse complement strand
CAAATAAATCAAAATTTAATTGCGATAGTTTGCCACAGGGGGAATAGTAAATGGTATGGGCATCGGGAAGATATTGTTCTATTTGGTGGAACAATATTTTGTATAACGCCATGGTTTTGGTTTTATATATTTCGTTGCAAAAGAATGGGTATTCTTTGTTGCTGAGAAATATGTTGTCGCAATCTCTTATCGTGGTTGAAAATTCTATTTTAGGTTCAGAAAAATTTTTGCCAACCACAAGCATGCAATAGATTGTGTCAGTGCCACCGTCGTCCTTTGGCGCATACATCAGACTATATTCAATAGCATATTCGCCATTTTCAAGAGAATTTTTGACATCTTCCCAACCCTTGCTCGATTGTTTTATTTGTTGTCTTAAATTATCAAGATTGTGAATAATATTCTCCTCTTTCTTTGTAATTTGGCTTTTTAGTGCATCTGGATTGTTGATGTCAGAAGAGTGAAATATGAATTTTTCTTTGAGCGATTTCAGTTCGGCAAATTCGTTTTGTAACGTCAAGTCTGACGATTTGTGAACGCTGTTTTCGATTATTTTTTCAGAATTGAGCAACAGATTTCGGCAAAAAAGCGATATGTCAAACGATTGTCTCAAAACATCATTGTTTTTATGAAAATATGCGATAAAATTGTTCAACGCCATCATTTCCATTGAAATTTTGTTCCAATAATTTTCACGCTCTAACGACGGGAAATCGCCAAAAATTTTGACAATATTATCAATGGCAATATCGTTGTACATTGAAAGTGCTTCGGCAGTCTGTTTAATTTTCCATTTCCCAAAATTTGCAAGCACCAAATTCTGGGCTAACATATAGGCGTAATCGGTATTGAGTGTCCGAGCCTTTTTTAACAAATTTGCGGCTTGTGTCAATTTGCCGCTTTGGATCAACAATGTACTATAATTGATTAGGGCAAGCGGCAAGGCATTGTTAGATTCAAAAGTACCTTTACAATTGTCTATCACGTAGTTATAACATTTTTCTGCCGTTGCTGCATCTTTGTTGTAGTAATGCGCGACACCATAATTGTTGACAAGTATAAAATGCTTTTCGTCCGTGATTTTGAAAATACTGCCATATTTGCTTTCATAGTTGGCAACGGCAGCATCCATTATATTTTTCATGTCTGAATATTGTTGTAATTCGCCGCAAATTAATGCAGCGTTACACATGGCTATGATATATTCGTCTTCCAAAGAATTGGCTTCACGACACATTTGCTCTACTTTTGCAAATATATTCATTGCCTCGACGTAGTTTTTTAGCGAATACTCCACCAATCCAGAATAACAAATTAAAGTCCGCAAAGGTTGGTCATTGGTTGCTCCATGACTTTTCAAAAAGTTTATTCCATCTTCCGATGCTTTTTTTGCCTTATAATAGTCGCTGATGTTCATATAACAGAAAATCAACGAATTGACAGTTTCTGAATACTGTTTTTCGTCAAATACAGCCGCATTTTCGATGTGGGCTTTCAATCGAATTAACGAATCGATCTCGGTTTGCCCGTTGACACTGAAAAACGTCAGGGCAAGGATTAAGGATATGAGGAGTTTTTTCATTGTAGTTGCGTTTTTGGTCGCAAAGTTACAAAAAAAATTGCAAACATTTTTACTTCTCTTTGGAATTATTCTTTATTATGACATTACAATATCATACAAACGCAAAAATAAGGTTGCCAAATTCAATCTTTTAGCAACCTTATTTTTACTGAACAAACACTTACTTTCTTGCGCCCCAGTCAACGGCAAAATTGAACATAATTGCGCCAGTGTTGATTGTTTCATCCATATAGTAAATCTTGTTGCCAGAGTTGAAAGATGAGAAACTTTCAAGTTCGTAACCGACTGAGAGATTGAACCTCAGAAATCTTACACCTACGGACGGAGCAAGGTAAAGACCAGAATAATCTCCCGCAGTGTAACCCAATTTGCAGTCGAAAAATGGCGCAATTCGTTTGCCAATGCCGACATTAAAATCCACGAACCATGCAACTTCCGTGTAAGAATCGTCGCCGTAGTCATCGCTGATAAAGTGATACTGACTCGAAAATCCTCCGCCCAAAAACAAGTACGGATTGAACTGATAGCCGTGCGAAGTTGTGATTGCTACGCAGTCGTAACCATAATCGGTTACGATAGGATGAACACCGATTTCACCAAAACCACGGTAGCCTTTGGTGATGTAGTCTTGTGCATTGGCAAATATACTGCCCATAATGCACGCAAATAGAATTAGAATTTTTTTCATTTTTTTATAATTATTTGAATATTAGTACTATTAGATTACTTTATTTTTCCGAACAGCCTTTCCGCGACGTTTGAGAACGCCTTGATTATTCTGTCGTTCATAGCGAAATCCGCCTCGCCTTGGATTGTAGTCAGTTGAAGGCTCAGGACGTTTTCACCCGTAGCGATGTTGATGACATCGATTTTGCCGGTTACTTCCATAGTCAGGCGACCCCACATGCTCATGCTTTGGT
>CAJOGF010000249.1 GCA_905233995.1 uncultured Bacteroidales bacterium | reverse complement strand
TTATTCAAAGGCAAGTATCGAAAATATCTTGCTTTACATAGTGGCATATTGCGCATACGTGTTGGAGGTGCTATTCGATAATGTAAAAGCCGAAATAGAAGACGAGATAGCAACAAAAGTGCCGGGCAGCCTTCAATGGTATGTAGAAAAACTAAAAGGCTTTATGTACGGTTTTGACTTTGACGACAACACAGGCGAATGGGTTATTCCAGACGATACCGAACTATCGGCAATAAACGCCTCAAAAATAGTAAAACACGCCGTAGCAATAGACGATAATGCAAGCAGTGTGTTGACATTGAAAGTGGCTCGCGAGGTTGACGGACAACTAAAACCGCTCGACGATACACAGGCATTGTGCCTTACTGCCTACATCAATCGCATAAAGTATGCAGGTGTAAAAACAAGACTAATCAACCAAGAAGGCGATAAGAGCGTAAAAATATGGTACGACCCACTAAAAACCGAAGCAGAAGTACAGCAAGAGTGCATAAAAGCAATAGAAAAGTATATTAAAAACCTGCCCTTCAACGGCGAATATTCAAACATGGCATTAATAGACTATTTGCAGACGGTATCGGGCGTAAAAGTGGCAGATTTTAGAGATGCTACCTACACCGAACAAAATGGTCAAACAAAAACCATTGACGGCAAAGTACGCCCATACGCAGGATATTTTAATTTAGGCACAATAACATTAAACATGGAGGCTTATGGATAGTAAAATATTAGAGATAAAGTTTCCGTACTTGTCGGCGTTGCTCTTGCCGATAGCCCTAAGGAAAGAAAGACTGTTGGCGGTGTTATCAACTCTGACGATTCCTTTTTCAGCGGGGCTTGCCTCGTTGGTAGATATGCGCAGAAACAAACAGCAAGAGTTAAGATATAATGGCCAGATATGCTGTTTGGAGTATTGTCTTAACTATCGTTTTGGGGATAGAACCGAAATCAATAACATCAACTACACAAAACGCATAAGAATAAAAGACGGCACACAATCAGACGGCAAACCATATATAATCTATCAGCGAGGTGTAAATGCCGTTTACGACAAGCCCAAACGCAGAGGCGAAAGAGGTCAGGTGATTTTGAACCGCCGAAGCGTCAATTGTGCCACATTCTACAACTTTATTATAGAATGTCCAAAAGAATACTATCAAGACAAAGAACTTGAATTTGCCGCCGTAGTAAATACATACAAGACACAGGGCAAAACTTGGACGGTGATAACCAATTAACAATTGACAATTGACAATTGACAATTGACAATTAAAAATTCACAATTAAAAATTTACAATTTACAATTATGGAACAAGAATATAGTAAAAACATGATTTACGGCAATTTCCGCAGTATGGAAAATCAAGCGTTTCCGATTGACTGCGAAACCTTGTCAGCATTGCAAAACAATATCCAGAAAATTGCCGCCATAGCCAAGATTGCCGGTTGCAACTTGATACTTTCGGGCTGCAAGATAAGTGGCACACGCCGCACCGAAGGCTATGTATATGTAGATAACGGACTCACTGGCGAGATACTCTACCATCCCGACCAACAAAAAAGCGACTACTGCCATATTGAAGAGCAAAACGAAACAGTAACCGCCGATGGAACGGAGTTTAGCGATGCTTATACAACACGCTACTTGTCGGAGGGCGTAGGGGGTGAACCTATAAAATGGTCAACTTTTACCGACGTTGCCACCATAAGCAACACCGCTATTAACACCGCTTTAACAACATATAAACAAAGCAACGACACAGCGTTGCAAAACGAAATAACTGAAAGAGAAAATGCGGATACAGCCGAAAAAACAGCAAGGGAAAATGCGGATAAAACTATGCTTTCTAATGCCAAAGTGTATACCGACACCAAAGTCAATGCCGAAGCATCTGCCAGACAAACAGGCGATACTGACACGCTTGACAATGCAAAAGCATACACCGACAGTGTATTTGGAGCAATGAATGTAGAAACTGATAATTACGGTTCTTATGTGCACGCCTTTAAACAGGGTAAAATCGTTTATTTAGACATTCACGGCTTGCCTTTGAATAATTGTAAGGAGGGAAAAAATATAATATATATAAATTTATACTCACACTTTTATCCAAAAAACGGATACGCTGGCGTTGGGTTTCATACTGATGGTGATTTGTCAGGCTTTAACAACGGGAATAATCTTCTACCTTTTTCAATCTCGGAATATGGAAGATTAGTAGTCGTCAATCCGGGCAACGTGAGTGTAATATGGGCTTCGGCTTGCTATCTATCTAAAGAATAATTCTTAGATCGTCAGTAGCATAAAGTCGGAAATTCCGATTTTATGTTACTGATTAAACCCTACCTTAATAAAACAACTCATAAACTATTGTTAAGATTAAACTTTATAGTTTTGTTTTGAGATGACAAAACGATTTTTCGTTTTAAAATTTTATTATTTTTGTAAGGATTTCTCTTACAAAAAGGATTTACAAATAAAGCGATATTTCGATTGGCGGGAAATACAATCAAAATGAAAAAAATAAACTTTGAACTTATACGAAAAATCGACTACATTTTGGTCTTTGTAGCAGCAATGGTTGCTATTGTAAGTCTTATAATAACTTTGATAGCATTCATTATCGACAATTTTAATCGAAACCGATACGAAATTGATGAAATGCCTGTTGTGGAATCGCCAGAAACCGAAATAAAACAATATATAGATTTTGAAGAAAAAATCGACGACGTGTTTATTTTCAGCGTAAAGAGTTCCGGCATACGTGCCGACGAAATAATTGGAAGCGGCGATAATATGAAAGAATCCTCATCGTTTTCAAATTCGGCGGGCAGATACTATAGCGGTGATGGCATTGTAAATCTGCTGTTTGTGAAAGGCGAAAACAACGAGTATCTACAAATACATCCTGAAAAATACTAACGAATACACAACAACTTGTCGCAATGTATATGCTGTTGTTACCAAAGATACCGACAACGACAAAATACTCAGCAGCCGCGATAATATTTTCGCTTTTTATTTCAGAATACGACGGCAGCCAACTCACTGAAATTTCAAAGTCGATAACCTCGTTTAGAGTTGTTGACAAAAATCAATTTCTCTACACCGAATACGACGGCAAAAAACTATCGTATTATTCGTTTGACGCCGAGAAAAAAGAAAAGAAACTAATAAAAACCGTAGAACAGGAAATCGACGAAAAATGGATTTTTATGTAAATTTTTAAAACCTAAAAATATGGAAGAATTACAACAAGAAAATAAATTGAAAGTTATGTACCGATGCACGGTATGTTGCTCAGCAAATATTTTTGGCCAATTTGGCTTTTAGGCACAGCACTTTCGGGCGTACAAATTGCGCTGACAAAAAACAAAATTTCAGGCGCAGTTGGATTAGCCATAACGATTTTTGCGCTGATAAAATATTTGTAAATATTGTCGTCTAAAAAACAAAAAAATAGGGGAAGCCGATTGACTTCCTCTATTTTTTTTGATAAAATTTCACTTTTCGGACAGCAAAAATTTTAATTATTTTTTTCAAATTTTTCGCCGTTCCATTTGTACCAAACTACTTCTTCTGCCTCATCGGTGTCGCGGACTACTGAAAATTCATCGGCTGCAATTGTGCCGAGGTATCTGCCACCGCTTAGAAAATCATTTGGAAAATATTTGTCAAGCAGAGAGAGTTTACCGTTTTTGAATTCAAAAAATTTCAAATTCTTGTTTGGACTATCAAGCGATTGCCAGTAATCGAGTACAAGCCATGAGCCGTTGTTGTGTTTGTAACAAGACAATGTTTCCGAAAAACCTTCTTCCTCGGATTCTGTGTTGAAAACAGCAACTGTCGGACTCGTTTCTGTGATACGTTTTAGGTTTTCGATAATCATTTCTGCGGGTACTTCTTTACCATCGTCCACCATTCCGAACGGATCGTAACTTTTCAGCAAAACGTTCCAAATTTGCATTGCGATATTACACTCGTCGATGTTTTCAGCCGGAGTTTCTGCAGGAGTTTCAGCCGGTTTTTCAATTGTTTTTGCGGTATCCTTTATTTCCGTGGGTTTAGTGTTTTCCGTCGCAAGATTTTGATTCTGCTTCTGACTTCCACCACACGAAAACAATGTCAATGCCGAAAGCGATAAAAGTAATAAATGTTTTTTCATGGTATTATAAAACTTTGAATTAATAATTTTTACAAATATAATTATTAAACTTTCGCAAGTGATTAAAAATCAATAAAAAAAGGCAGCAAAAATTTTGTAAATACACTGAAAATTAGTATACTAAACTTTCGCAAGTGTTTTAAGAGCCAAAAAAAATAATAAAAAAAGGCAGCAAAAATTTTGTAAATACACTGAAAATCAGTATATTTAAGCGTTA
>CAJOGF010000248.1 GCA_905233995.1 uncultured Bacteroidales bacterium | reverse complement strand
TGATTTTGACGTTATAGCCGGAGCGGAGGCTCGTGGTTTTATTTTCGGAATGCCGCTTGCGTATAAGGCTTGTAAGCCGTTTGTTCCTGTTAGGAAAAAAGGCAAACTTCCTCGTGAAACTTATTCAGAAACATACAACCTTGAATATGGGACGGCAACAATTGAAATTCATAAAGATTCCATAAAGCCTGGACAAAGGGTTGTGCTTGTTGACGATTTGATTGCCACAGGAGGGACTATTGAGGCGGCTGCAAAATTAATTGAAAAATGTGGAGGCAAAGTTGTTAAGATTCTGTTTCTTATGGAACTTGAAGGTCTTGAAGGTAGAAAAAAACTTTCAAAATACGATGTAGCCTCAGTTGTTAAATATCCGGGAAAATAATTTTTTTTTCTGCCAAATATACATATTCACAGCAAATTTTGCGGCAAATATAATGTTTTTTCACCGCAAAACAAAAATTATCAAAAAAAAATCGGCTGACATATTTTTTTTGTCAGCCGAAAAAAATAATTGAGAAATTATTATTCTTATTTCAAACTTTTTAAATATTCGTCTGCGCCTTGAGCGGCTTTTCTACCGTCGCCCATTGCGAGGATTACTGTTGCTCCTCCTCGGACAATATCGCCACCCGCAAAAATGTCGGGAATGTTTGACTGATTATTTTCGGGATTAACTATGATTGTTCTACGTTTGGGGTCAACGTCTAATCCTTCAATAGCCGAAGTGATAATCGGATTGGGCGACACTCCAACTGCAACTACCACAGTATCAGCATCAACCAAATATTCGCTACCTTCAATAGGAACGGGGCTACGACGTCCAGAAGTGTCAGGTTCGCCAAGTTCCATTTTTTGAATTTTCGCTTGTTTAACTTGTCCTTTGTCGTTGGAAATGTATGCAACAGGATTGTTAAGAGTCAGAAACTCAACACCTTCCTCTTTTGCATGATGAACCTCTTCAAGACGTGCAGGCATTTCTTGTTCAGAACGTCTGTAAACTATCATCGCACGTTCTGCGCCAAGACGTTTTGCCGTTCTGACAGAGTCCATTGCAGTGTTTCCTCCACCGACAACAATAACGTTTTTACCTTTAATAACAGGCGTATCGTATTCAGGGTCAGCAGCGTGCATAAGGTTAACACGAGTCAAATATTCGTTTGACGAGAAAATACCGTTAGCGTTTTCGCCTTCAATATTCATAAAACGTGGCAAACCTGCACCGGCAGCAATAAAGAATGCTTTGAAACCTCTTTCGCGCAAAGTGTCAATCGAAATGGTACGACCTATAATGGTGTTAGTCAAGAATTTAACGCCCATTTTGCCAAGGTTTTCTATTTCAACATCAACTATTTTTTTAGGCAGACGGAACTCTGGAATACCATATTTCAAAACACCGCCAATTTCGTGAAGTGCTTCAAAAACAGTAACATCGTAACCTTTTCTTGCCATATCAGCCGCCCAAGCAAGCGAAGCGGGACCCGAACCGATTGCGGCAACTTTTATGCCGTTAGGTTTTTCACATTCGGGTATTGACATTTTGCCGCTTTCTCTTTCGTAGTCGGCTGCAAAACGCTCAAGATAACCGATTGCAACTGCTGGCTTTTTAAGTTTTTGGGTGTAGAAACATTTTGACTCGCACTGTTTTTCTTGAGGGCAAACACGTCCGCAAACTGCTGGCAAAGTAGAAGTTTCTTTTATAACCGAAGCCGCACCTAAGAAATCTTTGGCTTCTATTTTCTTAATAAATTTCGGAATGTTGACATTAACTGGACAACCTGTAACGCAAGTTGGATTTGCGCAGTCAAGACAGCGGTGAGATTCTTGCACAGCCATTTCTTCGGTAAGTCCGAGGTTAACTTCTTTGTTGTTCGTCCGTCTTTGTATTTTGTCTTGCATGGGCATTTCAACGCGGCTGAGATTAGTACGCTCTTTTGCTGGAAACGACTTTCTGAGTTCCTCTCTCCATGCCTGAGCCCTTTCTGCTTTATAATCTGTCATTTTTAATTTCTTGATTGAATGTTAATTTTTCTCATTGAGATTAATTCAAAGATGTTTTATAGGCTTCAAATGCGGCTTTTTCTTGCTCTTTGTATGCGCCCATACGCATGAGCATCTCGTTGAAATCCACCTTATGAGCATCAAATTCAGGACCGTCAACACAAACGAACCTTGTTTTTCCGTCAACTTTTACGCGACACGCACCGCACATTCCTGTTCCGTCAACCATAATGGTATTGAGGCTGACAACAGTAGGAATTTCGTGCTTTTGAGTTGTCAATGCGCAGAATTTCATCATGATAGCCGGACCTATTGCAACACAAAAATCAACTTTTTCTCTTGCAATAACATCTTCCATTCCAACAGTTACAACGCCTTTTTTACCGTAACTTCCGTCATCGGTCATGATTATAACTTCGTCGGAATATTTTCTGATTTCGTCCTCAAGAATAATTAGGTCTTTGTTTCTTGCAGCAAGAATCGAAATAACACGATTCCCAGCCTCTTTAAATGCTTGAACAATAGGCAG
>CAJOGF010000247.1 GCA_905233995.1 uncultured Bacteroidales bacterium | reverse complement strand
CCGTCCTTCCATTCGCTTATTCCCGTCCCCGACGAACCTGAACCGTTTCCGCAAAGAGGACAAATTATCCCTCCGTGCTTGTCTGCGGGATATACTTTTCGCCAAAGCGATCTTAAGTTTTTGAAAGTCATTCTCAATCCATTCTTACCCCCAAAACAGCATAAAACAACAATTTTCCAAAAAGTCAACAGGATAAAAGAAGCAGGAAATTTCACAATATAAATTTTCACAATTTCACCGCAATTCCGACACGCAGCGGAACTTACAGTTAATTGGACTTACGCTCTACCCAACTTTAGTGTATACCCCAACTTTCACCTCCACGAATTTAGATCACACAAGTGAAAAAAAAAGAAAAGATTTTGTAATCTTCAATACCTCAACTTTAAGCCAAAATTTTTTTAAAAAATTACAAAAAATTTTTTAAAATTTTTTCAAACAAATTTTAAGTTTTCACAATTTTAGAGAAATTGTTTTTATTTTTTTTTTAATTTTTAAAACAAAGAACGCAACCTTAACTCCAGCGCAACCCCTCTCCCCCTTTTTACAGGCGCGGCGCGGCTTTCGATGACGCTCTGCTCATCGTGGGCTTGACGACGTCTGCCCCCATGAGACAGTCATAAGACTGTCATGAGATTTTCCGATGCCCTTGAACCCGCATTACATCGCGGCTCCGCAAAATCTTTGGTTAAAAAGTACCCCCTTTTTGGTTAAAAAGTAACCCCCTTTTTTGGCTTTTTGGTTAAAAAGTACCCCCTTTTTGGTTAAAAAGTAACCCCCTTTTTTTATTGGCGTACTGACGCGAATTATATCTTCAAACCCCCCGCAACCTCCGCAAAAATTGCAAAAATAATCCTTCAAAACCTCCGCAACCTCCGCATATTTGAAATCCGCATTGTTACGCGATGTATCTCTTTGGTTAAAAAGTAACCCCCCGCAACCTCCGCACCCCGCAAATTCAAAGTAGAAAAATACCAATACTGTATCTTCAAATAAAAAATCTGCAAATGAGCTAACCGAAATCAACTATTTGCATACTTCTTATCATTGACGGATTTAATTTTCTTCGTTGTCAAAATCAAAATTAAAATTGTATATAATCATTTGTTCGGAAAAATTTTTGTATTCATTTCCAAACTCTGTTGTATCCCTATATTCCCAATCTTTAAGTATACCATATTGTACTAATGTTTCAAAAGCGGTTTCAAATGGTTTTTGAATTCGACAACTCCAACCACCTCTGCCACCATTCTTCCTGTAAACACGCTCATCACCGTTTTCATTTAAGATGGATTCATCAACCGTGAGTGTTTCGTATTTCGGAATACCGGGCAATGCGTTTAATAAAGATTTGACGCTTATAACGTTTGCCTGTTCTTTACCTTTATTCATACTGTAATATTCACTTAATTTGGCGGCGAGAGTTATAGCGTTCGGATATCTTTGAGCATCGATACTGAAAAATTTTTCATGAACGGCAATGACACCGGCATGAGCCAAATATGTTGCAAACTCTTTATTTATCCAAAATTCAAATTCTCCATGAACAGGTTTTAATCCGTGTGTTGAAATGAAGGAACCGCGATAAGTTTGTAATGTTCTTTTCGCCTTAAACTGTATTTTCCCGCTTTTATCACGATAACGACTGGTGTATATGGGCTTACCATCTTTATCTCTGACAACGATATTTTCTTTCCACTCAATAACAGCTTGACTCAGCATAGATAAGACTTTTCGCATACTATCAATGGTGCTTTTTCTGTCGGACAAACCACAATAGTCCATATACTCTTGAATATTCCATTTCATGTGACGTGCCTCATCAATGATTTCATCTGAAGGTTCATTTTGTCCGAGTCGAGAAGTAAACATCAACTGTATCCAAAAAACTCCTTTAGCTATAGCTGCAGTAACACTGTCGAGATATTTACCACCGATTGTTATCGTTACATCATGCATTGGCTCAAAAAATTGATATTCGTCATTGTCCGAAAAGACTTCTTCACCGGCGATTACTTCGGTAACTCGTTTAAATAATTTTGTACTGTTGGCAAATGCAAAGGAATTTGTTTTTCCACTACGCATAGCATAATAGTTCAAAGCTGTAGATCCATCACCCTCGTCAACATACAACTTAAACAGTGGTTTTTTATCTTGCATCGAAATTTTTTCAGTAGAAGATGATAATGAGCTGTCTGGTGACTTGGATTTTGACGATAACTTATTCTTTGGTTGAACAGTCATATCCGTCGTCAACAAGGAGTCAATTTGTGCTTGCGAATAAAAACGATATCCGTTTGGCAAAATATGATGAGGGGACAGCTTTCCCTTTTTTCCCCACCTTGACAAGGTGTCTTGACTGATACCGAGCAATTTGGCGGTTTCTCCGCTTGTATAAAATTTTTCTTCTTCCAAGATGAATCACCTCCCAGTGTTTAATTCGGATATTAAACAAGCTGTGACGAAAAGTCAACTACTGCCGCAACCATTTATAAACCGTCGGACGCGAAACTTTGTAATGCTTGGCAATCG
>CAJOGF010000246.1 GCA_905233995.1 uncultured Bacteroidales bacterium | reverse complement strand
TCAACTTATTGTAACCATCAAACAGGACGCTTACAACATTCTCCCGCCCAAATTTATAGGCTGTTTTGACAACGAAAAAATTGTCTTCGTGGAATACAATGAAGTTTTGCCGATATACGCCCTTAACGATTTCAATTGGACACAGACACCATCGCAGGTGGACTACAAGAGCGTGGCGGCATTGCAAAAAGTCATCAAGCCGGAAAAAGTTTTCACATTTTATTACGGCAAAGACGATGACGAAATTCATAATTTTGTAGAGCAGAATTTTATTGAAGGCGGCTCATTATTGTCAACGTTGATAGATAAAAATAATTTTATTTTTGATTATCAAAAGTGGCGAGAAATGGTGATGCCGTCAATAAATGCCGATTGGGACAAACTGAAAGCCAATTATGGTGTTTATGACCGAGATTTTTTCTTGGCGGAACTCAATATTGATGACAACAACACCACCGACCTCAATGACGACAAGGTGGCATATCCCGATTTTTACATTACATTCAACGCCAATTCGCCCACACCTTATATGATGAAGCGGACAGACGCATTGGGCTTGGATGTTTTGATACCGTTCAAGTTTAAGCACGGCGGCATCGAAAAATACGCCGAGTTTTGGAAACGTTACAAGCGTCCGCCTCAAAATATTTATTGGGAATACATAGTTTCGAGGTTGGATTTGCTTGTGCCGCAAGATGTTAGAGAAAGGAAGGGTGCGTTCTTTACGCCGCAGATTTGGGTTGAAAAATCTCAAAAGTACATTGCCGACTTACTTGGCGACGATTGGCAGGAGAATTATTATGTATGGGATTGCTGTGCCGGTACAGGCAACCTTTTGAACGGACTCTGCGACAAGTACAAGATTTTTGCATCCACGCTCGACCAACAGGACGTGGACGTGATGAAAGACCGCATCAAAAACGGCGCGAACCTTTTGGAAAGCCACGTTTTTCAATTTGATTTTTTGAACGACGACTTTTCAAAATGTCCCGAAAGTCTGCGCAAAATCATCAACGATCCCAAACTTCGCAAAAAGCTTGTCATCTACATCAATCCGCCGTACAAAGAGGCGGCAAGCAGAAGCACCGTTGCCAAGACTGGTCAAAACGCCACCGACGTTGCGGTTTTGCACAAGACTTACAACAAATATTTCAATCAGATGGGCATTGCCGGACGCGAATTGTTCGCACAATTTTTCATAAGGATTTACAACGAAATCCCTGATTGTATCCTTGCGCAATTTTCTACATTGAAAATTTTGCAAGCACCTAACTTTGAGCAGTTTAGAAATTCGTTCAAAGCCAAATTGGAAAGATTGTTTCTTGTGCCTGCCAATTCGTTTGACAATGTTTCGGGCAAATTTCCGATTGGATTTTTTGTTTGGAATTGTAGCAAAAAAGTAAAATTTGAATCCATTGATGCTGATGTTTACGACCATAATGGAGAATTGGTAAGGACAAAACACATTAAAGCAAAACAAGAATTTAAGTCAATAAACGACTGGATTATTACCACCCGCAACCGCGAAAATGAAGAAATAATCGGTTTTATGTCAGCAAAAGGTGCCGACTTTCAAAACCAAAATTATAATTTTATAATCAATGACAAATCGCAACTACCACATCCTCGTGGTACGGTGGTTACAGATAAAAATATCGTCGAGATAGGCATATATTTAGCAGTGCGTCAGTGTATTAAGCATACACTGATGAATCACAGTGACCAATTTTGCTATCCCAATGACAAATGGAAAAAGGACAAATCCTTTCAGATTAATTGCTTGGTTTATACCATTTTCCATCATCAAAATCGCATTTCGTCCAAAAATGGTACCAACCATTGGATTCCGTTCACCGAAAGCGAGGTGGATGCGCGTGAAATGTTCGACAGCCATTTTATGTCGGATTTTTTGAGGGGCAAAATCAAGCCTTCCAACAACAACGGGACATTGTTTGAGGACAAAAAACAGGAAAAACACGAATTGGTATTTTCCCCAGAATCCACTGCCGTACTCAATGCCGGGCGCGAACTTTGGCGGTATTATCACACGATGGAAGCGGCGAAGGCAAACGCAAGCCTTTATGACATCAAAGATTTTTTCCAAGGTCGCGACAAAAGCGGCAAAATGAATGCTTCTTCCGATGATAAATATTACACCGAACTTATGGACAACCTCAAATCAGCCCTTTGGGAGTTGGGAGAATGTATCAAACCAAAAGTCTACGAATACGGATTTTTGGAGTAGAGGCATTGGTAAAAAATTAGAACATTTGAAAAATAATTCATAACTTTACAGCGCAAAAAAATCATTGAGCAATGCTTGAAGAGGAACTTAAAAATAGGATTTGGCAGCGTTATTTTAATAAGTATGATTGTGCTGAAATTATCAAACGGATTGATTTTACGGTAAAATCAACCTCTAAGATTAATCCTGAGTATTTGTTTTGGGCTGAGGCAAAACATTCTCCGACCGACATTTATAAAATGTTGACTCAACTTATTGTAACCATCAAACAGGACGCTTACAACATTCTCCCGCCCAAATTTATAGGCTGTTTTGACAACGAA
>CAJOGF010000245.1 GCA_905233995.1 uncultured Bacteroidales bacterium | reverse complement strand
ACGGAAAGTGTCTGCAATGTTGGCGGCGGCGGTCTTGATGTCGCAATGATACCAACGTGCAGCCAAATTGATTACATCGCCGATGCGGTCGCCGTTGAAGTCGCCGCAAGTGTCGGTTTTGGTGTTAACCCAAAAACTTGGGTTTTTATCCTCGCGCAATGGACTGCGATAATGAAGGAAGTCGCCTTTGCGGTTGATTGGCTCAAATCCTACGAAACGAAGGAAATCGGGGATTTTTACCAAACGTTTGATGTCATTTATTTTCATAACTCATTGTATTAAAATTAGTTATTGTATTTTTCTTTTGCAAAGCAAAAAAAGTCCGAATTTATTTTTGCGGTTTACAAACAACCGAACAACCAACGGCATTAAACATCTTTATATCAACACAATAGCACATTTTCTACGGTTGTATTTCGGTTGTATTTCGGTTGTTTAGCAAACAACCGAAAAAAACAACTATACAACCGTAAAACAACCATAAAACAACCGAAATACAACTATATTTTTATTATTATATTATTAATTATCAATCAATTACAACAGTTTTATGTGTGTCGGTTGTTTTTGAGTTGTAAAAAGTTGTTTTTGGTTTTCAAAATCCGAAATCCACGTTATACTCCGATATCAGTTTATCGTAGTCGAATACAAAAGATTGCGTGTAGGTGATTTCTTTCTTTTGCCCAGCATCGCCATTTGTTATAAATTTCACTGGCCATACGGATATGAAGGGATTGATTTGTTGCAAAGCGTCTCTGATGTCTTGGGTAGATTTCGCATCATTGCCGCAATATTTGCGATATTGCGAAATCAGTTCGTTAGTCCTTATCGCCAATTTGCGTTTGCCCTCGTAACCGTCAATTTTAGCATCAACAAGTTTAACGTGATATTCCTTCTTGATGTCCCATTTCTCGAATAGGATTTGGATTGTAGTCCAAAATGTATTTACAGCACTATTGCCGTTGAAGTTGTCAAGTTGCGTCTTGATGTTGTTAGAACCGACTTCCATTAGTTCGGGCATCTCGTCAGCATCGAAACCAAAGGAGATTTTTTTGTGTTTCAAAAGAATGTAGGCGGGGGTTAAGACAACGCTCATATTGTCAATATAGCGTGTCTCCACCTCAATACCAATACTTTTGTAATACCCAAACAGATTATTGGATAGTTCTTTTTTGGTCTCGACGAAATTGTCATTAACCAAATCGTAGTGCTGTAACAGTTCACAAGCAATACAAGATAGGTTTTTGTATTCCGCAAGTTTGTTGACAGCGTTGATTTGCTCCTCGGTGTGCTTTGCCTTGTCTAATCTGACAAAGAGAAGGCGTGAATAGACGATTACATTGTCGGGTGTGAAGTTGCTTGTCAAGCATAGGGTGGAATTTACATCCACCGAATTAGTTTCGTCTGTATCATCGAATTTTGACCGCTCATATCCTGCCTTATCATAGATGTATTGCGGCAAATTCTTGAAAGGTTCGGGCATTGAGTTGGTGTATTCGTTGTACCAAATCATTGACGAACATACTTGGCTCATAATTCGCTCAATAGACTTGGGCGTATTACCTGCCATCAGATTTTTTTCTTTTTGCTCAGCACCAAACATTTTTGTAATATTGGATACTATGGTGGACTTGCCCGAACCCTTCTCACCTTTGATGTACAGGACTGGCATAAACAGAGAATTTCTATCCACTATATCACGAAACACCGACATAATCGCAAAACATACGGGCAGTACGGCTCGGTTGCCCCACCCCGCATAAAGCAACTTAAACCAATCATTGAATGTGATTTGGTTGGTGTCGCTGTATGTGTAGCGTTGGAGATTTTCGGGGAGTTTGGTTTTGATTGTGGTGGGCATAAAGTAGGATTTGCCCTCAATCTCCACGATGCCAAACTTGTCGGGTGCATATACGTTACCGTCTTTGACAGCAACATTATTGAAAAACATTGCTTTGGCGGTGGGATTGAAACCTACTTTTACTTGTTCGGTCGGCTGCATACCCTCATACATTACGTTTAGCAAATCCAAATCCTTTTGCGTAATGCCGATGAACTGCTTGTCATAGTGCGACAATGCTTTTTTAAGTCGGTCAACCGATACATATTGCTCGCTATTGACTTTGATTACTTGGGGTTCTGTGCCGTCAATGTCGGCATCGTTACCAACTTGCAGTAGGCGATATGTCTTTTCATCGTCAACTTTGATGAAACGCTTAGGTATTATTGGGAAGTTGGATATTTTGACCCATTCGGAAATTTTGCCAATTCGCTTGTTGACGAATATGCCGTTGCTTGTGTTGATGATGTCGGATTGCCTTTTGTAAATGCGTGCTGCATTTTGGATGTAGTAAGGCATCCCTTCTTTTTCTTTTGCCGTGCCATTGTCGTTGTCTTTGTCAGTGTCGGCGGCGGCTGATGTCTTTTCCTTTGCCATTTTTTTGTTAAAAATGAAAAATTTAACATTAAAACGGCTTGTAAATCAAATTCTTTGCGTATCTTTGCATCGGGTACTAATGTCAAAAATTCAAACAAAAACACGGTTTACAAGCCGTAAGTTAGGAATTTCGGGAGCGACTTC
>CAJOGF010000244.1 GCA_905233995.1 uncultured Bacteroidales bacterium | reverse complement strand
TATTTAAAGAAAACGAATTACAGGAAGATTCAGTATGTGCAAAATTTGCACATACTGCCGCTGATGGAAAAACTTACAACACAAAGTTTTACAATCTTGACGCTATAATTTCGGTAGGTTATCGAGTAAATTCGGTAAGAGCAACGCAATTCAGGCAATGGGCGACAAAAGTATTGAAAACTTTTACAATACAAGGCTATGTGCTTGACAAACAACGTCTTGAAAACGGTCAAATTTTCGACGAACAGTATTTTGAGCATTTGCTTGAAGAGATCCGCGAAATCCGTATGTCGGAGCGCAAATTTTATCAAAAAATAACCGACATTTATGCTACGAGCGCGGATTATGACAAAAACGCTGCAACCACAAGAAAATTTTTTGCAAGTGTCCAAAATAAACTGCATTGGGCAATCCACCGCCACACAGCAGCGGAGTTGATAATGGAGCGAGCAAATGCAGAAAAAGAAAATATGGGGCTTACAAGTTGGCGCAAAGCACCTGATGGCAAAATTGAAAAATCTGATGTCAGCATTGCCAAAAATTATCTTTCAAAAGACGAATTGAGACAGTTGGAACGCATTGTTACAATGTACCTTGACTATGCTGAATTTCAGGCACAGCGCAAAATTCCAATGACAATGGAAGATTGGTCAAAACGGCTCAATAAGTTTTTGGATTTCAACGAAATGGAAATTTTGAGCGACCACGGCAAGGTAACAGCCGAAATAGCCAAAACAAGATCGCCTTTATCAGAGCGATTTTGACCTTTTCCTTCAAGACGTAAACAAATTGACTGAAAAAAAATAACGACACACACCATGCACCTCGGCTTCACCATCTTCACCTGCGACGAGTGCGGCAAACGTTTCGTCGCGCCAAACATCGAATATCTTGCAACGGCATTGAGTATGCCGATGCAATGTCCCAAATGCGGCAGTATGCACACAATGCCGGGAATTATGAGTGGTGTGCTAAATTTCAGACGGTCGATATACCAGAAAATTTGGAAGAAAGCAGATGAAAAAGGCGACTAAATTCAATTTACGCCGCCTTACCGATTTCATAAAGGTATTCGGGCGCAATGTCCGCGCCGTTTGCCCAAAAAATGGTGTCTTCAAGACCAAATTGGACGAACTTTGGCTATGTAATAAAAAATTACGTTCTTTACAATCAAACTGCCGTGTATTGTTTTTATATTTGGACTCGCATCCTTTTAACACTTCCGCCAGCAGGTAGTTATTACCTTATTTTCTCTTGTATGCATTATGACCTCTGTCAAACAAAACAAGATAAAACACACCCGAATATATGAATCCGATAATTCTCGCCTCTTCGTAAACTTTAAATTGATACGGCGTAATGTCGCCATTATTTTCAGCCACACCGTAAATACATTTGTTAAAATCAGACTCCTTGACCGATACATCATTCCACTCAACATCATGGAAATGAAAACGTTGGTCTCTGCTTAAATCATTGTATGAGATTTCAGAAATTCGTTTCAAACCTTTCACAAGTTTCTTGTAATCGGACGCACCGAGCAATTGACCACAGAAACTAAAATCTCCATTGTCGTCGCACACATAGTCAAACGCAAAAACTGGTTTCAAGTGCTTTATCGAACTGATTTTTTCACTGTCAAGTCCAAATTTATATTTTCCATCATCAGATGGTTGCGTATTGAAATTGTCTAAAAGAGGAAACTTGCGCGACATACTCTATCCAACTGATTGACCATAATAGCGTTTCATTGTCACGGGGCTGATAATCCGATTGCTTGTATCTGTCGGACTCAATCCCTTTCTTGCCTCTTTCCAAGGCTCTTCTTGGTGCGTAAGCAATTCAAGTTGCAACGACGTCATTTGTCCATATTTGTCGAACACAGAATCTATCAAATCAAGTTTGTCTTGATTCAAATGGTTTTCTGCGCCAAAAGAATCAACAATTCTACATGCAGTATCTTCCGACATATCGCTTTGAATAAGACCAAATTTATAGGATTTATAGGCATTGTACACCTCCGGACACACTGGGCCATGCACCCATGCCTGAAAGGCATCGTCAATAATTCCGTCTTCAAAATAAACAAGCCCCCACGCCTTGACGTAGTACAAAAGTTTTTGGAGTTTCTTATTCGTCAAGCCGTCGCCAGCCAGATTGCTTTTCGCAATCAAATATGTAGATAATGTCAAAGCTTTCATTGTTGCATGTTTTTTATTTCAAACGCAAAATTATTATAATTGTTTGGAAAAAATGATATTAATTTGCGTTTTAATTATTTTTAACATACAATTTTTAGCAATTTACGTTCTTAGCAACGTTAAGAGTAATCAAACTGCTGGGTATTGTTTTTTATATTCGGACACGCATCCTTTTAATTCTTCAAAATAAACAAGTCCTCACGCCTTGACATAGTACAAAAGTTTTTGGTGGAGAAAAGATTATTGTTTATCTTTGGGGCGAGAAAATAAATCAAAAATGGAAAAAACGGTTACACTTCAAGAAACAAATGACAATACGCCTATGGGAGAAGTGTTTGTCGGATTGTTTGATGCCATTGCTTTGATAGCATCAAACAATGACGTTGTAACCGTTGATAATCACAATATAAGCAATCAACTCTTAAATGCGTGTCTTGAGTTTTATTGCATTAATCGCGGGCATAATATTCTGACAAGCGACATTGAAAATTACATCTTTGATGTAAGTGATAAAAATGTGCAAAAAGCAGAGGATGCGTTGAATGATAATGATGCAAAAGCGATAACATTAGCAAAAAGGGCTTTTCAACCAAAAATCGTCCTGATGCCGAAAATAGAGGCTTCGGCATATCGTCAAATATAGACATGATAACCAATGGTTTGCATGGAAGTATGTACATTCTGTCAGGAACAGGATTGATGATGTGTCAAAAAAGCAAGATGAAAGTTTTGTCAATGCCTTCACCAACAGAATGGGAAGGGACATTGATTTTTACAGAAATACCATTGGACACGCCAAAAGATTTTGATTTTTACAAATATATGTGATAAGGAAATGAAACAGATAATAAAACTATCGGAGCGTTTCGGCGCAAGAATACATATAAGGGCACAAGTGGCATCGTTTGCGAAAACGCTTGAGCCTGACAACAGTTATTTGCTTGATTTTTCAGGCATTGAAACAGTTTCGAGGTCTGTCGCCGATGAGTTTTATTCATGAAATGTATAATATGAATGACTTTGTGCGAAAGATGTATGATGCCGTTACATACGGACGTTTTATGCCCCGCAAACTGCAATTTTCATTTGATGAAATTATTGTCTGTCCCGACATGGAAAGTGTAAGACATCAATTAAGATTAAGAAGTTTTGGCAAATGATATTTAAATGACCTGACTGCATTGTTTTTTTTTTGATGTTCTTCCTTCCTTTGACATTGTCCTCTTGACCTCCCACGACTGTTTCGTCAACCTGGACTGTTCCTGTCAGAGGATTCTTGCCGCTGCTTGCCATCGCGGACATGACTTTCTGTTTGAATCCCCAACATGTCTTCTGCCGCAAACCAAGTTTCCTGCTTAGTTCCGTCGATGCAACGCCATGTTTGCTTGTAGACACGTAGTATATTATCCAAAATGCTTTTAGCAGGGAAAACTTGATTTTGAGGAACAACGTTCCCGATGTCGGGGATGAGATGTGATGGCATTTTGTGCATTGCCTGTCGTATGGTCGTTTTTTGCTATGACAACAAAAATGTTTGTGTCCGCACACTGGGCATACAAAGCCATCTGCCCATTTCTTTTCGCTCAGATATTGCAGGCAGGCTTCTTCTGTCGGGAATCTTTG
>CAJOGF010000243.1 GCA_905233995.1 uncultured Bacteroidales bacterium | reverse complement strand
GTAACATTCACAACGCATGGAGCTAACGGAACAACGGGGACGATAACCATCTCATTGACCGATTTTGCCACGACATCGGAAGTGCAATCCGCAATCAAAGCTGCAATAGGTGCAAGTGTGTCTGGAGACAATTCTGTTGTGCTTGCCGGAAGAGGTTCTAATGACGCTGATAATTCAGCAATCATAGGTTCAACGAGTTGTTCTATTGCAGAAAAAGACTCTAATGGATATGATGTTTCACAATCTGTTGCACTTGGAGGTTACAGAGGAACATTAAATGAATCACAGACAACAGCTGTTCATAACTTAAAGAATACATTTGGTGACAGATGGGATTCAAACGGACTGACGACCAAAGAAGGCTCTACAGTCAACAGCAGTATAAGAGCCGTAGGCGATATTGATACGCAATATACTGACGGACAAAGTGCATGGAGTTTCAAAACGCTCAATGCAATTGCGTCGATTGTAAACGAATGGTTCAATAATTTTAACAATAAACTTCATGATTGGTTTGGCGGTGTTGACAACAGCATACGTAGAGTTACCGCTGTCAAGAAGATAGACGCTGCCGTAGCGGCTAAAACTACTTTGTTTACGGTTCCTAATGGATTTATTGCATTTGGCAATGGCAACCAGACGCAGGCAATTATGCTCAATATATTCTATCCTGGCAAAATGGGTAACGACAGCACAACATATAGTAATATTTATTTTACGTTTGAATGTGTTAATTCTTACGCAATACAAAACGGTGCGCCGGCAGGATATAAGTATTCGACAAGTGGAAGTCTTAGCGGAGGTGGAAGTATAAACAATTGCTATATATTCAGCACAACTGGCAACGGAGCTGATGCAGGCGACATCACATTGGAAATCACGTCTAAAATGCAATACTACGGAGAAAGTGGAGATTTGTTTGACCTACCAGAGAATACATATTTTTTATATGTAAAAATGGAGTTGTTGTTGTTGCCGAAAAATAGTTAATTCTTTTTTTTGTAAAAATTAATGATAGATTGGGCGGCAAAACACTATTCGGCAAATTAAAATTCAGGAACCTTATTCCGGATTGTCTCTATCAGATTCGGGTCGGCGTGCTTTGCGTAGATTGACGTTATCGACAAATCGCTGTGGTCGGCGTGCTGCATAACGGTAATTTCTGGAATGCCGGCACGAAGCATCTCTGTTATTCCAGTGTCGCGGAAGGAATAGAGCGGCATCGTATCAGGAAGGTCAAGACGTTTCCGAATCTTTTCCCAGTCTTTTATGAGACGCGGCCGTGTGAGTTGCGCGGCGTTTGGCGTGTAACCTTTACCAATAATGTAATTTTGTGACGGAGCTTTGTCGATGCCAAGCTGTAGCATCAGATTTTCGACTTGCGAAGGCATAGCAGCGTAGCGTGTATGGTGATTCTTTGCTATTTCGCCATCTATAACTATGCAATGATTTTGAAAATCAACGGCAGAAACTCTTAGGAACCGTATTTCCTTGGGGCGTATCAGCGAATAATATTCCAGGTAACAAACGAGCAATAGGCCAGGTTTGTGTTGCATAAGATATTTGGTTATTTCCGCACGTGTCGATTCCGGAATAAGAATACGCTTTTTATCCTCTTTGCGTTTTGGCTTAATGGTGTTGAAAGGGTTCTCCTTTGCATAGCATTTTTCTACACACCAATTGAAGAAGTTTTTTGCCTGTTTGAGATAATTATTATATGTATTGTTGCTAACCTTACGTTGTGTGAAAAGATAATCCATGAATCTTACAGCGAGTGTCCTGTTTACTGTTGATGCGGTTTGTCGTGGATTTAATATATTGACGAATCCGCACAGAATTGCGACGAACGAAGTATATGATCGCATGGAATCCGGACGAAGTTCCTGTGCCTTTTCCTTGATAAATTTTTCTGCCACGTCGGCCAGCCGTTCATATAGTCTGGAATCTTCGCCCTGGTAAAAAGGATTGAAGCCGGAACGAAGTTTTGCATTGATTTCGGCACACATTTCGTCGATGTGTTGTAGTGCATCACGTTTGAGCTTGTATGCCTTGAATATTTTATCGACGCGTATTCGTTGCCTGACTAATTCGCCAGTGAGCGGATTAGATACGTAGTATTCTATTCGGTAGCCCTCAGTATATTTATGAAGGCTTGCCGGAATATAATTACTCTCAAGCTGGACTTTTGGAATTTTTTGTTTAGACATTTTTTTTTATTGCAGAATTGCTTCGGCAATAAAAAAAGCATTGTCCCAAATCCGTCCCACTTTTGGCCATTTTTCGTTCATTGATAGCCCGAAAACGGCAATCAGTAAGACTTTGCGGAAAGTGGGGGATTCGAACCCCCGGCTGTTTATTGCCTTGTATTGCCAAAGCACGTTGTTGATACTTATTGTTTTACATTCTTTCATCATTTCAAAATCCATTGTTTTTGTCCCAAATTAGTCCCACTTTACGGGCAAAAAAAATCATTTGATTTTCTCGTGATTTTTTGAAACGAGAATGAAACAAAGAATGATTATTATACCAAGGATGAAATACTTCTTATCTTTTAGTAATATCAAAATAGCAGTATGACAAACCGCTTCTTTTTTGTTTTCCT
>CAJOGF010000242.1:3304-4381 GCA_905233995.1 uncultured Bacteroidales bacterium | reverse complement strand
ATTGTCCGTGGTGTTCAGTTTTCAATTCAGGCACATTTGACGGCTGGACAAGCGCGCTGAATAGTTACAACGGAACATTCACAAATAGTCAAGGCAAGGAATACGATTTTTATTGGGACGTGTTAACAGCGGACGAGTAGTCAAAAAAAAAGTTTCATTTCTTTTAAATATGTTTCATTGCAACAAATTTGATACTCTTTGAACGATTTTTTATATATGTTTAGGGCGTAACAGGCTAATTTTACGGTCAGAAAATTTATAACAAAAAAAACGTCCTAAATATGAAAAGATTTATCACAGCACTTGTTGCGGCATCAATCGCGGCGACGGCGACAGCCCAACAAGTCAATTTTGCAGGAAACGGACATGTACTAATAAAGGACAAAGCCGAAAAACAATTCTTGATGTTGCCTGTGCAGGAAGATGCCGACGGCGCAAACATCCAAGTAATTGTCAACAATGCACAACAACAGTCGCTCAATGTGAAACTCGCAGCCGGACACGTTGATTATTACGTCATCTCTAAGTTCAACGGCAAAACAGTGGTTTTCGACATCGACATCTGGGGCGACAAGAAACCCACCGAAAAAGTCAAGAATTATGTCTGCTGGAAAGAAATTTCGCAGTCGGACTATTTCGACACCAAAAACAAAGAGAAATTCCGCCCCGAATACCACCACACGCCCGTCTATGGCTGGATGAACGACCCGAACGGAATGTTTTACCTCGATGGAGTGTATCATCTTTACTATCAATGGAATCCGTATGGTTCGCAGTGGGAAAACATGACTTGGGGACATTCCACTTCTACCGATTTGGTCAATTGGACTGCACAGCCAACAGCGATTGTTCCCGACGCATTAGGAGCAATTTTTTCGGGTTCGTGCGTGGTTGACAAAAACAACACCGCAGGATTTGGAACTAACGCTGTAATAGCATTTTACACCTCGGCAGGACGCAATCAAGTGCAGTCGATGGCGTATTCTACCGACGGCGGCAAAACTTTCACAAAATACGAAAAAAATCCCGTAATCATTGGTGATTGTCCCGATTTTCGCGACCCGAAAGTATTTTTGA
>CAJOGF010000242.1:666-3273 GCA_905233995.1 uncultured Bacteroidales bacterium | reverse complement strand
ATGAAAATCTACTCGTCTAACAACCTGAAAGACTGGAAATACGAGAGCAGTTTCGGCACAGGATACGGTTGCCACGATGGAGTTTGGGAATGTCCCGACCTCGTGAAAATAGGCAACAAATGGGTTTTGCTCTGCAACATCAATCCGGGCGGAATCTATGGCGGCAGCGCAACTCAATATTTTGTTGGCGATTTCGATGGTAAACGCTTCACTACCAATCAGAAACAAACACTTTGGCTTGATTATGGCAAAGACCATTACGCCACAGTTACATTCAGCAACGCGCCCCAAAACCGCCACATTGCTTTGGCATGGATGAGCAATTGGCAATACGCTAACAACGTACCAACTAAGCAGTTCCGCTCGGCAAATTCGGTTCCAAGAGATTTGGGAATTTTTGAGGCTGACGGCATTTACTATTGCACCTCGAAGCCATCGCCCGAACTTTTGAAAATGCGCTCCTCAATCGTAAAAAATCCAACCGAAATTTGCGAAATTGTTGTTGACATCAAAAAAGACACAAAAATCACATTGTCTAACACTAAAAACGAGTATGTAACAATTAGTTACGACACCAAAACTCAACTTTTGAAATTCGACCGCAGACACGCTGGCGACAATAGTTTCAGTAGCGATTTTGCCGCCGAAACTTCCGTAAAAGTGCCAAACGGTAGCAAACAACTCAGAATTTTTGTTGACCGTTGCAGCATAGAACTTTTTGATTCTCAAGGCAAAGCCGTGATGACCAACCTTGTTTTCCCGTCGGAAAGTTATTCAACAATCATCGCAACTGGTTGCAAAACAACTATTTATCAACTTAAAAAATAACAAGACATGACAAAGAAACTTACACTTATCCCCGTAATGTTGTGCTTTTTCTGCATGGGTTTTGTTGACCTTGTGGGAATTGCGTCAAATTACGTTAAGCAAGACTTAAATCTCAGTGATTCAACGGCTAACATCTTACCGTCGTTGGTATTTTTCTGGTTTTTGATTTTTTCGGTTCCAACTGGAATGTTGATGAACCGAATCGGACGAAAAAACACAGTTTTGCTCTCGCTCGTTGTTACCGTGGCATCGCTTTTGATTCCGCTTTTGGGTGGTTCGTTTGGAGTAATGCTCACTGCATTTTCGCTTCTCGGCATTGGTAACGCATTGATGCAAACATCGTTGAACCCATTGGTTTCTACCGTAATGGGCGACAAAAATTTGGCATCAACTCTCACTTTTGGACAATTTGTAAAAGCCATCGCATCGTTTCTCGCTCCGTATATTGCAATGTGGGGCGCAACAAAAGCAATTCCCGATTTTGGTTTTTCGTGGAAAGTTTTGTTCTTGGTTTATTTTGTGGTTTGCGTGTTTTCTACTGTAATGCTGAAAGTTACGCCTGTTGAAGAATCCGCTCCCGAAAATCGTTCAACATCGTTTATATCGTGTATCAGCCTATTGAAAAATCCGGCTATCCTGCTTACTTTCTTTGGCATAATGTGTCATGTGGGCATTGATGTTGGTGTCAACACCACGGCTCCTAAAATTCTCATGGAGCGACTTTCGATGACTCTCGACGAGGCTGCATTTGCCACAAGTCTCTACTTCATTTTCCGCACATTGGGCTGTCTTACAGGTTCGTTTTTCTTGAGAGTTATCAAGACAAGGACGTTTTACGTAATCTGTATTTTGATGATGGTATTGTCAGTGTGCGGACTTTTCTTCGGAACAAGTAAGGCGTTATTGTACAGCGCAATAGCATTGGCAGGATATGGCAATTCAAATATTTTCTCAATCTGTTTTGCCAAGGCACTCTCGTCAATGCCCGAAAAACAGAACGAAGTTTCAGGTCTGATGATTATGGGCTTGTTTGGCGGCACAATTTTTCCATTGTTTATGGGCTTTGCCGCCGACGCTTTTGGACAGGCGGGCGCAGTGGCAGTAATCGCCGTTGGCGTGGCTTACTTGCTGTGGTTCACGAAGAAAGTTGACAATTGACAATTAATATTTTTAACCACGGAACGCACGGAATACACAGAATTTATTACAAAAGTTATTAAAAACAACAAGTTATTTTTAATAAATAGAAAACACGGAATTGGATTATGTAAGTTTTCATCAATCGAATCCGTGTTTTCCGTATCGAAAAAAAAAGTATTTTTTCGATGATTATTAAAACATAAAATGTTCCGTGTCATCTGTGTTTTCCGTGGTTAAAAAATTCACAATTCACAATTCATAATTCATAATTCGTAATTCGTAATTAATTAAAAACCGTAATACAATGAAAAGATATATAGTAGGCCTTGGTGAGGTGTTGTGGGATATGCTTCCCGAAGGCAAGAAACTCGGCGGTGCACCGGCTAATTTTGCATACCATTCAGGACAGTTTTTAGGTAGCGACAACACAATCGCTGTCAGCGCAATTGGCGACGACGATTTGGCTAAAGAAACTCTCGACAATATGAAGAGCCATTCGCTCAACTTCTTGATGCCCAAGGTGGAATATCCAACTGGCACAGTTCAAGTAACTCTCGACGGATACGGCGTTCCAACTTACGACATCAAAGAAAACGTGGCTTGGGACAATATTCCATTCAACGCTGAAATTGAGGAAAT
>CAJOGF010000242.1:0-619 GCA_905233995.1 uncultured Bacteroidales bacterium | reverse complement strand
CAATTAATTGTTTTCTTGATGCAACTCCAAATGATTGTTTGAAGATTTTTGACATTAATCTTCGTCAGAATTTCTATTCTAAAGAGGTGATTGAAAATTCGCTTCATCGTTGCAATATTTTAAAAATCAACGACGAAGAATTAATAACAATAGGACGCTTGTTTGAGTTTCAAGACCTTGATTTGCGTAGCGAATGTCGCATGTTGATAAAAAATTACAACCTCGACATCTTGGTTTTGACCTGTGGTGTCAACGGTTCGTATGTGTTCACAGCCAACGACATGAGTTTTCAAGAGACACCTTCGGTAAACGTAGCTGACACAGTTGGCGCAGGCGATTCGTTCACAGGTACATTCTGCGCTTCAATCTTGAGGGGCAAGACGGTAAAAGAGGCTCACGCATTGGCAGTAAAAGTGTCTGCTTTTGTTTGCACTCAAAACGGAGCTATGCCTTTAATACCAAAAGAATTGAAAGAACAAGTAGGTTAAGGTAATTTGGTTTGTTTTAAGTAATATAAGTAAAAAAAAAACGGAACGACACATCTTTGCGCTCCGTTTTTTTTGTATTGAAACTCTTGTTTTATTTCACCACTAACACTGTTCCGCTTGTTAGTTTGCTG
>CAJOGF010000241.1 GCA_905233995.1 uncultured Bacteroidales bacterium | reverse complement strand
TGTTTTCGTTATAACATATTTTACAAACAGAATTATTTTCTGGCTTACCTCTCCACCACCCAGTCCGTTATTGTCCTGACGTTGTTTTCAGACGAAATGTTGACACCTATCTTCACAATTTCATCGACCGTCACCCAAATATGACCGTCATCCGCCTATCAATGCTCGACTTCATCGACCAAGGATGGATGACCAATTATCCGCTGTACGCGGCAGGATGGATGGTTTAATATATAAAAAATCTTGCCAAATCTTTTGGGTGATAATCCTTAATTTTGGCAAGATTTTTTATTTTTTTTGACGGTTCCCGCACGGGGAAAAATTATATCTCTTCGCCGTATTCATAAATCGTATCGCTTGGAAGGTCAACAAGTTCGTTCCAATATACGACAGTACGGCTGCTGTCAAGCGAGGCTTGAAAAAACAGTCCGTTTATTTCAGCCAACATAGAATAATTCGGCAACTTCACAATGTCATCAGAAAGGTCGTATTTAACTTTGCGCCCGTCGTCAAATTCAGCATACAACTTGTAACCGTTTTGAGGTTCTATATATTTGATTCTCGGTATCATAGCGGAGAAAGTTTTTTTTTTAAGTTTTCTGCAAAACTACAAAGTTTTTTCAAAAACGACAAAAATTATGCTGCAATGCCTTCTGAAAACAGATATTCAGGGGCAATGTCGATTTGTCCGTCAAGCCATGTTACTGTCCAACCGTCAAGCGAGAAATTTTCAAAAACAGATTCATTTTTAAGCGGTTCAAAAATTTTGTAACGCTCAATCAACGGTGTACAATCAAATATCTTTACACTGCCATCATTAAAAGTCAGTTCCAGTTTGTGTCCGGCTGCTGTTTTGGCAGAAGTAACCCAAATAAGTGAATTTTCTATTTTCATGGTTAGTCCAAGGGATTAATAGTTATTAACGTTTCGCCGTTTTCCATTCTGCGCCAATTTTCCATAAGTTCGTCTTGATGTAAATCCAACCGAAATTCAATGCACGGCGCGGCATTTCACCAATGATTTTCCCTGATTTAATGTCAATAGTCGCACGATATTCATTGTATTTTACATGAAAGTGCGGCGGATTATGGTCAGGAAGATACATTGTTATAATGATTCCATAAAAACGACTGATTTCCGGCATAATTTTTTTTTTTTTAAGTTTTCTGCAAAACTACAAAGTTTTTTCAAAAACGACAAAAATTATGCTAAAAATCTCATTTACTTTTACAAAAGGTATCTTTTGTAAAATGGTATTTTATTATTCCGAGCCGCAAGCATTGCGGCTCTACATACGAGGTGCGTTATGGAGACCAGCACGTAGGGGTCTGTATAAAAAGTAATTTTCTTATTTTTTATACAGACCTTTATTTTTTAATGCAGGAACAATATAAAAAAAAACGTTTTGCGTATTTGAACAAAAACAACAGCAATAAAAAAACACAGAGTATCATTTTTAGTTTTTCGAATGGATTTATTTCTTTCAATCTGCTCAATTTAAGAATGTTGAATGCAATTGCCAATATTCCGAAATCCATGTAGCATTTCTCTTTGCCAAAATGCCTAAATCTTTTGTAACCCATGCACGTTTTTATTTGTCCGAACACCGCTTCGGGCTCTATCGGACGACGGGAACGACGCACCAATCCCTCTTGTGATGTCAGAAGGTCAAAAGCCTGTCTTTTCAAGCGGTTTAGATTGTGGTTGACGTTTATTACCCTGTTGCCTTTGGATTTGTTGCAACTGCTGCGAAGCGGACAGCCAATGCAGTTTTGCGCTTGGTAAATGTCTGTGTATGAGGTGAATTTCCTTTCATTAGTGTCCTTTATGCTGCCGATATGTGTCATGTGCTGCCCCATAGGACAAACATAATAGTCGTCTTGGGCGTTGTAATACAGGTTTTGTGGTATGAACGGATTGTTTTTCAGAGGCTTGTGCTGCTCTTTGTGAAAATAGTTGTATTTTACATAGGCGGTGATGCCGCGCTGTTCAAGCATCGTGTAGTTTTCCTCGCTGCCGTATCCGGAATCGGCGGTAAGTTCTTTCAAACGTAAGGTTCAAGTGTCAGTGTGTCTGTGGGATTAGAAAACAAATCAAAGTTTATGACGAACTGTTTTGATGTGCCTATTTGAAGATTGTATCCCGGTTTCGTCTGACCATTGTTCATAGCGTCCTCCTTCATCCTCATAAAAGTAGCGTCATGGTCTGTTTTGGAATAACTGTTCCTCTCGCCGAGGATTTCAAGGCTTGCGTCGTATTCATTGAGCTTCGGCAGATGCTTTTCCTTCAACTGCTTCAAGGCTTTTTTTTTTACTTTTGTCAAGATTCTCTTCATTGATTTCTCCAATTTTTTTCAACAGGGTCTCCTTGTCGAAAACGGGAGTGCCTTTTGTGTCATCACTCTCATAATTAAGGTCTTGCGCAATCCCTTCATCTATCTGTGTCAGAATGTTTTTGATTTTTTCAAGCAGTTTGTTTCTATTCCTTACGATGTTTTTCTTCCATACAAAGGTGTATTTGTTGGAACGCGCCTCTATCTTTGTGCCGTCAACGTAACTTTCTTCCAAACTCAGACAACCCATATCGCAAAGCATCAGCACAACTTGCGTGAAAAGTTTGGTTATGGTGTCTTTTAAATGCAAACTTCTAAAATTATTAATAGTATGGTAGTCAGGATATTGCATGCCTGAAAGCCACATATAGTTGATGTTTTCTTTGAGTTGTTTTTCGATTCTTCTACATGAGAATATGTTGTTCATATATGCGTAAAAGACAACTTTCAGCATCATTTTCGGATGGTAAGAACTTGCACCTCCAAATTTATATGTCCTTACAACCTCCGAAACGTCTAATTTGTCAACAACCATACTCACTATCCTTGCAGGCGATGATTCGGCTATTAATGAGCCTAAATCCGCAGGAAAACATGAAAGTTGGTTCTGTGAATAATCTTTGAATATTGCTCTTGCCATATCTTTTTAATTTTCAACAAGATACATACTTTTGAGGAGCTTTCCAAATTATTTTGATAAAAAAAACAGGAAAATTCACACAAAAGCGAATTTTCCTGTTTTTTTATTTGGACGAGGAACTTTTTAGACACCCCCGAACCCATATAAATTTTATTCGCTACCAACGTATAAATTTCTCAGAATGTCAATTTTTACAATTTTGGACGGAAAACAAAAACTCTTGCCAAATCTTTTGGGTGAGAATCCTTAATTTTGGCAAGATTTTTTATTTATTTGACGGTTTCCGCACGGTATCAACGGGGAAACTACTTCAACAAATTCTTTTTTAACTCTTTAAATAACAAGTTCTTCACATCTGACAATGTTTTTTCTGTTTTTTGCTTTGTTTTGGAGTCAAGATTTTCCAAATATTCCAAAGCACAAACATAAAGAGCACAATATTTCCCGCCAATCGAAATATCGCTTTATTTGTAAATCTTTTTTGTAAGAAACTCCCTTACAAAAATAACAAAATTTTAAAACGAAAAATCGTTTTGTTATCTCAAAAACAAAACTATAAAGTTTAATCTTGATAATAGTTTATGAGTTGGTTTATTAAGGTAGGGTTTAATCAGTAACATAAAATCGGAATTTCCGACTTTATGTTACTGACAATTTGAAAACGTTTTTTTTTCAGCGTAATCCTTATAGTTTCATAATAAAGCATAGCGCATAATAGGGCGGCATGGTATTGACGGTAAAAGGGGTTCCTTTACCTGTATCTTGGGTGGTTTGGTCGTCGACTTTTATAGTATTGGATTGATACCCGCGCCAATAAGCACCTCTTCCTGATTCGCTGTTTGATCCATTTCCCGAATCTTTTGACCCATCCGGCATACCATTTCTATTCAATGGAGCAGCTATATCAAAGTCGAAGTTATATGTATGACTATGTTTCGGCAAATTGTTTGTTGTAAGAGTAACTGATTGTGATGTTGCGCCGCCTGTTTGTCTTACCACATACGACGAACCCGCTCCAATGATAAACCTATTTCTAAGGTCGGGAGTTCCGTTGCTGCCGTCACACAACGCCCATCCGCTTGGAATATTACCCGCTGTGCCGCTCCACATCATTATCATACCTGTTACAAAAGCAAGATTTGTGTTAGTTTTTAATGCGTTAATTTGGTTTTGAAGACCTGTATCCGCATTTTCTCTTGCTGTTTTTTCGGCAGTAATGGCATTTTCCCTTGCAGTTATTTCGTTTTGCAACGCTGTATCGTTGGTTTGTTTATATGCTTTTAAAGCGGCGTTAATAGCAGAGTTGCTTATGGTGGCAACGTCGGTAAAAGTAGACCATTTTATAGGTTCACCTCCTACGCCCTCGGCTAAGTAGCGTGTTGTATAAGCATCGCTAAACTCCGTTCCATCGGCGGTTACTGTTTCGTTTTGCTCTTCAATATGGCAGTAGTCGCTTTTCTGTTGGTCGGGATGGTAGAGTATCTCGCCAGTGAGTCCGTTATCTACATATACATAACCTTCGGTGCGGCGTGTGCCACTTATCTTGCAGCCCGAAAGTATCAAGTTGCAACCGGCAATCTTGGCTATTGCGGCAATTTTCTGAATATTGTTCTGCAATGCTGACAAGGTTTCGCAGTCAATCGGAAACGCTTGATTTTCCATACTGCGGTAATTGCCGTAAATCATGTTTTTACTGTATTCTTG
>CAJOGF010000240.1 GCA_905233995.1 uncultured Bacteroidales bacterium | reverse complement strand
AATAAAAAAGGTCGGTGTATTTGTCGTCCAAAACGTCAAACTGCAACTCCAACGCCCCGCCTAACTGACAGATAGGATAAGAAAAATCTTTTTCACTTTGACGTATCCTCGCCGTCTTAATACCCTCAGAGACAAACTCTTGCGCAAAAGTTACCACCGTAGAAAACAGCAATAACAAGATAAAAAAAATGGTTTTCATAACCGTGCAAAGTTAGTCAAAAAAAGTTTAATTGCATTTTTTTTAACATAGAATTGCACTTTAATTTATTTAAAGTAAATAATGTTTTGTATAATTTTGTGGTTCAGTTTTTGAGGGATTTTTAATTATAACTTTAAAATACATAAAAAAATGAAAAGATTATTAAAAAACGCATTTTTGACGGCAGGAGTTTTGGCTCTTGGTCTTCAAGCAGAGGCGCAGATTACCGTTGCGCCCGAAAACGACCCGAATTTCAAACTGAAATTTATCGGACGTACAAACCTTGATTTCGGTACTTATTTGAACCGCAACGACATCGGAACATATAAAAAAGGTAACGGTGAAGTTGATAACGCAGTTTTGGTAAACGACACCCGTCTTGGTTTTGTTGCTACAAAAGACAAATGGGAAGGCAAAGTGGAAGTTTGTTACACTTACGGAGACACTTACGGAGCAATTTCTTTCCGCGATGTTACATTAAAATACAGTTTTAATGAACACAGCAAAGTAACTTTCGGAAACCAGTTTATGCCTTACGGTATCAAATTAACGGGTATCAATTACAAATTTACGGAAGATCCGTCAGTAGACTATACGTTTTGTCCGGCAAGAAAAATTGGTGTTAATTACCTCTATACTTCGGACGGTTTCAACCTTTCGACAGGACTTTATTCTAACGGAAACGTTGATAAAAAGCAATATAATCAAGGTTTTAACGCTGGTTTACAGTTAATTTGGAGACCTGTTTATGATGAAACGACAGTATTCCATATCGGCGGCGCATTTTTGTATACAGACAAAGGCTCGTCAGACCCATTCTCTTTCAAAGGCGTAGTTCCGGCTTCGATGGAACCGACAACACTTATTCAGACAGGAGAATTGGACGCTCCGAATTGCGAACGCTATGAGGTTCAGGCTCTTTTCATTAAAGCAAAATGGCTTTTGGAAGCACATTTCTTAGGCGCAAGTGTCAACACCGAAAAAACAAGCAGTTTCAACGGTTTTTGGGGACAGGTTTCGTACCAAATCATAGGCGACCAGCAGAAATATAACAAAGTAACAGGTTTGCCTATTACTTCTGCTCCCGGAACATTGGAAGTTTTAGGACGTTTCGATTATCTTAATCTTGATAATTTCGGCAAACAGACAGACTTTGAGTTCGGTCTTAACTACATCATCAACAAGCATTTCAATGTAAAATTCAACTATGTTGTTGCAACAGGCAAAGACCGTCCTGATATTCAAGACGACAGAACATTACACCTTGTTCAGACAAGATTGCAGTTCTCGTTCTAATATGATTTAGTGCGATGCCACAGAGGTCGTTTGCCAAAAGTTTGAATGATTTTCCGATTGTCCGGGTTTTATGCGGAACGGTTGCGGGAATCATTTTGGAAGAAAATTTTTCTTTCGGAATTTTGGCGGGACTCTGTGGCACCGCATTTTTTTTATTGCTTTTATGTTTTTGCTTTTTTAAACGGCTGAAACACAAATTTTCTTTTCTTAGCGGCTTCTCATTTTGGTTTCTTTGGGTGTTTTTCGGAATTTTTATCGTCAACTTTCAAAAAGCAGAAAAACCTGACATTCAGCATTTTGACAACAAAATAAAATACGCCGTCGTAGAAATGCCGTTGGAAGAAAAAAGCAAAAGTTTCAAAACCACACTTTCGGTTGTGGACAGCCTTAGCGGAAAAAAGTATAAAATTTTGGCATATTTTGACAAGGCGGCAGAACTTCCGGAATGTGGCGATTTAATGGGTTTTGTATCTGATTTTCAACCGCTTAAAAGCAGCGGCAATCCTTTGGAATTTGATTTTGCGAAATATTCTGCCCGTCAGGGAATTTATTGCAGCGTTTATTTGAAAAAAGGCTGTTTCAAAATTCTGCAAAAAGGTTATCAAAAAAACTTCCGTTTTTACGGCTCTAAACTCCGCGAAAAACTTCTTTCCATTTATAAAAATTGCGGTTTCGTGGTTCAGGAACTGTCTGTATTAGAAGCACTTACGCTCGGTTACAAAGCCGACTTGGACGAAGAAACAGTTACGGCTTTTCAGAAAAGCGGCTCAATGCATATTTTAGCGGTTTCAGGACTTCATACTGGAATTATTTTGCTGATTATCAACGTTTTATTAAAATCTTTGGATCGTTCCAAAAAGGGGAAATATTTAAAATTTTTGATTACGGTTTCCTTGCTGTGGCTTTTTGCGGCGATAACGGGTTTTTCGCCAAGTGTTTGCCGGTCAGCGTTGATGTTTTCGTTGGCGGCATTGGCTCAGGCTCTCAACAGGGCATCGTCAATATATACGACATTAGCGTTTTCAGCGTTTGTTTTATTAGTTTTTGAACCGATGTTGTTATTTAATGTAGGCTTTTTGTTAAGTTATTTTGCCGTTTTATCAATTGTTGCTGTCGTTCCGATATTGGAAGATATTTTTTAT
>CAJOGF010000239.1 GCA_905233995.1 uncultured Bacteroidales bacterium | reverse complement strand
TAGAGTCTATGGTTGATTCCATAATCTCTCTTCCCTCCGCTTTTAGCGTCTCTATGTCACGACGGAATACTTTTCGCTTCATGTTGCACCTTTTTGGGTACAAATATAGCAAAAATTCAAGAATCCGCCAAATTTATTTAGAAATTTCTTATGTCGTTTACTATAATTCTTAACATCGTTTGGATTTTCTATATAACTTTGACCACGACCATTATTATCTTTGTATTTACAATATACAACAAAATATTCACCTCCACCATAATTGATTAGTTGTACATTTCGTCCATTATCCCAAACCTTTGACTTTATTTTCGCATTCATTTCGCTATAATCATTGGCCCATAAATAGCCCTGAGAAGTAAATTTAGAATTTTTACTCATAACGACTACCCATTTTTGCCCATTGTAACATACGTTTGTTATATAATATCCTGCATCCCACTTTTCTTTTATCCATTTTGATAAACTACTCCAATCTGTTATATTATAAGTTTGGTTTGTATATCCATCTTCTTTTGACATTACTATTAACCATTGCGTTTCACTTCGAGATACTGACGCGCAGATTCAACTCACAAGTGCAATTTTTTAATAACATTATGAAACGCCTTTACAGGTGGTTCAAAATTAAGTTTTTCTCTTGGCCTTCTGTTGATTTTCATCTGAACTTTTTTTATAAACTCGTCATCAAACTCGTCAAAACTACTTCCTTTCGGAATATATTGGCGAATAAGTTTGTTCGCGTGTTCAATTGCGCCTTTCTGCCATGAACTGTACGGGTCAGCAAAATAAACCTTTGCTCCAATTTTTTTCGTTATCAGTTCATGACAGGCGAACTCGCTGCCATTGTCCGTTGTTATGGTTTTTACGAGATTCTTATACGGCAACAACAATTTGACTACCGCTTTGGCGGTTTCTGTCGCGTTTTTGCCGAACTTCAATTTCATCATCAACAAAAAATTTGTTGTCCTCTCTGTCAATGTCACAATGGCACCTTTGTTGTCTTTGCCGACTATCGTGTCCATCTCCCAATGTCCGGAATTCGACTTGTTGTCTGCCTCAATTGGCCTTTCAGAAATACTCCTTCTATTCGGTATGTTCTTGCAACTGGCGTTTGCGCCCACATATCTTTTGCGGTGTTTGAGCATGTGTCGGCAGTGCTTATAGAGCGTGCCGCCATTTGCCTTGTCTCGCCTGATATACTGATATATGCACTCATGCGAGATCGTTTCGCCCTCCTTTCTGAGCACCCCGCTGATTTGTGCAGGCGAATAGTCTTCTTCTAACATTTGGTTGACACGACGCAAAAGCGCAGGATTTTTGGCATTGTTGTTCACAACGCGCTCCCGACGTTCTTGCGCCATCTCGTCGGCTAATTTATACGAATAGACGCCTCGTTTGCCACGATTGCGTTTAAGTTCCCGACTTATCGTGCTTGCAGACACCCCAACTGCATCTGCGATTTCTTTTTGTGAATATCCTTTTTGCAACATCGCAAAAATTGTATATCTTTGCTGCGAAATTAATTGTTTGTACTTTTTCATGACAACGCAAAATTAATTAATTTCAGGGAGACTGCAAAGTCTCCTTTTATTTTTTTTGCATTGTGCGTCTTATCTGCGTCTTTTTGATGCTTTATTTTACCAATTGCTTGGCAAAATAAATTGCAGTTCGTAATTGAACTTAGTAAAAGTTTGTATGGTGTTGATTGTTAACCGTTTCAATTAAACTAAGTAAGCTTAGCAACAACTACTTGTCCAAATAGCACCTCTGTCGTCTCCTGAGACTGCACGATGTCGTTGTTTTGCTTTTGTTGGATGCCATGGGCGGTGATGAAAATATGAAGGGTAAAAAAAGTGTAGGTAACAAGATTTGAACTCGTGTCTTACATAAAGATTATTTTTGTATCCCCAAACTATTGCCGCAAAAAACATCTTGCACATTCGCGAAAAATCCCGTATCTTTGCGCAGTCGAATTAAACCATAATTTTCAAGATATTTTTATGAACAGCAAACTTAAAAAAGTGCTTGTACTCGGCTCCGGCGCACTGAAAATCGGTCAGGCGGGCGAGTTCGACTACTCTGGTAGTCAGGCACTTAAAGCATTACGCGAGGAGGGTATCAAGTCGGTGCTCGTAAACCCCAACATCGCTACTATCCAGACAAGCGAGGGCATCGCCGACAAGGTGTATTTCTTGCCCGTCAATACGCATTTCGTTACCGAAATCATCAAAAAAGAACGTCCCGACGGCATTTTGTTGGCTTTTGGCGGTCAGACCGCGCTTAACTGCGGCACCGAACTTTTCAAGACTGGCGTTTTGAAGGAATACGGCGTTCAGGTGCTCGGTACAAGCGTTGAGGCTATCATGAACACCGAAGACCGCGACCTTTTCGTCAAGGAGATGAACAAGGCTGACCTCAAAGTGCCTGTAAGCCACGCTTGCGAAAGTCTCGACGAGGCAATCGCAACAGCCCGCAAAATCGGCTACCCGGTGATGATTCGCTCGGCATACGCTTTGGGCGGATTGGGATCGGGCGTTTGTCCAGACGAAAAGACATTCCGCGAGATTGCTGAGTCGGCGTTTACGTTTGCTCCTCAGGTGCTTGTGGAAGAGAGTCTTAAAGGTTGGAAGGAAATAGAGTTTGAGATTATCCGCGACGCAAA
>CAJOGF010000238.1:2594-5286 GCA_905233995.1 uncultured Bacteroidales bacterium | reverse complement strand
AAGGAATACTTGAAAACGAGATAAAATTTGCAGCCGTTCGGAGGGATTCGGGCGGCTGCGTTTTTTTTGTGTTAACCACGCAAAATTTAGATATTAATTTGTATCTTTGCGGATGATTACAACAATAAATCAACCCTTAAATACTTACACCAATGAAAAAAACACTTTTTACACTCCTGACAATCACAATTTTAGCCGCAACCGCTGCCGCACAAAACATTACCAACCGCACTTGGACTGACGGTCTCGGCGGTTGGTACTGCGACAAGGCCGAAAATGGCAACTACCAATTCGTTGGCGGTTACACCGACGCAGGTCTCGATTGGGAACTCAAAGGTATCGGAACCGACAAATACAAAGTAGTTGACGCTGAGTTTAATATGAGCGGCAACGGCTGCACTGTTACAAGAATGAAAATCATCGACGGCTACGACACGGAAAACGTTGTGCTCGTGGCGCGTAATTCCAAAAACGTAATCACTGCACTCTTGGCGGAACTGAAAGATTGGAATAAGGATGACCAACTTTTGCTCGATATGCTCGACGGCATCTACACCGACTCTCAGGGCAAGGAGTACAACTTCGCTCGCGAATCACTCAACGGCGAGAAGTTTGAAGTGCAGGTCAGCGACGGCACTATGGCGCAATGTTTCAAACTCAAAGACGGCAAAATCTATTGGGTAGAGTTCACCGACAAGGGAATAGACCTTTACAACGCCGTTTGGGACGATGATAATCCTTGTGGATATTACAAGATGTCAACGTTTTACAAATCGCTCACCAAGAAAGACCAAATCACCGAAATCCTTACAGGTCAGTATCCTTACACCTCGTTGAAATTGGTTTTGCCCTCAGAATTGGATTATTTCTCCAAGGCTCAACTCCGCGTAATGCGCAACGAAATTTACGCCCGCCACGGCTATGTGTTCTCCTCCGCCGACCTCAAAGCCCACTTTGCCAAAATGAGTTGGTACAAGCCCCTCAACGACAATTCAAAAGTTAAACTCAGCGAATTGGAGCAATTGAACGTGGATTTGATTAAGGCGTGGGAAAACAAGAGTGAGTAACAACCTTTACGGCATCACCGTCACCACCACTCGCTTGTAACTCGTAAGGGCAGATATGAAAAAGGATATCTATGATTTTAATAAAAAACAAGGTTGTCACTATTCTCTTGACAACCTTGTTTTTCAAATGTTAGTACCTATAAGACATTACTCACCTATAATTGTACAGTTTTTATAACAATCTGCCGCCTTGAATTGCTCTACAAGGTCTTGTGGACAGTAGATTGTAACGTAGGAGGGGAGAGGATCTTCTGAGTCCCATCCTGATTTCAATTCAAAGAATTTAGGAAGATGTATTTCATCAACATCACGCCACCAACCTACGCAAAAAAATGCTCCTGGATGTATTTTTTCTATCTGACTACCTTCCTCAAAAGTAACCTTAATAGGACGATCGTAGTAACTCATTCCCATAAACACACCAATTTCGAGTTCCTTTACACTTGCAGGAATTTCTATTGAAGTATTTGTCATGCTAACAAACGTAAATGTTCTCAGTTTCTGTATGTGGCAACCTTTTTGGAATGTTATTTCTTTTAGTGTTTCTGACAAGTAAGTCCAACCAAAATATACTGGGATTTCTGTCCATGTGTTTGGTATTTCGTATTTCTGAGTACCATACGGAATCTTCACAATTTCACCTTTGCCATCGATTGTCCTTACATAAAAATGAAAAGCATCATCACCATCAGCAGGGTATCCCCAATAGAACGCTAACGAATCAACATCAGGTATTGTGTTTGGGTCGAAGTCTTCTCCCATATTTACATGCATACAGCCACATTTGCCTACTCTTTCAATGCTTTTTGGAAGGGAAAAGTTTTTCAATTTCATAATTGCCAAACCGTAATCATCTATTATCTTGACACTTTCGGGAAGTGTTAATGATTCAAAACTACACCACGCAAACGCCGCTTTGCCAATCCTTGTTAATTTGCTTTCTTTGGCGAATGTTAAGATTTTGAGGGTTTCGTTGAAGGTGGTATTGGTGTTAGTGTACCCATCTTCATTAACGGTTTCAGTGTTAACCTCGTAGTAGAATGTACTGTCGGGAATTTCTGTTATGTGCGCCAATACGAAGACATTTTCGGCGTGCTTAGCATCAACGAATTTTATCAATTTGCCATCAGCGAGGACGGCAATGGCAGTTCCTTCAAAGGCAGTCGGGTCTATCTCGACATTAGCAGTCGGGACATTGACGCTGTCGAGAGCAATGCAACCTTCAAAAGCCGCTGCGCCGATTGTGAAGGTTTGTGAGGATTCGCTTTTTGAGATTTTCTTTGTGAAATCGACAGATTTCAGGGTCTTGCAGTCCTTGAAAGCGTTTGCGCCAATGGAAGTGATTTTTTCGGGAAGCACAACTTCCGAGAGGTTTTTCACGTCCTTGAATGCTTCGGTTGGGATTTCAGTGAGTTCGGACTTTGATAGGTCGAGAACGACATTTATTGTCTCTTTCTTGGTGAGTGCCTCGGCAATCGACTTGATGTCTTCAGCAGAGGTTACGTCATCCAAAACGAGTTCAACTACGTCATTGTTAGAACTTTCCACCAACGAACTGATTTTGTCGGCGATTTCGTCCACCTTGGTTGGAGTTGGCGTCGGAGCCGGGTCGGGATTGTCAGGTG
>CAJOGF010000238.1:0-2574 GCA_905233995.1 uncultured Bacteroidales bacterium | reverse complement strand
CAACTTAAGAGCGTTGCAGAACTGAAAAACATCGCCGCCGACAAGAAGGCGGCAAAGAAACGGTTGATTTTCATAATTCTAAATATTTTAATAGTTAATATTGAAATTTACAAGCATAAACAAAAAAAGAAGCAGCGCAAATAATCGACTATTCACGTTGCTTCTTGGTATAATATCTTTGGGATGGTAAATTTTATTGTACTTTTACCCCCCCCCGATAGAATATTGTAAAATATATTTGACGGACTTTTTTCATCTTCTAATATTTCCTTTTTTTATTTTTTTAACGTTGCAAATTAAAGAATTAATTTTCAATTGTGCAAATTATGTTTAGTGATTTTCAATAATTTTTTTCACAATATTAAAACTTTTGCATATCTTTGCTTTCAATAAGAATAGTAATTGTCGTTGACAGCATAAAGTATTACTCATAAATCGCAGAAAACTATGAAACGAATTGTATTGGCATTGATGGCGATATGCCTGCTATCTTGCGTTGAGGAAAGTTGGATGCCAGATTACAGAGTCTATGGTTCAAATAATGGCGGCTCAAATCATGGTTCAGGAAATCATGACGAGAACTACGATAATGATTCAACGTTAACAAATACGCTTGGCAACATTGATTATGAGAATTCTCAAATATTATATTTGAAAGTATATGATGATGGGGGATATATGATGGCTTTTGGAAATGAAGGTGATAGCATCCAACTGCCTGAAAAAATTGTGGTGGATGATGACACTTATCATTTTGTACCAAATGCTGGTTTTTCGACACCTATGAGCGTTGATAATTACAGACTCAATTACATCAAGAGGCATGACCTTCTTGAATGGAACACCAATTTTGACGGCAGCGGAGAATCGTTCAAGCCGGGAAGTTATGTAAAATTTGGTAAAGTGAAATTGTTGTTTGCAGTTACAAATGTTGAGTTCATAACAATTTCATTTAAAAACGATTACGGTATTGTTCCAGAACCAATTGAGAAAGAAAAATATTCGTATATAAGAAACGAGGATTTGCCATTGCTTCCCGACAACGAAGATATGAAGTTTCTGGAATGGCAATGGAATGGCGAGAATTTCAGTATGATTTACGACCTTGACAATGACATCACACTATCAGCGCATTATGTAACGCGTGAGATGTATGAGTCTCTGAAAATTGATATTCGTCTTTCGCCCACAGGACAGACAACTGACAACAGCGATATTTCCGCTCCCGACACGTACAAATTATCGTCAGGGCTAATAGTTGACAAGAAAAACTGCACTATTACCAAAAACGGCAAGACTTATAAACTATATGGCAAGTATAAAATTGTCAACTCGTTTCCTGACTTGAAGGTTCAGTATGTAAACTCGTTTCCCGACCTTAAAATCCAAAAAGTATCATCATTTCCCGATAAATGTGGTAAATTTCAAGAGGTTAGTTCATTTCCGGAAATCAAGATACAGATTGTTAATTCGTTCCCAGATATTAAGGTTCAGGAGGTAACGAGTTTTCCGGGATTGAAATAACCACTAAACATTATTGAAACAACATTAGGTTGTTTTGCACTTTCAAAAATAGGAAGTAGGTGACATGATTTGCTATTGTGTCCTGTCAATACCCTTGAATGAAAGTTGAACACATTTTTCGGTGTTTGCCCCTGACTTGATGATGTTTGTTATCAAAATTACGCCATCAGCTTGGGAGCCGTGTCCTACTAAGATGATATCATTGGTCTTCAAGTCGTAAATCTCATCATGCAGATTGGACGACTCAAAGACATTTTGGATTGTAAGAGCGGTCGCAGTTGGATAGTCAAAATTGTTGTATCTTACAAATTTTGTGTCAGTGCGACTCTTGAACGAAAGTTTGTCAAATTCGTCGGCACATTCAAGGTACAGGTCTGCAACAATGGAATCAGGAGAATTTTTTATACAGAAAATTTGCGATGGCGACTTAAATGACATTGCGTTGCCGAGGTTTTCGTCTTGATTCCTTAGTATTATCCCTGTCAATTCTTGCAACAATAGAAACTTTTTGACGATAGCGACTTTGCGCACTGCTTCAGCATTGGACTCGTTGTTGTAAGTATAAAAGGAAATAGTTTCCACAACCGAATCTACATTCAATTCTGGGGCGCGGTATATGTACCTCATACTGTCGCACTTTGTCTCAAATGTGGAGTCTAATAACACCCTTTCGCCTGTTATGGTGTTAAAAGCCTTGATGCTGAGATGACGTGCAAAGTCGCCAGTAGTGTAAAATTTTAGTAAGAACGGTTTAAATTCGCCTGACTGCAATACTGTGAGGTTGGCTTCTTGTGTAGGTCTGACGAATAATGCGAGAGGGGAAATCTCATCGCTATTGTTAGTGCATGATGAAATCATAAACACTATTGCTGTTATCAGAGATAATATTTTTTTCATGACAAATAAAAAAAGGCAAATGTCCAACTGAAAACGAGGACATCTGCCGATGGTAACTTTTAATCCTTTAGTTTGTATGCTCTAACGACTGCTTTCACGTTTTTTGATGAACCCAAGAACAAGTTAACAGAAGTTTCCGTCTCCCTTGTTATT
>CAJOGF010000237.1:1177-4817 GCA_905233995.1 uncultured Bacteroidales bacterium | reverse complement strand
TCATCACATTGGTTGTCAGCTTGAGTGCCGAGCAATGGGACGGCGCAAGAAGTCTGCACGAGTTATTGGCTGTTGAGGATAAGGAGTTGCTTCGCTTCGTCCCCGATTACAAACTAAACCTACTCACCCCTACGCAAATCGCCGACGAGGACTTTGCTAAGTTCCGCACAGACTTCGGTACGGTGATGCAGTTCGTCAAACATCAGAATGACAAGAGCATGGATTGGATGTCGGGGAACAATCGAGCCGAGGATGTTGATTGGGAAACGGCAAGTCTCATAAAGACGGTGACAGGCATCGATATCGACATCAAGAAAGGAGAGTCGATCAATATGTGGGTAGCTTGGGAGAATGGGATAAATCAAGCGGAAGAGCGTGGGCGTGACGTAGGACGTAGCGAAGGTATTACATCGGCACGGGAAGAAAGCGCACTTGCTATGTTTGCCGACAATGTTCCCGTGGATAAGGTCGCACAATACAGTAAACTATCGTTGCAAGCGGCAACCGACATCGGTAAAAAGCACGGATATTTGCAATAAACGATAAAAGAGCCGCCAAACGACAATTTTTGTTTAGCGGCTCTCGGCAATATTAAACCTTTTTATTTTTCCTCAAACAATTTTATTTTTCCCTATACTTTTTTATTTTTCCTCGTTACTCGACGGGGTAGGCTCGTTTTCTGACAATTCAAAGTGGGGATTTTGATTGCAAACTGCTCAAAAGAAGCCTATCGCTAAGAGGTCAAAACGTCGCGAACCGCACCAATGGCGTGATTTCGCGGCATTTAGGGCGAAATGGCATTGTATCAAAGACGGTATGAACATAGATATAAAAACGCAGAGTTTGATACAATTTTATTTTCCCTCGCAAGTTGCGTAGGGTAGGCTCGTTTTTTGCGAAGTAGGCTCGGTTTTTAGGGTAGGCTCGGTTTTGCCGTAAATATTTGATATGACTGAATTAGTGGTGCATTATGGATTTTAAGGAATTAAAACTGGAGATTTTTATCCCCGAAACGCATCTATCAGTTTTGCGGTTGGCACTTCAATCCGTCGGAGTCGGTCGCCTTGGGAATTACGACTCCTGCTTGGCGTACAGCAAGTTGACGGGTTCATGGAGACCTCTTAACGGTAGTGAGCCATATTGGGGCGTTGAAGGGCAAATAAGCGAAGAAGAAGAAATCAAGGTTGAGGTCAACATTTTATCGGAAAATTTGGAAGAAACCCTAAATGCCATCTACAACATTCACCCCTATGAAGAACCACTCGTCAATGTTATTCCGTTGCTCAATCGTAAGAAAAACAGGCAGGAATAATCGCACAACATGACGAAGTAATGGCGAGGTGATTTTCCTATGCTTGAAAACATATTCGCAAACATCATCAGCATCGGCGGCTTTGTAGTCATTGTCCAAGTAATCGCGCTTTTGTTTCTTTGTTGGATGTTCCGACCGACAATTATTAAAGCAATCGAACATTTGCTCGGTTTACAAGAAAAGGATGAACGCTCCGCAAATAAAAACGATAATGCCGGCATAATCATTGCTGTGTTTGGTGTATTGTTGGTATCGTTATATGCTTCCAATACACACACCCTCGAAAATAAGCCGCCAAGTGCCGAAAGACAATCGGAGCAAATCGAGCAGAACATTCCCATCGAAAAGGAAGAGCCGCCTGTTGTTGTTGACAAACAAACTGCTCAAACGACGAGTAACGAGCAAAAAAACGATACGCCAAAATCTGTACCCGCGCCAAAACAAGAGCAAAGTCAAAATATTGTGCCGATAAGAAAAGATGTCGATGGTCGAGGTATATCCGCAAGCGAACCTAAATACGAAGGGTTGGTCGGTTATGTGGCGGTCGGCTACAGTGACGGCGACGATAAACAAAGTCCGTATAATACACCGTGGCTTATAAAAACATACGAACGCGATAAACAATTTTGGAATGAATCCGGCAACGCTATCGAACATAAAACAGAAATCGTCGTAAAAAAGCAATTTCTTAAACTTGACAGAAACATATATTATCACGGCTATTTACTTGTTCAACGAATTAGCGACGGCAAAGAATTTTACATCAATGTCAAAAATTTTATAACCAAACCGTATTGGACATACAAAGACATAAAAGAGGCGGCTAAAGTAGGTCACTTCATTGCCGTGTATAATCAAAAAAGCGATTATTATCCAGTCAATCTTGACAACAAAAAAATTGATTTGCCGAACGGAACATTGGTTTTCATAAGCGGCACAACGGGAACATATGGCCGTGGCAGACCGGATAACCGCACACATCAAGTGGAGGGGGGCTATTGGCGAGAAGATGCTCAACGATACGGCGGCGCGTTTTTTAATATCGAGGATTTGACAATTAAGTATTAATTTTATGAGGTGATTGAAAATGAATGTTATAACTATGTCCACTGTTATAGAAAAAGCTTGCCAAGCCATAGCAAAAGATGACATCGACAAAGGAAAAGAGATTATAAACGATTGGTATCCCTTTGTTCCCAACAGAATCGATTGCAAACCCTTATCCGACGAAAAAAAGTTGCAAGTGTTTATGAGGGACGGCTTCATAGATCGTTACTCGGGAGAACGTCTTGTATTTCAAGGAACTCTGCAAATTTTATCTTTGACAATGCCGAAAGAATTTCCATACCACGCCCACGGTAAAATGTGTCATAATGCTTGGTGGGAGTTATATCCGAGCATTGAGCATATACAACCCGTTGCTTACGGTGGTAATAATGATTTGGACAATCTTATTACAGTTTCGCAGATAAGAAATAACGCAAAAGGGAGTATTCCACTACACGAATTAGGTTGGTCGCTCGTACCTTGCGGAAATATTGCAGAATGGGATGGCATGGTTCATTGGTTTATGGATTATGTAGAAACCCATAAAGATATGCTAAATGTTGCCTACATATCAAATTGGTACAAGGTATGTAACAAAGTTTTGTGAAAGAAAAAAGTTCCTATCCGCATTATACGAATAGGGACTTTTTCTTATACCTCTTTCCCATTCTTAAAAGTTACGCGAATATCCTCCGCATCATAAACCGTCGCAAAATCAACAAGCGAGTGCCAAAGTTCTGCGTCAAATTCCGTCAGTAGCTCATCGCGCTTTTTTAGGTCTGTCAAAAACTGCTCGACGGTGGCTTGCCTTATCCTCCTGCCGTCAATATCGGTGCAAACGCTGTCATACTTTGCCTTGGTTTCGTCAAACCGCTTTGCCAACGATTCATACCGCCGCTTAAAATCCTCTTGATTGAGGGCAACACGAGCGTTTTCGTTTATCGCGTCTTGTATCATACCCGATACCACATCCATCTCCTGCCGCAATTCCGCTTTTTGCTTTTCCAAATTCTCCGTGCCAAAGAGCATGGTTTTTATCGCGGCATAATCGGCAAGAATTTGCTTTTTCTCGGTGATGATGATATTGGTCGCTTTGATAAACGCCTGTTCGATTGCCTTATCGTCAACATGGGGAGCGGAGCATTTTTTTCCGTCGTATTTGCGGTTGCATTGCCAAATCACGCGACGGTATTTGTCGTTGCTGTGCCATATTTTTGAGCCAAACCAAGAGCCGCACTCGCCGCATTTTATTTTCCCCGAAAATATATGTACGCCGCTGTG
>CAJOGF010000237.1:0-1108 GCA_905233995.1 uncultured Bacteroidales bacterium | reverse complement strand
ACATAGTATTGGGGGATTTCCCCTTCGTTGTTCTTTTTCTTCTTCGTCAAAAAATCCACGGTGTATGTCTTTTGGAGCAAGGCATCGCCTTTGTATTTTTCGTTCCCAAGAATACTTTTTACCGTGGTTGCGCTCCATTTTTTCTTTTTGCCGGGTGTCAAAATCCCCTCGGCTGTCAGTCGGTTGGCAATACCGTAAGGCGTCATGCCCTGCAAAAACATAGCAAATATCCGTTTTACGATTTTTGCCTCGTCCTCGTTCAAAACAAGACTGCCGTCCTCGCCCCTATCGTAGCCCAAAAATCTGCCGAAGGGTACGGTCACTTTTCCGTCGGCAAAACTTTTTCGTTTTCCCCAAACAACATTTTCGGATATGCTACGGCTCTCCTCCTGCGCTATTGACGCCATGATGCTTATGAGGAGTTCGCCTTTGCTGTCGAGCGTCCAAATGTTCTCTTTTTCAAAATAAATCTCGATGCCCTTTTCCCGTAATTGGCGGACGGTCGTTAGGCTGTCAACGGTGTTCCTCGCAAAACGGCTGACCGATTTCGTTACAATCAAATCTATTTTCCCCGACATAGCATCGGCTATCATCGCCTTAAAACCCTCGCGGTGCGCCGTACTCGTACCCGACAATCCCTCGTCGGTGTAAACCGTCACAAATTCCCAATCGTCGCGGCTTTTGATGAATTTCTCGTAATAATCAATTTGCGCGGCATAACTGGTGAATTGTTCGTCGCTGTCCGTTGAGACACGGGCATATCCCGCCGTCCTGCGTTTCTTCCTTGCAGCCAATGGAGCATGGGTAAATCTCGTTATGGTAGCGGGAATGGTTGTTACGTTTCTTGCCGACATTTTCTCTCCCTCCAATATTTCCTTGATGCCTCGCCAATGCAACGCTTATGCTCTTCGGAGAGCGGCGGCATCCGTTTTTTCGTTGACCATGTGTCGCTGTAGGTTCGTCCGTCCTTGAAGTAGACGGTAAGCTGTCCTTTGGCGACAATTCCGACATGGTCGATTCGCTCACGAAAGGCGGATTCATCAAATTCGGGCAAGCCCATCGCCTTGGCGCAAATACTGTGAACCGTGTCCTCGAAAATGCCGCCGAT
>CAJOGF010000236.1 GCA_905233995.1 uncultured Bacteroidales bacterium | reverse complement strand
GACCTACGTTCTTAATCATTACATAATGCCTAATAAGAATACTTATGAGCCTATTGTAAAGCAAGGAACGGAGTCAACAGATTTTGAAAAATACGTAACCGAAAAAATAAATCGATTTGCAGGTACGGAATTTAATAAACTGTGTCAAATATTTTCCGTAAGCAACAAGTCTAAAAATATCGCTTCGACTATTGCTTTTAGAATTTTGGGAGTAAAAAGCAACAATGCCGCCGAATTTGAAAAGGCGGGAATAGCATTAAAGACCATACATATCGGGAAAAACGGCAAAATTAGGGAACATATGTCGTTTCCGGCGTTCAAGTATCGAGAATTGGCAGAAGAAACATGGGAAAACAGCACGTTTGGCAATTATTTGCGGGAAACGAGATTTTTTTTCGTTATTTACAAAACCGATACCAATAATGTAATGAAGTTGGCGGGAAGTCAATTTTGGAATATGCCGTTACAAGATATTGACGGTGATGTACATGACGTATGGCAGGAAATGCATGATATTGTCAAAAACGGTCAAATAAGACTTACGATTGACGATAGAGGACATACAGAAAATAACTTTCCCAAAATTAAGCATCATAAAATTTCTCATGTCCGCCCGCACGCCAAAGACAAAAACGATTGTTATCCGTTGCCCGCAGGTACGAAGTTGAACATAACCTCCCCCGCCAACATCAGCTTGGAAAATACCACATCGTATATAAAGCATTGCTTTTGGTTAAACAACAGTTATATTTACGGTCAACTTGAAGAACGTTTCAAATAAATTTACGTTATTACAAGTTTTGATTTGAAAAAATTTTGTTCAAAGTTTTTCCCATTTTGCATACAACTCCCGTGACTAAGGCGTTGCCCATGCAAAAATAACGGAAACGCTCGTTCATACCGGTGTCTGTCCAGCCCTTTGGAAACCCCTGTATAATGTCTGCTTCGTCGGGGGTTAATAACCGTAGTTGTTTTGTGTCAAGGTCGGGAACAACATGGGTACTGCGATTTACGGAAGCCTCGCTTGTGAGGATTGTGCGTGCGGGCTTGTCTACGGAATCGGGAAAAGCTATCGGACCTTCGGAATAAAAATACCGATGCCCGTTTTTGGCGACACGTTCCTCGCGCTTTGCACCTTTTAAGTATTTCCACTTGTCCAAATTCTCCCCCAAATAAAATCTGCTGTCTACATTTCTGTCCATAACATCGCGCAAAACCTCATATTTGCCATTGTAAAACGGTTCTACTTTGGCACTGACAATAAGCCCGTCAGTCATAACACCGGCATTTTCAAAATAAAAAGTAAAACCGTCAGACACGTCAAGAAGGCTCTTGGACGGCAATCGACATTCTTTTGCATTTTCTGTTTTTTTTACGGGAAATGTGTGGGAAAAAAAGCCTGTTCTGTTGATTATATCAACAGGTTGACCGGCACTTTGTGTTTTCCGAAAATTTGTGTCATTTCTGTACGCGAATATAAACACTCGCCGACGACGTTGTACAAAACCATATTCGGCAGCGTTGATAACTCGCCATTCAACATCGTACCCAAATTGCCAAAAGGAAGTAAGCATGACAGCAAAGTCTCTTCCGCGTTGCTTGGCAGGAGATTTTAACAAACGATCGACATTTTCAAGCAAGACAAAAGGAGGACGTTTAACTTTCAGTATATCGTATATTTGCCACCATAATATTCCCTTTTTCCCCTCGATACCTTGTGCGCCTGTTGCCGCCACTGAATAATCTTGACAAGGAAAACCACCAACCAGTAGGTTATGGTCGGGGATTAAACTTTTATCAACAGTGCAAATATCTTTGTTCACATATATATCCTTGTAACCGCCGAAATGTTTGCAATAACATTCAAAGGCATCTTGTCGCACTCGACTTGGTTCCCATTGATTAACCCAAACAGTTTTCCAAGAGGAATCCGATTTTTCCAATCCGATTCGGAAGCCGCCGACACCCGCAAATAACTCGCAAACGGTTTTATCTAAGGTCAAAGTTGCCACCTCGTTAGAAAATTTGCGTTGCAATACAATAATGGTAATATTAACACTTTTATGTAAAACGATCAAGATATTTAAGTAAATTTTTACGGTTGCCGAAGCAATAAAAAGCACTCGCATGACACATGAAGAACTTTTTGCCTTGATGAAAAACGACGAGATTATAGTCATGTGAAGGCGTTACCGCCTTGCCAATTTGCCGCAAGAAGCAAATTTCTTGATGTGATCGGGAATTAAAAATGATTGGAAGCTAATTTATAGGATTTTTAACAAGATATACCGGCAAAGCCGTTTGCGCTTACGGCTTTGCCGGTAACTAATTATCGGAGGGGCAGAAGTGTGGAAAAAAATTACGACAAATACAGTCCGTACAGCATTGAAAATTACGGCAAAAAAATGATAGGTTTAACCTTTAGGCAAATATATGAAATGTGCATAAATGGTAGAGAAACGGACACCGATTATATATCTCGTCATGCCGACAAAAAGTACAAAGGCGGGCTTGGCAATCTTATCGAGGAGTGTTATTTCGGCTATAAGGCAAACAGCAGTACTTCGGCAGATTTTGAAGAAGCCGGCGTAGAATTGAAAGTTACACCATACAAAAAGACGATTAAGGGTTATAAGGCAAAAGAACGACTTGTTATAACCATGATTAACTATATGGAAGATTTTAAGGAACAAGAGTTAGAAAGCA
>CAJOGF010000235.1:470-3180 GCA_905233995.1 uncultured Bacteroidales bacterium | reverse complement strand
CCTAAATTCAATATAATGAGATTGAAAACTCTATATAGCGAAATGTCGAAGCAAAATTATTTTGAATGTTGTAAGGAAGATATTTTTGCAAGCATTTTTGACGGCGGGGTTGAAGAGGGTATTTGTATTGTTTGGAAAAACAAAAACCAATACGAGTTCAATTTCTTTATCCTCGAATTGTACAATACAACATATCAAATGCTTGACGAGACTATAAAAAGCAATATTCCCAAAGTATTCCGTTACCGCAACAATGTCCCGTTGAAACTCAATAATACTAACAACGAAGATTCTGATACGCAACGTGTTGCAAAGCGCAATGCCATAAAAAAGATTATCAAAAAATGTCGAAAAATTGTCGAAAAAGTGTCAAAGATTGGGCGGAATGCATGATTTGGACTATTTTTGCAGCGACAAATAAAAGTTCAAAAAACAAAAAAATGCTAAAATATGAAAGACAATAAAGAAGATATAAAAGGCTACATCATAGCAATCATTGTCGGCGCATTGTTGGCGGTGATAATCAAACTAGACGAGGATAATGTAAAAACAATCTACGAAGGCGGCAGATTTGTTTCTGATTTCACAGAGTTTGACGTGAATAGTGAAAATTTCATAAAACATTACAACATAGGCGTATTGGGCTCTGACAATGCTCTGTCGAAACAAATATCCGATGACGTAAAAAAACTATTTTATGACAAAAGTCTGCCCAAAGACAGCATTCTTTCATACAACGAAGATTCTTCTATATCAAAAGATTTGCACATTAATTACGCTTTTCAAAAGGAATACTACACTAAATTAATTGTACCTTATTTGTGCAAATATTTAGATAGTAATCACAATCTCAAAAATATTGCAAATTATGCAAAATGCTATAATTTCAGCAATAAATTTGACATTGCTACGTATAGTTTTTATGGACTGATGGGTGCAACGCAGCATGTTGATTTCGATTTTGATGTTTACAAAAGAATTGACGGCAAATACCATCTGGTTGACTTAAAAATCACCATCCAAGATTGGTATGGAGCAGACAAAGACGATATTTTATCAAAAAGAGAAGGCTTTTCGATAAATAAAATTGAAAAAGCGAACATTTCGTGCTTAAACGCATTCTTTTGGCTGCAACATCATTTCGGTTGTTCGCCTTTCAAAACAGAAATCATTTTTCACGACTATTTGCTTATATCAAAATAACGGCTATGGAGTTCATTTGCAGTTTATATGACTTGGGGTATGTTTCGGCAGTATTGGCGAGTGTCAATCTTGTAATTCTGACGGCTTTGAAGAAAGACCGAAAGTTTTCTTTCATAATTTTTGGTTTGTATGTGGCGTTGATTTGCATGTTGCCGCTTTTGCCTGCAAGTGAAAATTATCTTACGTCAATCATCTGCTCGCCAAAATCACCGTCAGAAAAATTCTTGACGTTAGGCATTTGGGCATTGACGGCTGTTACATTGTTTACAATGCAGAAAAAAATTAAGTCAATTGTTGTAATAATCTTGACGGTGTTATGGGCGTTTGCAGATTTTCTATTGTTCGAGCTACTGATAGATGTGGTTGGAATAATAGTATTCATCGATATTATCAAGACGGCTAAAAACAAATTTTCGACCGAAATTGCTGCAATTATTGTTGTAATGTATCTTTTTATTTTGATTACGATTCCTTTAATAATGAGTTCGGTTTCTTGGAAAGGCATATTTGCGGATTATAGGGAACAAAACATCACCCAAATCGATCACTATTCCAACCGTGGAATAGACAGCACCGAGTTGGCATTTTACGTTATGAACAATATCGTAGACACTGAGGAAAGGTTGTGCAGTGTTGTTGATATAGTTGTAAATAATGACAATGGAACATTTGAATTTTTGGAAGATTCTGTTGCGGCGTTCACGTTCTATCGTTCGTCGTTGCAAGAACCAGCGCTTTTCGACAATACAACTTTTTCGTACAATACAGATGTCGGCTCAATAATTATCAACCGCAAGGACAATCATTTTTATATGCCAATTGAATACAAAACGACGAAACAATTTGATTTCCAATTATATTCTCAATCGGACACGACCCTTACCTTTTACGGCGGGTTCAGCGAGCCAAACTTCGCCGTTTTGTGCTGTTTTCAAAAATACTTGGAATCCTGCGGCTATAATTACATTGGGAAAACGATATTTTTGTTAGACAGTTCCCATAACACAGCCCTAAATATGCTTTACCATGACAAGGATATGTATGATATATGGTTGTAACAATTATTCATTATTTCCCGCACTCAATCACCGCCTCGTAAATCCTCTTGCCGTTGTAATCAATCCATTCGGGCTTCTCTTGGACGGTCTTTTCTTTTAGGAATGAGAACGTTATGAGGTAGCCTTCCGAATGGTTGCGAAGTTCGAGGTATTTGGATAGTTGTTCACGACCCGAAATCTCGTACTTTTCGCCGCGCCAAAGTTTGAGTTCGATGATGTATTCCTTGCTGTTGTAGTTGACAATCAAGTCCACGCGCCCGCCGCTCTGGCTCTGTGGCTCAAAGTAACAAAAGCCCGTGCCGTTGATGATTAGCTTGATGAAGCACAAGAACAGCAACCGTCCGTGATATTCCCTCAATTCCGAAATTAAAAAATGTTAAAAACGGCAAAATATTGAAAACAAAACAGTTAGAATATTTTGCCGTTACAAATATTTCACCTAAATTAGT
>CAJOGF010000235.1:0-437 GCA_905233995.1 uncultured Bacteroidales bacterium | reverse complement strand
AAATACAGCACAAAGATAATACAAAAAAGCGCAAAAACAACACCTTTCGCAGGAATATTTTTCATAGAGGACTATTTCGACAGGTACAAAATCGGCGAGCTATGCGACGAAGTGCTTGGCATCCGCGCCAAACAGGCGGAATATTCGTATGCGGACATCATCAAATCGCTCTGGATGATTATCCCTACGGAGAAATTCGATGCCACGTATTCGTACAAGAAATGTTTCGGCTACTTCCCCGGCGTCGCTTTCATCAACGGACTGCCCTTCAACATAGAAAACAGGGTCGGGAACATGAACGTAAAGCACAACCAGGCGGAGTTCCTTGAACTCATCGACGTTGTTTCGCGCCACAGCACCCTGTTTTACATTCGTGCCGCCCGGTACAACAACCTCATGTCCCAACTCCAGAGGATCGAACAGTGGCGCGAAGTCGA
>CAJOGF010000234.1 GCA_905233995.1 uncultured Bacteroidales bacterium | reverse complement strand
CATGAAGAAAAATGGATGAAAAGAATCATCACTCTTGGGTATGCAAAGTGATGCCTATATAATAGGGATATGTAATTCAAAATATAGTTAATCAAGTAATTTGTTCAATTGTTCCAATGGAATGTTGATTTTCTCGGATATGTCTTTGCGCGACAATCCCATTGAAAACAAGGTCTTTACCAAAGCGGATAGTTGCGCATCTTTTTGCGATAGTTGTGCATCTTTTTGTGATAGTTGTGCATCTTTTTGCGATATTTGCTCTTTCTGTTGTGATAATTGCTCTTTTTGTTCTGCCAGTTTTTCCTTTTGTTCCTCGACGATTTCTTCCAACTCGGTTCTGTCTTCAATGTCAGAGGCGTATTCGTCCTCGATTGACATTGCCATCTTGACTTCCCGGTCTGCAATGGCACTCGCCAACTGTCTGACAACCAAATTGTAACCCTCGGGTTTGTTGTCAAGATTGTCAAGCATAAGACAATGAACGTTGTTAGGCACGACGTTGCTTTGGTCAAAAATTTCCAAAAACTCCTCGACCCTTGAACGCGCGTTTTTCCGCAGATACGGTATCTGGACGACAATCGTCTCGTGCGACATATATTTGAAAAATGGATTCAAATCCACATTTTTCACTGGTTCGCCCACCGCATTTGTCGCTTTTGGCGTATAGTAAACCACTGGTTCCGTAACATCTTTTAACGGATGTCCCAGGAAATAGATGGCGACAATATGAATCGGCGTTTCTACAATTACATCGACTTCTTCATCTTTGCGGTTCTTCTTTTTGACGGTCTTGGTTTCGTATGCCTCAGTGTCGTAAAGCCTTGACAAATAGCGTCTAAACCGCACAATCTCAGTGTCTTTTTCGGCTTTTTGGACCTCGATGCTTACCATTTCAAATGTGTTGTCGTCTTTCTTGACCTTTGCCAAAAAGTCGAGCCGCAGTATGCCGAACCCTTTCAAATTGGCACGGATAAGTTCATTGCGGACTATATCGACTTCCACAATGTCAACGTTCAGCAACGCGCCAAGTAGTATCATGCAGACCTTCTTGTTCTGCATCATATACTTAAAGACTGAATCATATATCGGGTTGGCAATCTGTATCATAACCGTTCGTTTTGTTCTTCGTCGCAAAGGTAAGAAAGATTTGTCAGTTTCGCAAAAAATTATTTTGCCAATACTTGATAAATTGTTTTGTACCACTCCCACATCTTTTCTAACGTGAAGTTGCACTGATACTTTTCGTATGATTTTTGCTCCATTTGCTGGCGCAGATTGTCATTTTCTAAAATAGATTCGACCGCGTGTGAGGCATCTTCCACTGTGTTTTCAATGAGTTTGCCGTTCGACGAGTCCACCAACTCATAAATGCCGCCGACATTTGATGCGACAACCGCTTTCTTTTGGCTCATGGCCTCGATTATCGTCATCGGCAAACCTTCAAAATTGGAAAACAAAACAAACAAATCACAAATATTTATGTAGTTGCTCGCATTGGGAACATCGCCGAAAAGTTTCACATTTTCAGGGACAGAATACATTTTGTAAAGTTCATCTACCGAATAATCAGGCGAGCCGCCAAGCCACAGAAAATCATATTGAGGCAGTTTTTTGGCGGTTTCAAGAAAAAGGTTTAAATTTTTGGGCGGTGCAATTCGAGCGATTGTTAGGACAGTTTTCCGTGTTTTGTTAAAATCGGGAAGCAATTTTTGGGGGATAATTGAGTGTTCCGCAATGCCGTTGTAAACGGTAAAGATATGCCGTTTTATTTTTTCTGAAATGAGGTTCTTTTTGTCATAATCAGACACAGCGACTATCGCGCCGCAAAACCTTTGCAAAATTTTTTCAAGTGGTAGAAATACTCTGTGTTTCAGTCGGATAGAATCAAAACCATGGACTGTATAGACAATCCGTTTGTAGTTGGAAAGTGAAACCAAACGTCCCAAAACTCCCGCTTTACTCGAATGTAGGTGGATAATGTCGGGCTTGAATTTTTTTACGGCGGCTTGTAGTTCAAAAAAAACTTTTATGTCTTTTAACGGTTTTATGGGTTTGACCATATTTTTAAGTTGAAACTGAACCACGTTTCCTGGCAGTTGTCGCCACATATAGCCGCCAGACATACTTGCAACAGCAACGATATTTCCGTCTTCAACGGCTTTTTGACACAGGTCGATACAGACCTTTTGCGCACCGCCAAGTTCAGTGTTGGTGATGATGTGAAGGATTTTCATGATGGGATAATCAAATGATTCTATTATTGAAATAGAAAAAAATGATATTTATATTCATATTCACCATTTATTATTTTGATTAAATATGGTATTATGCTATAGAAAGAACAGAGTACAAATTGATTAATTCTTTTGTTATCCCAATAATATTTAAGCAAATAGTATATAGGAAATACAGACGGGAGCCAAAAATAGCCTGAAAACCTGCCAACCAAATTATTTTGCAATAATATAATACGCAAACAAAAAGATAACAGTCCAAATCTGAATATAAATTTGTTATAAGAATTTAGAAGATAATTATCTAATGATTTGATACTTAAAAAATAAAGTGGAACGTAAAATATTTTTGAGACTCTATATATTGTACTCGTATTGTTATAATACAAATCTGAACCCGCATAAGCACTGCGATAATAATCAAGTTCACCTACATCGGGCATCCACATAAATATATAATTATTAACAATATCAGCACTT
>CAJOGF010000233.1 GCA_905233995.1 uncultured Bacteroidales bacterium | reverse complement strand
TTGTTAGAAACGTTATCCCAATCGAAATCCATTGTAGAAACATTAGATTGGTAAGAACTAAAAGGTATAACCTCTTCCTCTTCACTTTCTTGACGTTGAGCAGTCTCTTGAGTATTTCCTTTCTGAATCTCAAAATCCTCTTCGTCGTAATTTTGATTGTTTTTTTTCGGTGTCATTAATTTAAAAATTTGTAAAAATATAAACTTTAATGTGTTAGACTTTATTTATAGATATAAATTCCGCTGCAAAGTTAAACATAATTTTTTGATAACCAAAACATTTTTCCTTTTTTTTAAAAGAAAATTTGCATTAAATGTTTTTAATATTTTTTATTTTGCCATTTAAGTTGAAAATTATAAATTAGTGCTTTGAAAAAAACGAAATTATAAAAAATACAAATAAATTGAAAATCAATATATTAGGTATAGAATCATCTTGTGATGACACCTCGGCAGCGATAGTTTCTGACGGGATTTTGCTCTCTAATGTAATTGCAAGTCAAGCAGTACATAGTGCATACGGTGGCGTTGTGCCGGAATTAGCCTCAAGAGCACATCAACAAAACATAATTCCCGTTGTTGACAAAGCAATAAAAGACTCAGGTCTAAAAAAAGACGAAATTTCAGCGGTTGCCTTTACAAGAGGACCCGGACTTCTTGGCTCTCTACTTGTTGGAGTATCGTTTGCGAAAGGTTTTTCGCTTGCCGGCAAAATACCGATGATAGAAATCAATCATCTTCAAGGACACGTTTTAAGTCAGTTTGTACACGAAAAAGATAATATTAAAAAGAATCCTAAATTTCCGTTTCTTACACTTTTGGTCTCTGGCGGACACACACAAATAATTAAGGTGAAAGATTATTTCGATATGGAAATAATCGGAAGCACAATCGACGATGCCGCAGGAGAGGCTTTCGACAAATGCGCTAAAGTGATGGGATTAGGCTATCCGGGAGGACCTATTATCGACAAACACGCTCATATCGGCAATCCTAAAACTTTCACGTTTGCAAAACCAAACATCAAAGGATTGGATTTTAGTTTTTCTGGTCTTAAAACTTCGTTTTTGTATACACTTAGAGACAAAATGCAAAATAATCCAAACTTTATTGACGAAAATCTTGACGATTTGTGCGCTTCGTTACAGTTTACGATAATCAGCATTTTGATAGAAAAACTAAAAAAAGCCGTCAAACAAACAGGCATAAAACAAATTACAATTGGTGGCGGCGTTGCAGCAAATTCAGAATTAAGGGACACTCTAACATTAACAGCGCAAAAAGAAGGTTGGGAGGTTTTTATTCCCGAAAGAAAATTCACAACCGACAATGCGGCTATGATAGCAGGAGCGGGATATTACAAATATCTAAAAGGAGAATTTGCGTCAATGGATTTGGCTCCAGACGCAAGACTAAAATTCTAAAAAAAAATTTTGGGGTATTATGACACAGACATTTCGGTCAAAAATTAATAACTTAGAAAAAGCACTTTTTTATCTTGTTGACGAAAACGATGAGCACAACAAACTATCAAAATTCTTCAATTATTTTTTGATGATTTTGATTATATTGTCGGTTGGAGAAATGGCTTTGGAAACCGACGATAGTATTTTTATTCCGTACAGAAACTATTTTAGAATTTTTGACTTTTTTACTGTAATGGTTTTTTCAACGGAATACATAATCAGAATTGTAACAGCGCATCTTACGAAAGATAATCAAGGAAAGACAAGATGGCAAAGTATAAAAGAATATGTTATTTCGTTTGCTGGAATTGTTGACCTACTCTCAATACTACCATTCTATTTGGATTTTACCAACTTGGATTTGAGGGTTTTGAGAATGTTAAGACTTCTAAGATTTTTCAGAGTTTTCAAAATAACTCGCTACAACGACTCTATGAAACTTGTAGCAGATGTTATAAAAGACAAACGCTCTGAAATAGGCGTTATTATGGGATTGATAATCATTATTATGATAATATCCTCATTTATAATGTTTTATGCTGAACACGAGAGACAACCAGAACAGTTTCCTAACGTTTTGGGCTGTCTATGGTGGGCTATTGTTACAATGACAACTATCGGTTACGGCGATGTATATCCCGTTACAACAATGGGAAAATTAATCGGAAGCATTATGGCAATTTTAGGAATTGGACTTGTAGCAATGCCGACAGGTATTATCAGCGCAGGATTCTTAGAAAAAATCAACGAAAAACAAGAAAAGGAAAAAAAACAAGAAAAAACCAAAGAACAACAACAAATCGAAGTAACAGACAAAAAAATTTTTTGTCCCTATTGCGGACACAAACTTGAAGACTAAATAAAAACAAAGATATGGCAAAAACCGAGAAGGAAATTTCAAAAGCAGAAGAAATTCTGCACCGAAAACCATATACGGAAAAAGACACGGACAGAATGTTTGAACAAATGTTAGCAAGTAGCATTTATTTCAAAACAGACAACGAGAAAGCACTTGTTAGAAAAGCATACAATCTTGCCCGCGAAGTCTATAAAGGACAAAAACGCAGAACAGGCGATAGTTTTATCTATCACCTTTTTGATGTTATGTCGATAGTGGTTCAAGATATTGGACTTGGCACAATGGGCGCAGTATGTGGTCTTTTGCATGAAATCCTTCCTCCGTTTTCAGTGTTTGTCCGGAGCCTGACAAAATGTCGTCCCCGGAAGTCTGTTCCGGGGACGACATATATA
>CAJOGF010000232.1 GCA_905233995.1 uncultured Bacteroidales bacterium | reverse complement strand
ATTTTCACCTTCCAGAATTGAATTTTCGGAAGATGAATTGGATTTTCTTGCGGCTGCCGGAAATAATTTGCAAAACAAAAAAGAGTTCTAGACTCTAGACACTAGAGACTAGAGACTAGAGACTAGAGACTAGAGACTAGAGACTAGAGACTAACGACTAACGACTAGCGACTAAAATTTCTAGACGCTAGACACTAGACGCTAGACACTAGACACTAGACACTAGACACTAGACGCTGGCAAAAAAAGATTTATTTATTTTTGCAAACTTGGAATGAGTGTTACAAACTTAGCTAAAGAATTCGGAGTTCCTCGTTGTACCATTTACCGCTGGAAAAAACTTTGCAAGACAAAAAACTTTTGCCGTGAATTTTGAGACATAATTTTGAAAAATTTTGGAGGGGATTTTTTTGCCCAAAGGTTCATCCGGACGCTTGCGGTGCTTTAAAAAAAGGAAAACAGGCAATCGGCAGAAGTCGCGGCGAATTTACCACAAAATTTCATATGGTTACCACGTCTAACAGTTTTGCATTGAACTTTTCATTATCAGGCGGAGAGAAAAACAATTCGCCCGAAGGTATCAAATTACTCTATTGCACACCTATTTTTTCGGCGACTCAAACGCTTTCGCAGAATTTTTACACGCTACGATAAATTAGACATCGTGTATTCAGTTTTTGTATTGTTAATTGTTTCTGTTGTGTGAACACGCTTTAGTTATTCAACACACTCTAGGAATATTTTCAAAAATCGAAACTGTCAGGTGCTTTTTCATTTAGTCGGATAATTTCTTTCAAAATTTCAGTTTTGGTCTCAGGTTTACAAAGATAATCAATCACTTCAGCGTTATCCATCGGCTTTGCCATATACACTTCCAAAATTTTATCTGTACCTTCTTCCGTAACGCCGACCATCACACGCCACTTTTTCTTATCGGAATAATTTTTTGTAACCTTTATGACCGCCATATATTTACTTTTAGGTATGTCAAAACAAACAAAAGTATCTTTCTTTTTGCTGACAAACAACTTAGCGCAAAGGTCTTGCAAAACTTCCAAAGATTTTTTCAACAAACTTTCCGTTTTCTTTTGATCGCTCCAAAATAACGCTATCCAAATTGCTCTCAACTGTTTGATGATATTTTCAATAAAATTTTTTATCATATTTATTGCCTCCAAAAATTTTTGCCTTGTTATAACACAAAAAAACTTGCCGCACGGACAAGTTTTCAATGGTTGTAATTTCTGTCTCCAAAATTTGGCAGTCAACTACCCCACACATAAATGAAGGGGCTTGCAGTTAGCTTACGCCACCGCGTTCGGCTGGTTGACTTCAGCCCTGCAACTAAGTTGCAGCATTGATTGTCTTTCGACAAAATCGGGTGCCTTTAAGCATAAGCCACAACCGTTTTCCCGATATTTGCAGTATACAATTCGATTTATAAAAAGTCAAGAAAGGATTCAGCGCCTTTCCTCCCCACGCCTAAAGGCGGGGGCTTCTCGGCGCTTTTTGGTGAAAATACTTTTGTCTTTTTTCAAAGAATCTACAAAAGTATCATTCAATCGACAGATAATTTATAAACAGTCTTTGAACTCCAAACTTCTCCGGCTTTTAAAATCGGTTTATCAAAATTTGGAAGATTGAGAGGGTGTTTTCACAAGAAAAAAAAGATAAAATGAGATTATGAAAAAGGATTATTTAGCCCGTCAGAGTTATCCGACAGATCTGACAGACGAACAATGGGCTGTTATCGAACCGTTATTTGTCGGAATGAGGGAATATAAGTATAGCAAACGTGAGATTTTAAATGCAGTGCTGTATGTTGTGGATTCAAGTTGTAAATGGCGACAGTTACCGCACGATCTTCCGACTTGGCAAACTGTATATAGTTTTTTTCGTCGGGCAAAAATCAGTGGTTTATGGGATAAAATGTTACGGCATTTAGTAGGAGGTTATCTTAAATGCTCAGTAAAGATAAATCGTTTACCTATCTTCCTTGAGAGTATTCAAAAACTTAACTCGATTTTTTTTTATTGATTTGTAATGATTTTGTGCTACAATATTCGTAAATTAAAAACAAAGAATTGATTTTTCTCGATATAAAATTTTTACCTAAAAGCAAAAAAACCGCAATGTCTACCAAACATTGCGGTGTTGCCCCGTGATGACCGTCACGAAACGCTCAGCCATTCTTGTGATTACCAGTCACTAAGATTGCCTTTATGGAGCTTTTGCAACTATTTTCAGCTAGTTACACTGCTTATTTCGGAGTTTCATGATTGGAACTGAACTTTATTATATACAGCGACTAAACTTTTTTCAAGAAGTTTCTTGCCGAAAGTGGACGGTAATCACGAACGTGGTTACCGTCTTTTTATTTTTGCGAGGTGATATTTTGAGAAAAAAACTTTTTCGCCGCATCTATAACGATGATAATTTTGCATATCTTTTTTGATTCTTCTATGCTTCGTCTTGACATCTCTTCTTATGACTCTTCTCTTTCCAAGACCTATTCTAAGTTTTTCGACGCCTATTCTCAGGCTAAACTTAAGCACGTTTTTCCTAAAGATTTGGCGTCTTTCATCGATTCCTTTTTAGTCGAGCCTAAAGATTTTGATATTAATAGTTGCGTCTGTCATAGTCAAATATAGACAAACACATTTGAGAGGATAAACTCTCCGGCGTACTACACACCTCTATCCGATTGTAAAAACTTTCGG
>CAJOGF010000231.1 GCA_905233995.1 uncultured Bacteroidales bacterium | reverse complement strand
AAACCAAGAATCATCAATCTCTTTGGTCAATACTTTGATTTCATTGTTGATACTGGTGTCAAGTGCAGTGTAGCAGTATTCCAATACCGTTGACATCAGTGCATCTACTCCGCTGATTTGTGGAGAGACCTGTCTTTTTGTGAACTTGTAGTCGGCTTTGAGAACGCTGCGACCTTCTTCTGTACACCATTCTCTATCGTAGATTTTTACCACTCCTATGGTTTCTACGGGAACATAGTTCATTTTGATCTTGTTGCTTATTTTGTGGACATCATTGATAATCTCTCCATACCGTTCTTTGAACCTTAGTTGGCATTTTGCAGCCTTTTTCTTCGTATCATCCTGAGTATGATATGTTTCGCATTTGGTGATTACGAAGTTTGCGCTGCAAGGTTCGTCCTTTGTGTTTCGTATTTCGGCCCACTCTTTGATGAACTCACCTACCCGGTTGATACATAGCACGTTGGCAGAATGCCCTACTTCGTTTGCTGATTGGTCATTAACTTCCATAAGTGCTGGTGCTTCAATGGGAATCCAAAGAATACGACTCTTATGAAAATGCTCGGTAAACTCTGCGGGGAAAGCAATGTTGTCGCTTATCCAACCGCCCGGAATATCCATTACAATGAATTTCTGATGCAGTACCGTTTTCTCGTTTTCGACATTAAATTTAAGTTCAAAGTCGAATTTAGAAAGTTCATTGTCGGGGCGAAGAAAACCTGAATCAAACTTGAAACTGCCAGCTTGTATTTTTGCACTCAAATCGCTATTAAATTTAGCAATGCGAGTACCGTCAGTTTCAGTGCATGGATTTACTGAGAATCCCTCGGCTTTGTTGATATTGTTATTGATGTAAGATATTACCGTAGCCCTCGTGGTGCCACAAGGGTGATGTAGATTGGGTCAAGATCGGCGTGTTTTATTCCGTCTTTGTCTTTTTTCGCACTTGCCAGGATGTCGATGAATGTTTTGAGCGTAGTTTTGACTGTCGGACCGATTTTCTTGCCAAACCAATCCGTAAGCATGCTCAGCAATGCGTTAGTTGCAATTGTAGTTCCTATCATATTTTTTCGATTTGCTTGATTAGTTCGTTTGCTAAATTGATTTGCTTTGTCAATGCTTCCAATGCTGCTCTGTTACTGTCTTTTCCGAACTCCGCTGGAAACATTTGGTAACAAAAAGTAGTGCAGAGTTTCTTGTAGTCGTCAGAATCCGCGTTAGAAAGAATAATTCTTTCTGTGAAAGTCATCGCTGAACAATAGGTGAAGTAGTCGAGAAAATCATGTTCGAGTATTGCTTTGCGAATGCTTGTGTTGGTTTCCAATGCGAGCATTTCAAGTTGTTCTCTGTCGTTGGTGATGGGGTCTTTTTCATCACTATTGATGTCGATTTTAGTGAGGATGTCGCTCAAAATTTCGTTAATACCATCTTTGTAGAAAAACGGATAGACGTTTTGTCGAAAATCAATTTTCAAGCCTTGCAGATACCTGAAAGAATTGACCATCGGATCTTCCTTTTTGAATCCATTGTATTCCAAAACGGCAACTAATTCATCAGCCGCCTCTTGTCCATCCTTGGTGACAAGATTTCCTGTCAATTGCTTGAAAACATTCACAATGTCTTCTTTAAGTTCGTTGAGCCGTTTTGAGAAAATGGTATCGTCCAATTGTTCATATTCCTTGATGATGCAGTCCCAAATACGATGTCCTTCAGAAGGCAAGTAGGCTCCTCTTGCACCTCTGTTGGCATGTCTTGCATAATCTTCCCATGTATCAAATCCCATAAAAGTAACTTGCTTCACAACCCATAAGTCGCCTTTGATGTGTTCTTTGACACGTTCATAGATGCAATCCACTTGTTTTTTCAAGTCCTTGTCGTCAATTTTGTTGGCGTTAGCGCAACTATATTTGGATTTGTCCAAATCATACAAATCCATCAGTTTGCTTTTCAATTGAATTTTGAAATTCTTTGTTAAGTGGTCGAAGTGAAGATGCTCGGATGATGCATTCGTTATCTGTGTTACATCTCTCATTATCTCATCCAACAACGCCTTGACATCAGAAATATCAAGTGTACTTTTGTACGTTTCGAGTAGTTCATTGTCGATTGTTGGGAGGACGCTAATCAAGTTTTCAAGGGTGACGTTAAGCATATTGTTGACCTCGGCGGTGTTGGCGATGCCGTTGGTCAGCACGGGGAAAGCAAAAGTCTTGAAATTTTCGCCACCGTTGTTGAAATACTTGTTGATGTCCTGCATCGTGGAATTGACAAGGCTGTCCAAACCGCTCTCACGCTCGTCCTTATTAATAAGGAAAGAGAGAAAGTTGCTGCGCTTGGAAATGCCTTTTTGAACTTCGCCAATCCGTGAAAAACTGTCAAGTTCACGCTGCCTGATTCCGGCGTCTTGTTGATTGGGGCGGATGATGAGTACTGCGTGGTCAACGTCGTTTTCGAGACCGTCGGTCATTATCTTGTCAACGTTGGAATTTTCACCGAAACCGGGCAAGTCTATCAATCCGAGTTTGATGGATTTGTCGAGGCTCGGAAATTCGCAATAGATCTCCACTTCCATTACGGCAGGGTAAAGCCGCTCCGATACGTTGGTGTAGTTGTATGCAACGTACTTTTTGAGTCCCTTGAAGTCGGTTATTGTTACCGGCACGCCGCCAAGATACTGACGGAAATATTTGAACGCCTCTTTGATGCTCTTGACCCTTTCGTAGTTGTATTTCTCGTTTCCTACAAAGGTCGAATAGTCAATGTCTTCGAGGTTCAATTGCTCAAAGTCCGAAAGGGTTGTGATTTCTGGCACTGATTTGATTTGCGCGAGATACTCGTTCACCATCTTGATGAAATCGGCGTCAGATCTGAATTTCACGATTGCGTGTTTTTCGCCGTTGTAGATTTGGGAACGTACTGCCGTGGTCGGGTCGGCGTAGTTTTCGCCTTCCTCCGCTTTGGGAATCTCGTTGTTGCTAAGACCTGTAATGGCTTGCAACAGAGTGCTTTTGCCTGCGTGCGAAACGCCTGAGACACCGATGTTGATTGTCTCGCGGTTGAAACGGTTTTTGAGATGTTCGAGTTTCTGCAACGCCTCTGCAAGTTTCTTGTCTGCGCCTTCGAGCCTCGGAATGTACGTCTCCGCATTGTCAAGGCTTGATTCTTTCAACTTGCGTTTGATGTCGAAAATCAAACTTTTGAGGTCGTTGATGACTTTCACCTGTTTGAGGATATTGTCAACGTTGACCTTGCGTTGAGAAAGAATCGTGTCAATTTTTTGTTGAAGTTCTGACATAATCCAATATGTTAAGAATTAGTGTTTATACTTAAAAATAAACACCGAAAACAACTTCCACAAAAAATCCGAAAGGGATAGATACAAAAAAAGCGTAGTTTGCTTCCATAATGTTACATCTCTAATGCTTGGGTCCTAGGAAAACCTTAAATGAGGAAATATAACATTTGCACACCACGCCCAATATATTGAGCCGGTTGCCGTGCTGTTCTCTCTCATTTAGTTCGAATTTCCTAGGTTCAAGCATATAAGAGAAACAGCACAACTTCCGAATAATTGTTTGGGTGTGCTATCGTGCATCACCCATTATTTTACCGCCGCTAAGTTACTAAATGTTTTTGGAGATTTGCAAATATTTTTTGCATTTTTTTCAGAAAAATAATTGTCGGCGGTTTTTGAGGGGATGAAATCCTTATTCTTTTATTTGATGACAGTATCAAATCTCACGGCAATTTCATTTTATCTTTGAACAACGAATTAAACGAATACACTTCTGCATTTTTTTATTCGTTTTATTCGTTTTATTTGCTGCCGCTTGCGGCATTTGTTTAATGTAACTATCAATAAGACAAATTCGTTTAATTCGTTTAATTCGTTGTTAAAAGAAATCACCGTGCTCAAATCTGAAAAAATAGTGCAGATTTGGACGGGTTTTGTCGAAAAATAATTATATTTGCGGTTGAAAAATATCACTAACATTTCATGCAATGGAAACTCGCAAATATCCTGTTGATACTCAGACGTTTGAGACAATAGTCAATGGCAAATATGTCTATGTTGACAAAACAGATTTCGTATATAGACTTGCCAAAAACTATCGTTATGTCTTTTTGTCGAGGCCGCGACGTTTCGGCA
>CAJOGF010000230.1 GCA_905233995.1 uncultured Bacteroidales bacterium | reverse complement strand
TGCAACACATTAAAGAAAATTCTGTAGATTTAATTGTCACCGATCCGCCGTATAATCTCGGAATTTTCATGAAAAATCGTGATACAAACTTAAAAAAAATGAGAGATAATTTTTTTGGCTCGGCAGGTTGGGACGATATGGATTTTGATAACTGGGTTGATTCTATGGATAAGTTTTTTAAATCTTCTGCACGAGTCTTAAAAAAAGGTGGCACGGCTATAATTTTCATGGCTATTATTAAAGTTGAGACACTTATCGCAATAGCCGAAAAGCACGGATTTTATTACAAGACTACAGGGATATGGCACAAAACAAATCCTATGCCGCGCAACATGAATCTGCATTTTGTAAATTCTACTGAAGCATGGGTATATTTTACCTTCAAAAAAAAGACCGGAACATTCAATAATGGCGGTGCACTTTTTCATGATTTTATAGAAACTTCCGTAACACCTAACGGAGAACGTCGATACGGCAAACATCCAACACAAAAGCCTGAAAGTTTAATCCAACATTTTGTTGAAATTTTATCTAATCAAGGTGATTGGATACTTGACCCTTTCATGGGAAGTGGGACTACAGGTGTTGTTTCTAAAAAGGCGAATCGTAATTTTATTGGAGTGGAGTTAAATGAAGAATATTTCAAAATCGCATTCAATCGTATCAATAACACACAATAATAGACCTAAAGTTGTTGATTTATTTGCCGGAGTTGGCGGATTGTCTCTCGGTTTTGAAAATGCCGGTTTTGATGTTATCATTGCCAACGAATTTGAATCAATGATAGCGGAAGCATACAAAAAGAATCACCCAAATACAAAAATGATTGTAGGCGACATCAGGAACATAGATTTGGGCAAAGTGTTTGCAGGTCATATAGGGAAAATTGATGTTGTTATAGGCGGGCCTCCTTGTCAAGGGTTTTCTCAAAAAGGTCAGCGAAAGTCTATTTATGACGAACGAAATTTTTTGTTTGAATACTATGTTAAGGTTGTAGATTTGCTCAAACCCAAGTATTTTGTGATGGAAAATGTTCCTAACCTTTTGACAACCGAGAGCGGATTTTTTCGCAAAGAAATTGAGGAAGTTTTTTCTTCGCTGGGTTACAGTTTGTCTATGGGAATTTTAAACGCTGCCGACTATGGCGTTCCTCAAAATCGAAAAAGAGCAGTAATTATTGGTAAGGTCGGTAAAAAATGCTTGCCGTTACCTTTGCCGTTCTCATTCAGTGTAACAATATGGGAGGCGATAAGTGATTTGGCTTATTTAAATTCTGGAGAAGGCGAAGAAGAGCAACCTTATCGCTATAATCCTCAAAGCGAATATCAAAATGAATTGCGTGGAGAGAATAACATTCTTTACAATCATGTGGCAACAAAACATTCACAAATTACGCTTGAACGTCTTTCAATGATACCTCCAAATGCAGGTAGAGATGTTCTTCCAAAAGAACACCTTACAAAGTCAATTTACAGTGGAACGTGGACAAGAATGCGTAAAAATGAGATTTCAGTGACGATTACAACCCGTTTTGATACGCCATCTTCAGGTAAGTTTACGCACCCATTTTTAAATCGCGCGATTACTGTGAGAGAAGCCGCAAGAATACAGTCATTTCCCGATGATTTTGTTTTTATCGGCAATAAAAATTCGCAAATGAAACAAGTTGGAAATGCTGTACCGCCACGTTTGGCAAGTGCTATTGCGGAAGTTGTTATGCAAGATATGCGGAGGTGTGACTGAATTATGGGGACGGAAAAAAACAAAGTACGACCCGATTTTATGCGTAGATATGAACAAAGAGAGCCTAAATTGGCTATAAAATCTTCCTTGCCAAATGTGAAAAGTGCATTGGCGTTATTGATTTTGATTTGGGAATCCTTTGAATCGCCGAGTGAAATTGTCTACTCAAAACAGAGTGATACGAAGATAGTCTTGGCAGATGACGTAAAGCAAGCTGTTATTGCTCGCGTGACAGATGTTTGTCGTGAAGAAAACATTGATTTAACTGCCTTCATTGAAAAAATTAACAACGAGAACCCGCTTTTTAAATCGCAACTGGAATCTTTAATTGTTGCTTTCGAGTTAATTTGGAAATTAGCATTCGTCCGTTTTGTCGATTATGAGAATACCGCGCTTGAACGCACAGGTGGAAAGCGATTCTCCAAAAAATTGATTTATTCTTCTAACATTGACATTGTTCATTGTTTGATTGTGAGTAACAAAGTCGATTACTTCAAGGTACTTTTGGCGTGGATTGGCGTAACAATTCAGTTCGATGATAAAGTTGAAAAGACGCTCACAACTCTTTTGTCTCTTTTATCCGAAGGAGCGGTTTTTAAATTGCTTGACGGAACAATGCCGGTTATTTTCAATCAAAACAGCATTTATTTAAAGTTGCTGGAATCTCATGACAGTGTAGACATAAACGGCGATAGTGAACCAAAGGGATCGTTACGCATATTAAAAAGTCTGCTTTCCGACAAATTGAACCCGCATTTGAACTATTCTTCCGAAGGTGTAACTTTAAAAGGTGATGTGGAAAAATTACAAAATTATCAGAAAAGAGTAGATACTTTTCTTCGTCTCTCATCAATTAAAGGATTTGAAATGGATGAGATGAATCTTCCTTCCGACTATCCAAAAGAAGTTTTTGACGATAAAGAAGCGAACAGGATTGCTACAGGTGAGAATATTTTGTTGTATGGCGTACCGGGTTCGGGCAAAAGCTGGACTATCGCTCATGAATATTGCAAGAAAAATACAAAGGTTGAACGATTGGTATTTCACCCCGACTATACATACGCCGAATTTGTCGGGCAGATTCTTCCCGATGTTCAA
>CAJOGF010000229.1 GCA_905233995.1 uncultured Bacteroidales bacterium | reverse complement strand
TGTCCGAGGGCTTTGCAGATTTTTTCGAGCAAAGGTATGTCGATGAATTTGCGCTCAAAAATATAGTAACATGTTGACCTTTCGCAGTTTATTTGCTTTGCCAACCATGTTACTTCGCGCTCCTGCCTGTCAAGTTCGGCTCGGATAAGTTTTCCCATGTGAAAATCAGTGTTCATAATCTCTCTTTTGCGAGCCGACACCCTTATTAACAAGCATAAAAAAAGCGTGAAGCCGTTTCTTATCTTTCTCTAATTATGCTTATTAAACCTATAGGTATCGCCAAACACCTTGCACACTAATAAGCACGAAACGGCTCACGCTATGCAGCGTGAACCTCTCGCTCGCTTATTCTCGTGTGCATAAAATTGGCGATTTTATAGGTTGAGAATAAGAGCGTAAAGCTCAATGTTTTAATATGTTAATTTATAGTTTTTTCTGTTTCTTAAGTATTAGTTTTGATGTTTTATTATACGCAAAAATACAACGTTTTTCCCAATACGCAAAAGATTTTTTTTTGATTGTCGCACTTTATTGAGCAAAATTTCAAAAATTCTTTTTATCTTCGCAGTTGGAAATAATTAAGTATCGTAATTATGGCTACATCAAACAAAATCCGCCTTCTGCCATACGGCGTGAGCGACTTTGAGACAATCCGCATAAAGAATATGTATTATGTGGATAAAACTATGTTTTTGCCCAGTCTTGAAGAAAACAAATATCAATTCTTCCTGCGTCCTCGGCGTTTTGGCAAAAGCCTGATGCTCAACATGGTGGCGGCATATTATGATGTTGCTTTCAAAGACAAGTTTGAGTCGTTGTTCTCTGGATTGTGGATTGGCAAAAATCCAACAGAGGAGCGCAACAAATATATGATACTCAAATTCAATTTCTCAACAATAGACCCTGACAAGGAAAAAGTACAAAAATCTTTTGATACATACGTAAAAACCATAATATATTCTTTTACAGAAAAATACGAGGCTCTATTGCCCAAAGAAACAAAAGAGATTGTAAAAGCAGCAGACAATTCAAACGATGCGTTTACTGCATTGATTAGCCAAGTTAACTTTTGCGATTACCATATTTATGTAATCATCGACGAGTACGACAATTTTGTCAACACGATGCTTGCCGACAGCGAACACAACTACAATGAATTGACGCACGGAGACGGCTTTTTCCGTTTCTTTTTCAACAACCTGAAAGCCGCCACCACCGAAAACGCTGCCGCTGTTGCAAGGATTTTGATTTCGGGCGTTACGCCGTTGACACTCAGCGATGTAACAAGCGGTTTCAATATAGGCAAAAACATCTCAACAAGAGGAAAGTTCAACTCATTGGTGGGCTTTACTGAAACAGAATTCCGCCAAATGCTTGAATATTACCGAGATGCGACGGGTGTATTTCATCATACCGTTGACGAACTCATTGAAATTACCAAACCTTGGTACGACAACAATTGTTTCTGCACCGATTCGGTGAACGACGACCGTATGTACAATTCGGATATGGCGTTGTATTTCATAGATTTTTATATTGCAAACGGCGGCCACCTTCCCACCGAAATGGTAGATGACAACATCAAGACTGATTACAACAAAATGACCAAACTAATCCGTTTTGAAAAGTCATTCGGGGATAAGACATCGTTAATTCAGCGTGTAACAAGCGATGGACAAATTTATGCGCAAATTAAGACTACATTCTCGCTCGACGAACTTACAAGCTACGAAAACCTCGTTAGCCTGATGTATTATATGGGGCTGTTGTCAATTGGCAGACACGAGATTGGCAGGACTTTGTTGATAATTCCCAACGCTACAGTCAACCAGCAATATTTCGGATCCATGAAACGGTGTTACGACAATTTGCTGTCGTGGAAAACCGACGAAAACATTTTAACCGATCTCGGCTATAATTTTGCATACGATGGCGAGCACGAGCCTTTTTTGCGTTATGTGGCAAGCTGCATGACCGACAACAGTTCTAATGCCGACTTCGGCAAATACGGCGAGGCGTTTGTAAAAGGTTTTATGCTATCGCACATCGGTACAAATACAACGTTTTTTACAACATACACCGAAAAGGAACTTGGGCATGGCTACAGCGACATCTACATTGAGCCGCGCCTTGGCACTCCATACGCATACGTCATTGAGTTAAAATACGTTCCGCACAAGTCGAGCGATGCCGACATCGACCAAAAACTCTCTGAAGCCCGCCTCCAACTGCCCAAATACATCACCGACAAAAGGCTCAAAGACCAAGCCGCACAAAAAGGCTGGAATCTGATTGGGATTATCATGGTGTTCAACGGTTGGGAATTGGCAAGGTACGAGGTGATTTGAGTTGTGCGTGGTTTTGATTTCGTGCGCCTCGAAAAAGTACATTTTTAAAACTTTATTAATATTTAAAAATCAATTTGAAGAACTTTTTGGCAATTCAACAAGCGCACACACCTCTACTTGAATGTAAATAGCATCGTTAAAATCGGGATTTTCAAAAACCAGATAGTAGTTGCCGTTGCAATGATTAGAGATTCTTTGAACACCACTATTCCGATACTTCCATGTTTCAAGTCCTTTGTATTCGAAAAAAGAACTTCTTTCTGTAGCCTCAGCCAAAGCTTCATCATTCTGAGGAATCAAATACATATTGAAATCAAATGTTCCATTGGCGGATGACCATTCATAAAGGGCTTCAGATACCCTCCCTAATCCCTTTTCAACAGATGGATTCCAAAAGTGAAATAATCCACCAAAAGAACCTACCAAACCCGAGCATAATTTTAGTGCTGGCTTTTTTACATCGGTAGGATGTGCGCAAAATGCTACATACCACTCCTTTGTA
>CAJOGF010000228.1 GCA_905233995.1 uncultured Bacteroidales bacterium | reverse complement strand
ATAGTGCCGTGCGGGTGATCTGTTTCTGCTATTTGCGTGATGAGCGAGTTGAGTTGCTCACGGTTGTTCTCGCGGAGCTGGTCGAATGTCCCGAAACGCGAGTACTCGGCAGTAAGAGGATTGTTTTTCATCCAACCGCCGCATGCATACTGATAGAAATCGTTTTGTGCAATTGTTGTAGTGTCAAGACTGTCAAGACTGATACCTGTTGTCTGCGGTGTTTTGTCGCACGCCGCCAATGCCAAGGCTGTTGCCGCCATGATAAGAATTCTTTTCATTAGTTGTTATTGTTATGTTTGATTATTGTTGTCAGGGTAAGCCATATTAGCAAACGCAAAATTACTTATTCTTTCTCAAATACACAATTTTTTTAGAAAAAATTTGGTCATAACAGAAAAAAGCATTACTTTTGCGCCCGCAAATGCGAAAAGGGCAACGAAAGTTGCTGTTGAGGGCATGGTTCTAGCCGAGTCCGACCGCAAAAGCAAAATAAAAGACGCAAACCAACGCAGTGTTTGTGGATTTTAGAGGAGCAATCGCGAGGACATTAATAAAACTGAAGTATGAAGTTTTAGTCCGAGTCCGAGCGTATTGCGACGAACGGGATGTGGCGCAGTCCGGTAGCGCAACGGTCTGGGGGACCGGAGGTCGCAAGTTCAAATCTTGTCATCCCGACAAGCAATAAAGAAAATCAGGAACCAACGTTCCTGATTTTTTTGTGAGCAAGGCAGCCGCTAAATTTATTTAAGGGGCTGTTTTGCTTACAAAAAAAGAAGATGCAATCTTTGCTTTTCTTTGTGCTTGCAGTCAACCCTTCCGCCGTGCAAGATTTACGAAGGAAATCTTGTCATCTCCGCTTACATACAATTATACAGATGCAATCTTTGCTTTTCTTTGCGCTTGCAGTCAACCCTTCCGCCGTGCAAGATTTACGAAGGAAATCTTGTCATCCCCGTTTTTGTACAATTAGATATATACAATCAGGTAGTTATTTTGTTTCCCATATACAAAGTCCCCATTCCCTGCAATCTTAAAAACAGTAAACTTTGCGTGAGTTAATTTTTGAGTTCCAAGAGTGGCTTCGTCATGAGGTGGTCGTGAGGTGAAAATGTAATGGTAAAAAGGATGGCTACCGGAAGACAAAATCTTAAAAATAGTAAACTTTCCGTATGCCCGGACATTTCCCGAAATCCGCTACGGAGGCGCTACCCTTGCGCAACTTTCGCACAACCCATAGCGAAGGACTGAATTCTTAATAAGTACATTCAGAATTTTATTTCGCAACACTCTTGCAGAATAGAAAATTATTTGTATCTTTGCAACCGCTATGAGGTAAAACTCGTTGCAGACATATTGTTTTTTTTCGCGTTTGCGATTTATTGGGTGTCCCAGAATGTAGGAAGTTCAAGAGATATACCAGTAATAAGTCAGCAGACGTCCATATTGTATATGGGCGTGACTTATCGGTATATGGGCATTTCCTACAGCCTTGGGACAGATAGGAAGCGCTCATATTTCTTTTTATGTGTTTTCCAACAATAGATTATAGAGAACCGCTACTCTCCAAACGGGGCAAGACCTGCAAAGCCGCAAGAACAGGACATACTTAATCAATTATCAATCTGTTAAAACCGAAGGGGCGATGGGATATAACCGCCAACAAACAAAATGAAAAAAACAATCTTTATTCTTGTAGCTTTATTTGCTTCTACATTTGCCAATGCTCAAATAACATTAGAGTACAAGGTAACCATAGATCGTTATAAGGAGACTAAAATACCTTATGTTGGATCTGAAAGGTATTCAACTTATGCAAATCCAATTTTTTTATTGGGTGATATAATTAAGACAAGAAAGAATGACACAGATATAGTTGTCGACCTCTCTACATATTCTATTGTAACTATACCTAAAATTTCTTCCGAATCCGAAGATGATATTTGGAGTATTGCAAAAGGTTATTTTACAACAGACAATAGAGTGTGTTTTGTTGTCTATACACATGATGGTGGAAACGGATATCTCAACTTATACGATGAAAACGGAACGATGCTTCAAGATTTAGGACGTGGTTGTGAGGCTTGCGGTTTTTTCCAACTAAAAAATGGTCTATATAAATTTTATATATGTAGAAAAGTTGATGGTCAATCAGATTTGGAAATTTATTCCCTCCCTGGCAATGGCGAAACGCAGGATATAGTTACTCTTTCTTCTCCAAAACGCTCGGCTCGTAAGATTGCCCGTGACGGACAAGTGTTCATAGAAACAGGGACAAACACCTATACACTAACTGGCGTAGAAATAAAGTAAAGGTATTCGATTGGCAGGCGGCAGAGATATCGCCTGCTAATCGAAATAAAACCCAAAATCTAACAGGAGTACATGTTGCAAGGGTTAAAGAAATGAAGAAACATAAAGTTTTAATATTTTTAACTTATATTCAAGGTTTTTTGTCTATTAAATACAAGGAATTGGCCATATAGATGATAAAGTGTAATCGATAAAAATTTACGACAATACTTAATACCCGTATTATCCCAGACTATTCTTATTATAACCACAGGAGCAATCCTATGGTTATCTTTTCGTCTAATAATACTACCCCCGTTCCCTGCAATCTTAAAAACAGTAAACTTTTCGTGCGCAAAATATGAATATAAATTCCTATAGGGATACTATACCCTTACTATAGGAATACAATACCCTTGCCGAACAGGTGAAATCTTAATAATAGTAAACTTCCATACATCCGCCACACAGAACAGCACAACAATAGAATGTTCCGGTTTGTTGTATGCGGTGTCACTCCTCAGAAAAGTGGACAAGGACGTGGCGGTAGGAGTTGAAGATTTTGGATTTGGAGACAAATCCGAGATATTTCTTGTTATCGTCA
>CAJOGF010000227.1 GCA_905233995.1 uncultured Bacteroidales bacterium | reverse complement strand
GTTGTCGCTGTCCTTTTTTACAACGGCGTAAACATTGCAACTCAACGAAGCATATTCATCGTCGTTTTTCAGGCAATATTTGTAAATGAAAACGTTAGCGTCAAAAAGCCTTGTTTCGTTGCCTTTGCCCCTTACAAACAGCATATTGACAATGCCGTCGCCGTTGCCGTACTTGCCAACGGTGTTGGAAAACGACGAACCGCCTTTTGCAAACTCCCTCGTCTGGCTCATCTCGTCGGCTCTGATGCCCGAACTTTTGACGCTGAAAACATAAACATCGGCTATTTTGTCCACGAAATTAACATATTGCTTGATTTCCTGCTCCTCAGACTCCACAATAGGCATTTCCGTTACAACAGAGCTGCTGCGATTTAAATGGTCGAAAATCAGCGTTGCAACCATTCCAATAAAAAACACAATCACCACCACCGCTGCCACAAGCACCAAAACGAGGTCAATTTTGCGTATGAGTTCAAAGGTTAGCTTTTTCATCTATAATTTCAATTCTCAATTTTCCATTTTCTATTCTCAATTTTCAACTCTCCATTTTCAATTACACCACCGCCTCCACAATCTCCTTGTCGCCAAATCGCAGTGTCTTTACGCCCGATGTCTTGCCCTTGTTGAAATTGAAACTCAGCATATAGCCTTTTTGGGTGTGGTAATAATCGAGATATTCGGTAAGTTGCCGTTCGCCGCGCTCGTTGTAGGCGTTGCCGCGCCATATTTTCATTTCGATGACGTACTGGACACCGAGATAATCGATAATCATATCGGTGCGGCTGCGGTCGCGGGTCTGCGCCTCAATGTAGTAATTACCTGTGCCATTGATGATTGGCTTTATGTAGAGCATAAAGAACCGGCGGCCTTCCTCCTCCTTGAACTTCGTTGCTTCGGAGCCGTAGATGTCGTTGAAATTGACGATGAAACGTTCGAGGATTTTCTCCATATTCAGCGTGCCGTTTTCGACAAACTGCGGACGGTCGGTGCTTCCTTGGATGTAAATCTCGTTGCGGATTTCCTCCTCGCTTGTAAAGAGGTTGTAGAGGCGGGTCTCCATAATGCGGTTGAAAACCCTTACTTTGCCATTGACGTCCTTGATGTAATTGAACATAGCCGCGAGGTTAAACACCTTGACATCAAGATTGTAACCGTATTCGTTTCCGTAATACAAGATGTCTTTCAGAATGGTTTTTATTTCGGGAAAATCGTCCAACTTCTTAACCAAGTCGTCAAAAAGTGTGTTTTTCTCTTTCAAAAGGATGTTTACCGCCTGCAAAAAACCATCGGTGTTCCAGCCGAGATTTTCTTCGTCAATCAGTTGGCATATTTTTGACACAAAGAATGGGTAGCCCGATGTGTAGTTCAATATCAGCTGTGTCATTTCTGCAATGTCCATCCCCGTCTTGTGGTCGTCCTCATATTCGCGGAGCATCTGCATTATCCCTTCTTTGGGTAGTGCCATATCTTTTTTGAACGGTACGGCGATGTTCCACGGGCTGTTGTACTGGTGGTCGCTTTCGGGGCGTACTTTTAGTTTGAGGTTTTTGATGTCATAGACGCCCGCGAGTATCACGGATTGGAATGTGGGCAAGTCCATACGTTTGAGGAATTTGTTGCGCAACATCCTAAGTAATTCTATGAACGACTCGTAGTTGCTCGCGTTGTCCACCTCGTCGATAATTACAACGATTGGTTTTGAATTATACGCGTTGATTTCTGTAATCTTTTTTTCAAACACTTCAAATGGAATGCTCCTGCTTTGCGCAAATTGGGAGATGGTGTCCAAAATAATATGTTTTGTTCTATCTTCCAAATTATCCATGTCTTTAAACTCAAAAAGCATCTGAATCTGTTGCAGAAACGAATAGGCAAGCGACTCTTTGTTCTTAAATTCTGTTTCGCCCATACTCTCAAAACTTATTGAGAAGACTACGTAATCGTTGCTCAGCCGTTTGGCAAGGTGGTAGAGCGTTGTGGTCTTGCCGTACTGACGTCCTCGGTTGATGGTGATGTATTCACCCTCGGCGACACGTTTTTCGATGTCGTCAAGGCGGTCAGTGATGTCCACCATATAATGGTATTGCGGGTAGCATATGCCCGTGGTGTTGAATTTGCGCATAATCGTCGAGTTTTTTTTCAATTCAGTGGCAAAGATAAAAAATATTTTTGAAATAATTAAAAAATCATGTAACCTATCCGCCATTCTTGACACTAATGGTAAACCACCAAAACTTAGAGAAATGGAAATGCACATCGGACATAACTTTTTTCAAGACATTGCTAATGAGATTAATGAAAAATTCTGTCTAAAATCATTGGACAAAATGTCGGAAAAATTGTTGCAATTTGTATAAACATCTGATACAGAAATATTTGGTGATAATATTCCCAATGCATTAACTTTGCAGTGTCAAAAAACAAATTAAAAAAATAATCCGCCGGAAGTGTAACCTTTCGTCAAAATTCGACACTAAATGGCAAAAAGAATGAAAAACGGATTAGAAATGGACATACACATCGGCGAAATGATCAAATCGGAGTTCGACAGACAGGGCCGCAAGGTAACTTGGTTTGCCGAACAACTCAAATGCAATCGCTCGAATGTTTACAGCATCTTTTCGCGCAAGAACATCGACGTCGAAATGCTGATACTCATATCGCGCGTGCTTGGACACAACTTTTTGCAGGACCTCGCGCCATGGGCGGAGGGGGAGAAAAAAGTGGAAATTCAGTGTAACCTTTCCGGAGGTTTGGACACTAAGGAGAAAAAAATTGTTGAACTAATAAATAACAAGACAATGAAAACGAAATTATTGATATTCGTTCTGGTAATTGCAAGTTGCGTCTTTAAGACAGCAACAGCACAGGTTGTAACAGTAATAACCATGTTCAATGGATTAAACGCTCAAAGAGCATCCATAGATGACTACATGATGTATACA
>CAJOGF010000226.1:2981-4383 GCA_905233995.1 uncultured Bacteroidales bacterium | reverse complement strand
GACGAGCCAACGGGAAACCTCGACTCTACCAACGGTAGAGAAGAAATGCAACTTCTCTGCGAACTCAACAACGCCGGCACTACTATCGTCATGGTGACGCACTCGCCAAAAGACGCCGCCAAAGCGCAGCGTATCATCAACCTTTTTGACGGCAAAATCGTCAGCGATGTAAAAAACGAACTTTAAAGAGATTAGACCATGAAAATAAAAGAAATATTCACCATTCCGTCGCTACTGAATATTAGCGGAATAGCAATTGCGATTGCGGCTTTTTACGTGTTGATGTCATTGGTGGATTTTGAATGTACATTCAATTACAGCATCAAAAACCATAGCAACATTTATCAATTTACAGACGCAATCAACGGTGTAAGAGGCAATTACATCATGCGTCCGCTTCCAGAGGCGTTGGCATCTGAATTGCCGTCAGTGGAAAGTTACGGCTGCTTAGGACCTTGGGCTGAATGGGCGTATTACACCAAAAATGAAAGTGGATTCCACAAAGTCTCTCTCCGTTCGGGTTGGGTAAGTTTGGGATTATTGGATGTTTTCGGGTTCAAAATCTTGGAAGGCGACACCGCAAAATTCTCCGACGAAAACAAGATTATCATCAGCCGCAAAAACGCTGAAAAATACGGAATCAAGGTTGGCGACATTCTGCATTTTGACCCTCAAATGCCTGATTACGTTGAAGTTGTGGCTATTTTTGAAGATTTCGAGAAGAACACCGAATTTGCACAGTACGGCGCATTCAAAAGGGTCAACAAGAAGGACATCGACAATCCAAACCAGTGGAATTACATTTATTACCTAAAAATGTACGAAAACTCCGCCCAGCCTCAATATTCGCCCGAAATTAAGGCTACTATCAGAAAGGTTGTCAAGAACTTATATAAAGACGAGGAAGGAATTACCGACGAATACTTGGACAACGCCATCAACGATTTCAATTTGGAATTTATATCGTTGGACGACTTGCATTTTCACGACGAAATCAACGGCTATCATATCCGCACCGATAAAAGATTGGTTTTCACGATGTTGTTTCTTGCAATAGTCATCGTTTTGATAGCATTCATCAACTACCTCAACTTTTTCTTTGCTCGTGTGCCGATGCGTCTAAAGTCTATCAACACAAGAAAAGTCCTCGGAGCAAGCCGTGGCAGCCTTATAATGATGTTGGTTTTGGAATCGGTAATGTATTCGCTCATTGCGGCGGCGTTGGCGTACCTAATTGTTTTGTTTGTGATACCGTCGGTTACTCAGGGCGTCCTTAACGTTCAAGAAGTTGTGATGAATAATTATAAAATGCTTATTATCACTACTTTGACAACAATGTTTGTGGCGGCTGCGACAAGTCTTTATCCTGCGCTTTATATAACGAACATACCGCCTGCTCTCG
>CAJOGF010000226.1:0-2950 GCA_905233995.1 uncultured Bacteroidales bacterium | reverse complement strand
CGTCAAATCCTCATCGGCTTTCAGGTAACGGCATCTATTGCGCTGATAATCTGTTCGATTTTTATTCAGAAACATAACGACTACCTTCTCAATCGCGAATTAGGTTTTGACCGAGAATGCTTGTTGAGCACCGCAACGAGCCTCAAACTCGCCAAAAATCCTGACACTGTCCGTGAAAAACTATTAAAAAACACTTCAATTGTTGACATCGCATGGGCTCAAGGTCAGATAGTTGCGCCTCAACGCATGAATTGGGGTCGTCCGAATCCTGAAAATCAAGAAGAGACGATGTATGTTGATGTTTTCCCCGTCTCGTGGAATTTTCTTGACTTTTTGGGCGTGAAAATCACCGAGGGGCGTAATTTCACAATTGCCGACGAGCAATGCGCAAATGGCGCGATTATTTTCAACGAGACCGCCAAGAAACGATACAATCTCACCCTCGACAGCAAATACAACGGACACACGGGCGAGAATTGCGACATTGTCGGCTTTTGTGAAGACTTCAACTACAAGCCGTTGCAGTATTCGATTTCGTCGTTTGCGTTCTATGTTTTCGGAAAAGAATCTTGGGGCACGTTGCAGCAACTTTATGTCCGCATTGCCAAGGGTGCTGACATTCAGGAAACCGTCGATTTTATCCAAAAAACGCTTTCTGAAATCGACCCCGACTACGAGTTTTTGGAGCAAGAAATCATCACTTTCGACAAGGAAGTTTCTGTTAACTACACAGCCGAAAACGCTGTTGCAAAGATGATTACAATTTTTACAGTTATGGCGATTTTGATTTCGGTAATGGGAATTTTCGGCATAGTTTTGTTTGAGACCGAGCGTCGCCGCAAGGAAATCGGAATCCGAAAAGTCAACGGTGCAACAGTCGGCGAAATACTGTTTATGTTCAATCGTAAGTATCTGATTTTGACAGTTATATGTGCTGCATTGGCGATTCCGATGGCGTATGTTGTAATTTCGGCATATTTCAGCGGTTACACCTACCATTACACCATCAATATTTGGCCGTTTTTATTAGGAGTTTTGTTGACAGCAACCATAACGGCCCTTGTGGTTTCTGCGGCAAGTTTCAAAGCTGCCAACGAAAACCCCGTCAAGACGTTAAAAACGGAATAGTTAGGTAAATTGCAATTTTTTCTTCAATTCATCTCTTGAAAAATGTAAAAATCTTTATTAAATTTGCATTTTTCAAGAGATGATTGATTATGAAACGAAAAATTTTAGATAAACTAATTGAGTGGAAAAATTCCTCTAACCGTATGCCGCTTATCTTACAAGGCGCAAGGCAGACGGGCAAGACTTACATTGTAAATTATTTTGGAAGCACTGAATATCAAGAAATTGTATATTGTAACTTTGAAAAGGACAAGAATCTTGCCTCCATTTTCAACAACCTTTCGCCACAGGAGATTGTTCCAAAAATCGAAACACTTAAACGTCAACGTATTTTCCCAGAAAATACACTTTTGGTTTTTGACGAGGTTCAAGCGTGTCCCGAAGCGTTGACATCGCTGAAATATTTTTGTGAGGATTCTCCTGAATATCATTTGATTGCAATGGGTTCGTTGTTGGGAGTTTCGGTCAATAGGGGCGAGAGTTCTTTTCCAGTTGGAAAAGTTCAGTTTATGGATATGTATCCAATGGATTTTGAAGAATACCTTTGGGCGAAGGGCGAGGAAAAGTTGGCGGAAAGAATCAAAAATAGTTTCAATAATAATATTCCTTTAGATGATGCACTGCACGATTATGCCCTAAAACTTTATCGCGAATATCTTTTTATTGGCGGAATGCCTGCTGTTGTGTCAGAATTTATAAATACGCAAAGTCCTAATCTTGCGGCAATTATCGGCGGTGACATTCTTTCGGCGTACCAAAACGATATGGGCAAATACAACAAACAGTCGGAAATACCAAAGACTAAACTCGTCTATTCCAATATCAGCACTCAATTGTCAAAGGAAAACAAAAAGTTTCAATACAAATACATCAAGTCTGGATCGCGTGCGAGTGAGTTTGAGAATGCCATCGAATGGGTGTGTCTTGCTGGCATTGCCTCGCGAGTCTATCGTTTGGAACAGATTATGCTGCCACTCAGAGCCTATCGCAGTATGTCCGACTTTAAGTTTTATATGAGCGACACTGGACTTTGCTGTCGGGCTCAGGATATTTTGTATAATGACGTTATGTATGCTAACCCTTTGCTAAACAATTTTTTAGGAGGTCTGACAGAAAATTATGTTTTTTCGCAGTTGCGCGTCAATGGTTACGAGCCGTATTATTGGACAAGCGGAAGTCAGGCGGAGGTTGATTTTATTGTTCGCAGCGGCGACGGCATAATCCCGATAGAAGTCAAATCCACCACAAACGTTACTTCCAAAAGTCTCAATGTCTATATGCAAAAATTCTCACCCGAATATGCAATAAGAATTTCTGCAAAGAATTTTGGATTCAAGAATCAGATAAAGTCTGTGCCACTATATGCTGCATGGTGCGTGTAACGTGTGATTGTAATCGAAAAAATAAGCCCAAATAGGGGCTAAACAATACAATACACTATGGTTATCAATCTGACTCAAAAATGCGTTACATATTATCCCCAACGAAAATTCGACAAAGGGTATAGTTTTAAGTTAGAAAATTGATAATTTTTTATGAAAATCTCATTACAAACGTTGTTTTGATATTGTCGCTTTGTTGCAAATCGAGTGTGCCGTTATGAAGTCGCATTATCTGTCTTGAAAGGCTTAGTCCAATGCCCGAACCACCTGATTTTGTGGTATAAAACGGCACAAAAATTTGCTCGTTATTTTCCTTGTTGATTGGAATACCGTCGTCGCTAACATAAATCAAAACCTCATCTTTTGAATTGATTTCGGTTGCAATTTCGATGTTTTTGCTTTCCGCTTGGACTGCATTTTTTATAAGATTAATCAGTATT
>CAJOGF010000225.1 GCA_905233995.1 uncultured Bacteroidales bacterium | reverse complement strand
CTGCCTCGGTGTATATCAGGTACTTGCCGTCGGGAGAGACGGCGGGAATGCACACGGAGATTTGCCGGTCGCCGTATTCCGCCTTGACAATCGTGTCGGTGTGCGAGCCGATTTTGCCATTTTCAAAGTCAATGCTCACCAAGTCGTAGTGGACATTCTTGATGTCGTTGACGTTGTTTTTGAGGACAGGCGCGGAGCAGAAGAAGATTTTTCTGCCGTCGGACGAAAAACACGGAAAAGTTTCCGACCTCGCCGTGTCGCTTAAAAGTGGACTTGTGGTTATTTCATTAGTCTCAAAATCAGCTACATAAACATCTGACTTTGTGTCGAATACCTCCATACGTTTGGCGGCGTCGGCGTGAAGCCCGGGGATAATGACATTTGTGGAAAATACAAAATATCTCCCGTCCTTGGAGAGGTGTCCGTAGACAGAACTCGATGCCATGTCTAAAGTCTTTATATTCAGTTTTCTTAACATTCCATTCCTGTTGAGAATCGCCCCGCCGTTTGCTCCACGGACATAGAACAGCGACGTGTTTGGATTGTTAAAGGCAAACGTGTGGCAGTTCATGCACGAATTGTTTGTGATGTTATGGTTACAGATGTCCTTCCTGTCAAAATTTTCTATGCAACGTTGTTCAATTTTCAGCCGTGAAAATACCTCATAATCAGGCTCGATGAGGCGATAAGTTAGGTATGCGTCGATAGAATCTTTTTCTACGTGGACACTGAAACTTTTGAATTGATAAAACTCCCCGTCCTCTTTCTCGGCGCAAACCGTGATTTCGATGTCATTGCCTATCGCATTGTTAATCAACGCTTTCCATTCGCCGATGTCAAAGCGGACGTGGTTGTTGCGGCTTGATGCTGTGATTTTTTTATCCTCAAAAGCCACACTCACAAGCACCGACTTGCAGCTGTCGCGCACCAAAAAGTTCAACGGCGCGATGTTTGGCGGTATGCTTACGCCGATATAGTCGGGATAAATCGTCGGTAAAATGTCCAACTGCTTGACATCTACAGGGTTGGACTTGCAGAATGTCAGTAAAAATAATGTCAGTATCAGGTATAGTCTTTTCATTTTGAGAGTGCTTCTATGTATAAGGGTTTCAGTCGTTTACGGCCGTTTTGGACGCAAAACTTGTAATAATCCGCCTTGAATGTGTTTACCTGACCCAAAATCAGGTCGGTACAAAGCAGATAGTCGAGCGCAATAGTGTTTTCGGGGTTGCTTTCCAAGAGTTCAATAAGGATTTCGCGGCAGTTGTCGTTGATTCTGATGGAGTTGGACGTGTTGCAGAATTTGCGTTTTTCCAAAATCTCCTTTTCGACTTTTTCGTCCAATGTGTAGGGGTTGTGCCTTTTTGCCCAGTCCTTATATATAAGTGTTTTTTCAAGGATTCTGACATATTTCATGGCAATCGCCGTGTCGCCGGTGACGAGGTTAATTTCACATAACCGCTTAATCATCTTCACGTTGCGGTTTTCAGTCGAGAAAACTTGCGCCATGATTGCCGCGCGCTCCGCCATCGCCATGTCGCCCAAAAGATAGTAAAAGTCGTTCATCAGGTTTATGGCTTCGAGGGGCGAATTTTCGTCGATGTGGACAAGTGTGCCGAGTTCCGGGATTTTCTGGCTCTTAATCTTGTCGGGCAACAAGTCCCTTTGCGCTTGAACCATGTTGTAATAAATCCCGGATTGAGCCGTCATAGTGTCTTGAGTAAGAGCCATTTGCTCAACTTTGTCAAAATGCTTGAAGTAATATTCGGTGGCGATTGAGTATGAAAATTCAGCGTATGAGTCGGGTAGGGTAGGGGCGTACAATTTTGGGTACGCGAGGTTGTTTTTATATGTTGTCTGAAAAAATCTATGCCCAAATATCGGGATTATCAGTGCCACTGCCGGCAGAACCCAAAACACTTTTAACTGCTTTTGTTTCAGTGACTTGACTGCATAAAGCACTGCAAAGATTATTTGCGCAAATCCCGCCAAGTAATATACAATCAGAAGACTTGCCACTGCCGGTACAATGCCTTCATTTTTAAAGCATTTCGAGTGGATATTGTACGATAATAATCCAAATAATATTGATAATAAGTAATCAATCTTAAAACTATTGTCAAAAACTGTGAATATTAAGACTATTTCGATTGATAATATTATAATGTAACTTAACTTTTTGTCAAAAATCTTATCAAAATATCTGTAACTTTCTATTACACTTAATAATATCAAAGCGGCGGCTATCACGGGCCCGACGTACAAGTAATAGAAAAACTGGGTCAAGAAGTCGCCCAAAAAGCGTGTCAGGATTGAATTTTGGGATAGATATTCCGCGAAATACTGCTCTGACCAAATGAACACACGGTTTTGCTCCTGTATGAAAAAATGGTATTTGTACAAAATGTGGAATACCATGAACGATACAAGCGACAAAAGGACGAAGGATATTTTTTTGAGTTTTTCGTGTGTCATTTTTTAGTTATGTGGCGGCAAAGATAATACAAATTAGCGTCAATTCACGTACAAAACCATGATATTTTGTCTGACATCATGTTCGTTGACTGTGGAAATCGTTATCAGTTAGGTCATTGCATAATATTTTCAAAAAATATTGTAAATTTTTTGTTAAAAAGTTGGATATACAATTAATATTTTGTTAATTTGCACGGTTGAAAAATAACACGGTTCAGTTGCTGAAATTGATATTGATATTATAGGGTAAGTTAGGTTTGAAAAATACTGATTTTGAAAAAAAGAACACTTAAAAATTAAATTACTAAAAATGATGAGAAACATAAATGCTAACCAAGCCCATCGGACATCGTGGGGTGCGTTACGTGCGCTCCTGGTGTTGATTGCGACGGCCTTTTCGCTAAACGTTTCGGCGCAAGGCACTGTCAAGGGCAAAGTTTTCGATGAGACTGGCATGGGGCTGCCCGGTGCCAACGTCATCGTCAAGGGCACTACAATCGGCACGATTT
>CAJOGF010000224.1 GCA_905233995.1 uncultured Bacteroidales bacterium | reverse complement strand
GGAAAACTTACCGATTCAAGGAATCGCCCCATTGGCGCAGAAATTGGTTGGGAAGACCTTGAAAATCATCAAATTATCGGACACACTAAAACTTCAGAAAAAGACGGTAGTTACACAATTTGTCTTCCCTCTGGCAGAAACTATGGTTATTTTATTGACGATAAACGTTTTTTCCCAACTTCAGAAAATATAGATTTACGGCAACAAAAACAAACAACAAAAATTCAAAAAGACATCAATGTTGTTAAAATAGAAGAAGTTATAATAATTGGGAAATCCATTGTTTTGAAAAATTTGTTTTTCAAAACTGGGCAAGCGGACTTGTTGCCGACTTCACATTCCGAACTTGAAAGAATCTCCAAAATGATTCAAGATAGAAACTTAAAAGTTGAGATTTCTGGACATACGGATAATGTCGGCAACGACACAGACAATCAAAAACTATCGCTTGCAAGAGCCAATGCGGTGAAAAACTTTTTGGTTCAACTTGGTTGCGACTCCAAGAAACTTATCACAGTCGGACATGGGAAAAACAAACCGATTGCGTCAAACAACACCACAGAAGGTCGCCAACAAAACCGTCGCGTAGAGTTTAGAGTGATAAAATAAGTTTTGATTTCAAAGGACGATTGCTTCAGAGGCGTGAATGTTGTTACCAACAAAGAAAACAATTAGAATCGTCAAAATTACAAATTAAAGATTTTAAGTTTTTCAAAATATTTTTGTTAATTTTGCAACGAATCAATAAAAGCATAAGGCACTATGGGAATATACCTCAATCCAAGCAACGTCGGTTTCAAAAAAACATTGGCCGGCGAAATATTCGTAGATAAGACGATGTTAATAAGCGAGTTAAACAAGTTTATCGACAGTGGAAACCAATATATCTGCGTTTCTCGGCCGAGACGGTTTGGCAAAACAATCGCCACAAACATTATGTGCGCATACTATTCCAAGGGTTGCGATTCGAGGGAGATTTTTTCCAAGTTGAAAATCTCCAAGGCAAAGAATTACGAACAGTATCTCAACAAACTGAATTTCATTGCTATAGATGTTGCAAGCGAATATCAAAATGCAAGGGTTAAGGATGAAATGCTGATAGACTTACAGGCAAAACTACTTAAAGAATTTAGAACACAATTTCCAAAAATCAAGTTTCGCGATAACGAGACATTGGCAAACTGCATGATGGAGGTTTATTCAGCCACAGGCGAGACCTTTGTAATCATTCTCGACGAGTACGACTGCCTTGTACGCGACCAATTTGGCACACATCTGTTTGCCGATTATTTGGAGTTTTTGAACGGACTTTTTAAAAGCAACACACTAAAACCAGCAATTGCACTCGCCTATCTCACAGGAATTTTGCCAATTGTGAGGGATCGGGTGCAGAGCAAACTCAACAATTTTAGGGAATATACAATTTTGAATGCGTACAATCTTGCCGAATTTGTTGGTTTTACCGAAAAAGAAGTGAAGCCATTGTGCAAAAAATACAAAGTTGATTTTGCGAAATGCAAAAAAGAATATGACGGCTACTCCCAAAACGCTTACGAAATCTACAATCCAGAATCTGTTGTGATGTGTATGGAAACCAAGGAGTTTGGTAACTTTTGGGGCAAGACGTCAACATATATGGTCATCACCGACCGCCTAAAACACAACTACAAAGGCGCAAAAGAAGATGTAATAAAAATGCTTTCGGGTGAAGAAGTAAAAGTGAATGTTACTCGATATATGAACACGATGACAGATTTCCGTACCAAAGACGACGTCTTCACATACCTCATCCATCTCGGATATTTGGCTTATAATGCGAAAACAGGCACTTGCAGGATTCCTAATTTGGAGGTGCGCAAGGAGTGGAACAACGCAATGGAAGATTTGCCCGACTATTCCAAAACCGACGAAATAATCAAGGATTCGGAAGAACTTTTGGAACAGACGCTTCTCAAAAATTCCGATGCCGTTGCCAACGCCTTAGACAACACCCACTTACACGTTACTTCAAACCGCAATTACAACAACGAGAACGCACTCGCCGCCGCTGTTTATATCGCTTTTGTTCACGCGCTCAACTACTACAACTGTTTCAAGGAACTCACAACGGGAAAGGGTTTCGCCGACTTAGTTTATGTTCCAGTGGTGAAATCGCCTGAGCATCCGGCAATGATTATCGAATTGAAACACAACCAATCGACCGGAAAGGCATTGCAACAGATTCAAAACCGACAATATTTTGAGGCTCTTGACAATTACAAGGGCAAATTGCTCTTCGTCGCCATCAATTACGACGAAGAGTCCAAAAAGCACGAGTGCGAGATTACAGAGTGGGAAAAATAACACATATCAAACAATTTGTTATTTCTAAAAATATAGACAAATGCGCATAAAATAATTTTTCCGAAATATTTTTGTTAATTTTGCGTCGAAACACATTGTTTTACACAACAAGCATTTTACATATCATAAACAATTACGTTGATAGTTTTAATATTTCAATATAATTACTAATAAAGATTATAACATCCTATTTTATAAGCCATTGTATTTTTTTCAAAAAAAATATGCAAAAAAACATCGAAAAATTTTGTCAATAAAAAAATAACATCTACTTTTGCAATCACAAAGGGAGTCTTATTCGACCAGCTCCCACAAATCCCCCAGGGGCGGAAGTCAGCAAGGGTAAGTGGTTGTAGCGGTGCGTTTTAAGTCGCTCCCTTTTTTTATTTTACACGTTTTGAACCATAGACAAATCCTCCAACAACAGCCGTCAAAGGTGCTGTCAAAACCAATCCCAAACTTCCAACCATAGTATGAAGAAACTCTGCTGAAATATAATTAGAACTGAAAATACACACAAAAGGCATTCCCTTTGTCATAAACGCCATAAAAGCAAACATAAAACCGCCTGAATATGCAAACAGCAAAGTTGTTGTCATTGAACCAATTACAGGTCTTGCTATTCTAAATCCCGACTTTATAAGTTCTTTTGAATCTAATTCTGGCAATCTCTGATGAATCTCATCCAAAG
>CAJOGF010000223.1 GCA_905233995.1 uncultured Bacteroidales bacterium | reverse complement strand
TCTTTCGTTCTGCATCATATATTTGAATGCAGAGTCGTATATGGGATTTGCAATCAGTTGTGCCATAGGAAGTCTGTTTTTGTTATGTCGCAAAGGTAGAATTTTTTTTTAATATTACAAAATTAATTGCAAAATTCGTTTTTACGATATGCCACAGCATCTTTTTGTGTTTAATCAAACTCCAAATATGACGGAACCTTTATTCTATATAACCAGCATACTGTCAGTCGTTGGCGCATTGGCAGTGGCGTGGGGAATTAAGGTGATAAAAGCCTAATTCGTTATTTTTTTAACACCGAACAAAAAAAATTTTTTTTCATTTCCTCAAAAAAACGTTATCTTTGGCAGCGACAAACAACAAAAAAACTCTTAATGATGAAAAAAATATCACTATTCCTATTGGCGTGTGCTGCGATGTTGGCATCGTGCGGCGGCGGTGTCAACTCTAACAACAATGCTAACACCGATTCTACTGCCGTTGAATCCAAAAGCCAAGAGCAAGCAATTGTGAAACTTCACAAATGGTCGAACGAGTGCCCAAATATCACTGGACTCAAAATCACTGCCGACACTTTGTATATCACTCAGGATGGCAAAGACTTGGCTTACAAAATCGACCGCGACAAAAGTTGCGAAAAAGTCGAGTTCAAAAAATACGAATGGATTTTTGCAGTTTCCAAATGTGATGTTCAAGCCGCTGATTACAAGCAAATAACAGTAATGAGCCATTTGACCGAGATTTATGGAGAACCAGACCAGTTCGATGACAACCTCTGTTATTTTGACACCAAAGAAGACAAACAGCGAATGTTTACTCATGCTTGCGAAATTGATGACATTCAAGGACTTAAAAGGCAATATTTTGCCAACTATCCGGTTTCAAAGCCCATGCCTGAACTTGTTTTCGACACAAAAATGTTCACGGCATATAGTTTCAAAGATGCCATTACTGCATCAGAAATCATCGCAAACGCCAGGAAAATCAGCATCAAAGGCACCACGGTAACAGTCAACGACGGCACAAAGAGCGTGGATTTGGAAATCTATCCACTTTCCGACAATGAATCGGTCTATGCAGAGGGTTACAACTGGATTTTTATGACAAAGCCTAACGGAAACATTCCGCGTTTGCAGTGGGAGGTCACCACTGGTTTTCCCGACGATTGGAACGACGTACTCGAAAAAGACCGCAGGGCAAATCTGAATATTAATAATTGTGGTTATTACGATGTTGATTTTCATTCGTGGAAAAACCTGAAACGCAAAATGTTCATCAACTATCCCACCGACGAGGAGTATCAAAAAACTATGGAAGAAGGCGTTCTGCCGGATGTGGATCCTGACTACGATGAAGAAGAATACGATGACGACGACGAACAACTTGGCGACTCCCCCACTCAGGCTCGTATCGATATGTGCAAAGACCTTTGGAGCGACCTCAAAGAAGACCAAGAAATCGATCCATTTGCTCAACAAGAGAAGGTCAGTGTAAAAGACAATGTTGTAACAATCGAGGGCTTGTCATTCAAGGGCGCAACTCATTACGAGGTAATGTTTTACCCCCTCGAACTCGGCAGAGATTTCAAAATTTATGTTGCTGACTACAACGACGATGAAAACTATACCGTAACTGCCTATAAATATGGACAGTTAGGTTTTCAAGAAGTTCCGCTCGAACCCGTGCTTGCCAATGCTTTAAAAGGCATTATGAACGCCCACTCTGGTCCATATCATTTCGATGGCGACGATTTTGTGGCTTACGACAAAGGCAAACTCATCTCAGAACTCGAATTCGACTTTGACAAAGGCGAGTTTGTAAAGAAATGATGGGTCGTTTTTTTAACACCGAATTAAACGAATTAAACGAATTAAACGAATTATTTTTCTGCAATTTAGATTAAACTAATGCCGCAAAAATGCTGCACAAAGAAATCTCCGTAATTGATTATCGGAAAAATGCAGCGTAAAGAAGTCTTTGACGAAAAACTTGAAGATACATCAACCATTATGAACATTTCTCTTTTTGGCGATTGGACCAAGGCATACGGTGGAACGGTTCTCCGTGCCGAAGATGCCGACGACAAACTCCTCTCGAGAAGGAACGTGTGGTTCTATCTCGATGACGACATCAAACGTGTGGAAACGGGCTTTTTGGAACGCATTCCGCATTTGGAAGAATTGGCGATAGGATTGTCGGTGGAGGAAATCGGCGTTTCGTCAGAGGCTGCCAAACTCTTACACCACAACCACGTGATTGTCCGTGGCGATTTTGACACCTACGCCGAAGAGTTTGCCATGCAACATCATCTCGGATTTTTGCCAATGGATTTTGAGATAGACCGCAACGGCGATTCCGGCACTTACCCTGGCCTCGATGTGCTCACCATTGAGTTTTACACCAAAGAGGTAAACCTGCGCATGGACAACTTCTGCCCCGGCACGTCGGCGGGCAACTATGGCGGCGGAACTATCGACAAAAAAATTCCCGTGAATTTTTACAAAGACCCAGACGCAATCTCAAAAATAGCCGAACTCTCGTGGCGCAGTTTCACCCCTGGAATCCTCAATTGCGAACGGCTAAAAACTTTCGTCGAAAAGGCACGGAAAAAATATTCGGAGCGTGCGCACCACGGATTGCTGATTAATTATTAACGCCTTAAGTGATATTTTCTAAACACGGAACACACGGAAAGCACAGAATTTTTAAATCTCAGATTAAAAAAAACAACTTGTTGTTTTTTATAAAACGGAAAACACAGAACTAAAAATTTCAAGAGGGTAATGTATGCAATTTCCGTGTTTTCCGATTGTGGAAAATATATGTATTTTCCGCAACTTTGATTTTATATCATTGGTTTTCCGTGTATTCAGTGCTTTCCGTGTTAAAAAAAATCCCCTGCGAAACTTGAGTAATTTATGGTTTGAAAATTCTGTGTAAAAAAAATTGCAAAACCTATAAATTTATTGCTATATTTGCAAAAACATTAACTCCAAAAACGATTACAACTATGTTCCATGTCTTTTGCTGGGGACGTTGG
>CAJOGF010000222.1 GCA_905233995.1 uncultured Bacteroidales bacterium | reverse complement strand
AACAATAATAAATATGTCGTGATTCGTGTCATTATATTCCATTGGTTTGTGATGTCGCAAAATTAACAAATCAATGGAATATTGACAAAAAAAATTTATGGTCTGTTACAAATTAATACTTTTGTGAAACACTTCAATACACCATATAAAATTAAGTTTTGTATTTTTGTAACACAAACCAACACACGCGATTATGAAACATTATATCTTGACCTTGATATTTGTAGCCGCAACGATGGTTGCAGCGGCGCAACAGGCTCGTTGGATTACTGCAAACGATGCAGAACGCAACAGCACAAACACATGGATTGAGTTCCGCAAAGATTTCAATCTTGCCAAGAAACCCAAGAAAGCCGAAACCATAATTGCCGCCGATTCCAAATATTGGCTTTGGGTCAACGGCAAGCTGACAGTGTTTGAAGGTTCGCTCAAACGCGGACCCAACCGCACAGACACGTACTACGACAATATTGACCTTGCGCCATATCTCCAAAAAGGACATAACGACGTGCGGCTGCTGCTGTGTTACTTCGGCAAGCCGGGGTTCTCCCACATCAACAGCGGACAATCGGGCGTCATCTTCGATTCGCCGTCAATCAGACTTTGCAGCGACTCTTCATGGCTGAGCCAACGCCTAAAAGCATATCAGACCTGCGGCGAGCCATATACGAATTTCAGGTTGTCGGAATCCAACATCCGTTACGACGCACGGCTCGAAAACCAAAGCGACCTTCGCCCATCACTCGAAATCGGCACATGGAACTCTGGCGCATGGGGCAAACTTGTAGAACGTCCGATTCCACAGTGGCGAGATTATGGCATTAAGTCAACCTCCAACTACGACACCACGGAGGACACACAAGGCAACATAATACTCTGCGTCCGTCTGCCATACAATATGCAGTTGACCCCATACATCGACCTTACCGACCCCGACGGGGCAACAACAATTCGCCTTGAAACCGACCACGTATGGGGCGGCAGTGCCGAGTGCGTAAGGGCTGAATACATCACAAAACAAGGTCGTCAGCAATATGAATCTCTCGGCTGGATGAACGGCGAAATATTGAGGGTAATCTATCCGAAATCGTCAAACGTAACAATCCACGCCATCGGATACCGTGAAACTGGCTACGACTGCGATTTTGAAGGTTCGTTTTCATGTTCCGACACGACAATCAACCGTTTTTGGCACAAGGCAATGCGCACTCTCTACGTCAACATGCGCGACAATTATTTTGACTGTCCCGACCGTGAACGCGCCCAATGGTGGGGCGATGCCACTATCCTCATGGGACAGAGTTTCTACCAACTCTCGCCACGTGCAAATATGTTGATGCGCAAGGCGATACATCAGTTGGTAGATTGGCAGAAAGACAACGGCGTAATCTATTCGCCCATACCTGCCGAAAATTGGGATCAAGAACTGCCCGCACAATCGCTCGCCTCAATAAGCACCTACGGTTTTTGGTATTATTATATGCACACCGGCGACACAGCCACAATGAATTATGTATATCCCGCCATGCGGCGTTACCTTGAGGTTTGGACGCTCGACGAGGACGGACTTACAGGCTACAGGGACGGCGGCTGGCCGTGGGGCGACTGGGGTACGGATGTCGATATGCGCCTGATACTTGCCGCTTGGCATTACCTCGCATTGAAATCTGCCGTCAACATAGCCCAACTCACAGGACACACTGCCGACACTGCCGATTATTCAAGGCAAATGCAATCGATAAGGGCGGCTTTCAACCGTTGTTGGAACGGATACGCCTACCGACATCCATCGTACCATGGAGCCACCGACGACCGTGTGCAGGCCATGGCTGTTGTAAGCGGACTTGCCGACACCTCGAAATATCAGCGCATTTATGAAGTTTTCAAGTCTCAAGAATATGCCAGCCCTTACATGGAAAAATATGTATATGAGGCACTTATGCAGATGGGACACAGCGACTACGCATTAGAACGCTTCAAAAAACGCTTTGGGACGATGATTGACGACACATTGCACACTACACTCTACGAAGGCTGGCAGGAAGGCGGCTACGGCGGCGGCTCCACAAACCACGCATGGAGCGGCGGCATGTTGACCGACATTTGCGAACAGATACTCGGCATACGTCCCACTGTTGCGGGTTGGAAAGAGGCTGTCATCGAGCCAAGATTCAGCCCGATTAAGGAGGCCGCAATTTCAATCCCCACCGTCAACGGCACTTTGAAATATAGTTTCAAGGACGACGGCGAATATTACCACGCCACCGTCAACGTGCCCAAAGGCATGAAAGCAGTCCCCGACGGCAACAAAAAAGAACTGTCGGCAGGGGTAAATGCAGTGGAGTTTAGAAAAGAATGATTTTTTTTTAACTGACTTTGCGACTAAGAATTTTGGTTATTCTACGACTGATTTTTCTATTTCAACATCTCCTTTGATTTCAGAAAAATCTGCCGAACCTTTTTCAAAAGCAAACCAAATAAAATTTTCGTCATCTTTTGGACAAAACATTTTGCCTATATATTTTCGGAAATTATTGTTGACAAAATCCGCCAAAGACGACTTTGGAAAAATCTTGTAAAATTCAAATTTTTTGTTGAAATATTCAACAATATGGCGACGAAACATATTGCGAATTTTATCGCGGTAAAGTTTCTCACTGTTAAGCACATACGCCGATAATACTTTTAAAAAGTTTATGTCGTAAGTAAGCAAAATTAAAGTGTCGCGGTCAAAAAGTCGGTTATTGAAATGACGGTTAACCATATTGCGAGTGTCATCCAACTTGATAAAATCATCAAAAATCTTGCCCCTAATAAAGAAATTCGGTGTAATATCGTATCCTTCCGTTAGATTGTCACGGTAACGCATTTTGCCAACCGACTTTCCTGAATTAAAAATGTCAATATTATACTGAATTACGTTTTTTGCATACGTAAATTGTTTATATACAGAGTTTTCACCGATTTCAGTTGTTTCTTTGTAATACTTGCTGTCACCGATAAAGTAAATGTCGTTTTCTGAATTTGTCAAGGACGGATTTCGGTAAATATGGTCGATTAGTTTGCCGTCTTTCTGATTTTTTAGACCTTCGGGAATATCGTTGTCGCTTATCAAACAATCAATTATATCTTCAAAAACCTCGCTGAAATTTTTGATTAATAGCATTTCCTCGCGATAACGACGGTTGAGAATCCTTTCCGTTTTGTCAAAAAAAATGTAGAGCAAGTTCCAAAGACTTACAAGACGGTCTGAAAAATAGTTTTTACGGATTTTTTTCAAGATTTTCAAAGCCTTGCCCGATGATAAAAGCGAAGAAAATTCTCTATGCTTAATCGGCTCAAATCCTTGATAATCTGACAATTTAAAATTGTATTTAAGTTTCAGATATTCTAACGACGAATAAAATAGCACCAATAATTGTTCGTCAAAATTAAAAGTCTTCTTTTGGGCAGAAAGATTGGTGTAAATCGGAACTGAACCATTAAAAATTGGCGTTTCTTTCGCAAAAGTCTTTTCCCAATTGATTTTATGATTTCCCGATTTGGATTCTTTGTATATGAAAGTAAACAGATTTTTGTTTTGTTTATAAAACTCCAAAAGTGATAAAATAATATCCAAATATGTTTCTTGATTTCCACCTTTTGCATTCAAGGCATTTTGGATATTTTTAGTGGACGCAACATTATTATACGGATGTCGGAAGTTGAATCTTTCAATCGACTTGTATAGCCAAACCGATAATTCAAAAAGTTGTGCATAATGCTCTGAATGCTTTATCGAATTAGAATCATTTTCTAAATCAATGATTTCCAATGGTGAAAATTTTTCGAAGGCTAAGTTTTCTGCGTTAATAAACACTTTTGGCAATATAAAAACCGAATCGCCCAACTCCTCATCGAAATAATAACCCACGTATGATGTTACTGCTTTTGATTCCGACGATGCGAAAAGCAAATCATTTTTCAAGATGCTTTGCAACGTTTGCACTGGATATACAAAACCTTCAAAAAGAATTTTCATATAAAAAATTATTAGTCCTTTTCGGGTTCGATGCCAATATATTGGAAAAATCCTTTCAACAATTCTTCTTTGTTTTCGGATAGTTCGTTGAATGAAAATTCTTTGTCGTCATTGTCAGCATTTCTGAAAATGTTTTTGTCTGTGTTGTATTCGTCCTTGCAGATTTCAGCCCAAAGATAAAACATTACTTTTGAGATAAAATCCTCTGTTTCAACGCTTTTCTTGATAAAGAAATTGCCCATTTGTTTGTCTTCGCTGTCGGTTACGTCTTTGATTTTAGCGTTGACAGCCAACAAAAATTTCGTCCAAGAATATTTTGTGTCTGAAAGGTTTATTGTGAATTTATTTGACGTTTCATTCTGATAATCAATTGGAACATACTCCCAATCCCAACGTCTTTTGAATGCGCTGTCCATCGGGAAAAGACTTTGGTCAGAAGTGTTCATGCTCGCAATAATGTTGAAGTTTGGCGGCAAAACAATATTTCCGTCAAAAATTCCGTCCAATTCCTCTGCAAGATAGTTGCCTAAATCTTTGTTGGGCTGAATTGGATAATCCGAAAAGCCGTTCTCGTTTCTGTCCAAAAGTTGGAACACATCTCCGAAAATCTGTGCGCAGTTACCACGGTTGATTTCCTCGATAATAAGATAAACATTTTTATCAGGATTCTTCCAAGCATAGGCATAGGCATTTGTAAAACATTGTGGCACAAAGTTGTATGTAATTTCATCGTTTTCTTTTACGGGCTTGTAACAACCCACAAACGTCGAAAAATCATAGTCGGGGTGGAATGTGGTTCGGAACACTTTTCCGTCTTGGGTAACTTCTTTGATTTTGTGCGACTTTCCGCTGCCCGGCGTGCCAAAGAAGATGCGTTGGACGGGAGAAAATGAGGAAAATCTTTTGGAGTTTTCCTCATTAAAAACCAAATTTTTCCAAAGTTTTGACCGCTCTTGACTTGTCATTTTATAATTTACAGGATTGGATTTATCAACAACAACAGCAGAAAAATGCAGTTCGTCCTGATTCTGTATAGAAATCTCATATACAAACCAACAACCATTCTGCATACACCCCAATATATTACGCATTTTATCAATAGCCTCCGAATTGGCAACACCGTTGTATCGTATGTAGGGGGCATAACTAACCAACAATCTTCCGTAGTGACTATCGGATAGTTCTCTGATTAAAATGATGGTATATTGAGAATTGTCTATTTTTGTATTGTTTATATATATTTTCTCAAAAACAGAAAATGACAGAATCTCCTTGTTTTGGCTTCTTCCACCGCTCAAATCCAAGTTCTCTTTGTCGGTTTTT